>PMHI01000683.1:15567-28446 GCA_003156615.1 Acidobacteriaceae bacterium | reverse complement strand
ACCTGGGTCAATAGGTCGCCGAGGGCGAGCATCGTGAAGCCCCCGTCACCCGACAGGGCGATGGTTTGCCGGCCCGGGTATGCCAACTGCGCGCCAAACGCATTGGGCGCCGCATTCGCCATGGACGCCCATGAAAACGAGCCGAAAAGCCTGCGATTTCTGCCGCCCTGGATATGCCTTGCCATCCATATGCATGCCGTGCCCGTGTCGGCGAAAAACATCGCATCGTCGGCAGCAAGATCGCTCAGCGTCGCCGACAGGAACTCCGGACGTATGGGCTTGATCTCGGGCCCCTTTTCGACATAGTGCTGCAAAAGACCGTGGAAAGACTTCGTGTCCGCGAGTTGTTTGTTGAGAAAGCTGTCGTCGGTCTTGTCACTGATGCTCTTCAGCAATGCCGTGACGGTCGCCTTGATGTCTCCGACAAGCCCGAGGTCCACGGCTGTCCGGCGGCCGATGTGTTTGGGATCTTTGTCGATCTGGACTTTCTTTACGCTACGGTCGGGCAGGAATTCTTTGAAGGGAAAGTCAGTGCCGAGCAGCAGTAGAAGTTCGGCCTCATGAATAGCGCCGTAGGCTCCACCGTAACCGAGCAGGCCGGTCATGCCAACGGCATTCGGATTGTCGTGTTCCAACCATTGCTTGCCGCGGAACGAATAACCAATCGGCGCCTTCAGTCTGTCCGCCAGTTCAACCACTTCGTCGCGGGCATCCCGGCAGCCATCGCCTCCGAAGATCGCTATCGTTTTCGCGTGGTCGATCATCTGCACAAGTTGATTCAGGTCGGCGTCGGAAGGGCGAAGGATGGGTGGGTTCGGAATCGTGATCTCGCTAGAGCGGTCGGCTACATCCGACGATGCGACGTCGCCCGGAATCGAAATTACCGTAGGTCCTTTTTCGAGGAGGGCCGTGAGAATCGCAGTATTGATGATCGACCGCGCCTGCTCAGGATTGACAAGCCGCCCGGTGTAAAGAGATGCGGCCTCGAAGAACTTGTAAGGATTGAGTTCTTCGAGCGCTTCCGTGTCGATCAAGCTCGTCTCCACATCGCCAGCAATGGCGATGATCGGTGCGCCCTCCTTGCGCGCGTCCATTAGCCCATTGAACAGGTGGACGACACCGGGGCCAGCNNTCTTCGTGGCGGACATGAATGAACTCGATCTTTCCGTTGCGGCGCAGCCCGTCGATGACCGGATTGAGAGCGTCACCAACGATGCCATAACAGCGTTTGACTCCGGCGTTGGCCAGCATCTCCCACAAGAGATCTGCTACTTTCTTCGACATAAGGTTCCCTTCCAGGCTGGAATTCCGACTTCGAACTCCGGTTTCGGCGAATTATGCCAGCTGAGCTTGGGTTGTGCGCGGATGGTGCCGGTTATTTTCCCGTCGTGCTGTCCTTCGTGACCTGCTCGTACGAAAGCCGGTGGAGCGGTCCGCCGCCGACCTTCTGCTCTCCTTATACGTTCTGGCTTGCGGTCGACTACTTCGAATGACAAGCCGAACGACAGCACCCCAAATTTGCCCCAAACTATAATCGGACCCAGGGCCACAGTCAATGCGGGCGGTACTGTATGCGCTCCGCCATGCCATCTGTGCCTGCGACCGTCGACGAATTTGCCTCGGTCCCGCTCAATCTCTGGGCGCAAGAGCACGGATATGCCAAAGTCCATCCCAACTTGCTCGGAATGTGATCCAAATACCATCGTTCGCCTTCGCCGTCCAAGCAACTGTGCAACTTTGGTAACGGCGTACAACCCTCCTCCACAAAACTTGATCAGAGTGCAATGAAGCCGTGTAAGCTAAGGAGCACAGCCCCTCAACCTCAACTGCCGATGGAGCGGTTCATGCGACTTTGGAAGCTTCTTTTACCCCTTCTAGCCTCATCGCTGTGCTTCGCCGCGCAGCCCGATCGCATCACCGGACCCATCGACTCCTCGATGGTGGTGCTCACGGGCAACGTGCACGGTCTTGCCCAGCCGCGCTTTGATCTTGGCCAAACCGACGGCAGTAAGCTCCTCTACGGCGTTACGCTGGCTTTCCGACTCTCCGCCGCCCAGCAGCAGGATCTGAACAAGTTGCTGGCCCAGCAGCAGGATCGCTCCTCCCCGAATTACCACAAATGGCTCACGCCAGCGCAGTTTGCCGACCGCTTCGGAATGACCCGAGGCGACATCAAACGCGTCGTCGCCTGGCTCGAATCCCAGGGTTTCACCGTGACCTCGGTCGCCAACAGCCGCAACCAGATCTCCTTCGACGGGACCGTGGCGCAGGTCGAATCGGCCTTCCGCGCTGGGATCCACGATTACCTGGTCGACGGCGTAATCCATTTCGCCAACGCAACCAACCCCTCGATGCCCGCCGCGCTTGCCGGAGTGGTGCTCGGGGTGGGACATCTTCACAACTTCGCTCCCAAGCCGCGGGCGAAATTCGCGAGGATATCCTCGGGTGGGGCGGACCCGCATTTCACCGATCATCTTTCCGGCGATCATTTTTTGACGCCCGCAGATTTCGCCACCATCTACGATGTTCAGCCCCTCTACAATGCCGGCACCAACGGCACGGGCCAGACGATTGCGATCGTCGGACAGTCTAGCGTCAGCGCAACCGACCTCAGCAACTTCCGCAGCGCCGCAGGTCTTGCCGCAATGACTCCGCAGTATCTGCTCTACCCCAGTAATTCGACCTCTACCCGATGCCCGGGCGATGAGGGTGAATCGGATCTCGATCTGGAGTGGTCCGGCGGGGTCGCCAAGAATGCCAATATCATTTTCGTCTACGCCGGTCTGCTTGCGAGCGAAACTTGCACGAACCGCACGTACAGCGTATGGGACGCCCTTCAGCAGACTGTCGACAACAATTATGCCCCTGTCATCAGCACCAGCTACGGCTACTGCGAGCAATTGCTGCCCGCTGATTTCCCGCAGACCGTCCAGGGATGGGCGCAGCAAGCCAATGCCCAAGGCCAGACCATCCTGGCCGCTTCAGGCGATGCCGGCGCCGCCGATTGCGATGCAACCGACAGCGCGAAGGCCAGTGGGGGATTGGCCGTTGACGTTCCCGCCGCTATTCCCGAGGTGACCGGCATGGGCGGGACGGAATTCGACGGGGACAATCCGAACGGTGACACTCCGGTGACCGGCGGGAATGCCGCCGCCGACCCCCCCTACTGGAGCGGCACGACCGGTGGCACCGATACCATCTCTTCGGCCCTTAAATATGTCCCGGAGACGGCCTGGAATGACACCGTCGAGGGTCGCGGCCTACTCGCTTCGGGTGGCGGCGCCAGTATCTATTTCGAGAAACCTACATGGCAGACTGGTACCGGCGTACCCGGCGACGGCGAACGCGATGTGCCTGACCTCGCATTGAATGCGTCGCCCTACCACGATGGCTATTTATTCTGCTCCGAGGATGGTGAGAACGGCGCAATCGTAGCCAGCTGCACCAGTGGTTTCCGGACCGGCCCCGGCGGAGACCTTACCCTAGTCGGTGGCACGTCTTGCGCGGCCCCTACCTTTGCTGCCATCGTTGCTCTGCTCAACGAGTCCCTGGATGGATCAGGACTGGGGCTAATAAATCCCCAGCTCTATAGTCTGGCGGCCAGCCACCCCGCCGCTTTTCACAATGTCACTACAGGCAACAACATCGTGCCTTGCACCAGCGGAACTCCGGATTGCCCAGCGACTTCGCCGTTCCAGTACGGCTTCAGCGCCGGCGTTGGTTACAGCCCGGTCACCGGCCTCGGCTCCGTCGACGCCAATGCCCTCGCTGTTGCCTGGAAAGCCAGCGAAGCGGCGTCGGATTTCACTCTGGCGGTCACCACTGCCCTGTCTCCCAGCTCCATCGCCGCCGGGCAAACAGCCACGGCCGTCCTGACCATCACGCCGGTGAACGGTTCCACTGCAACCATTAACTTCACGAACTCCACGAGTTCCGCTCCTGGCAGCTGCACGGCGGGTCTACCCGCAGGTGCGCTCTGCAGCTTCAGTCCTGCGAGCGTCACGCTGGACGGCACCGACTCCGTCCCCGTCACCTTGACCATCACCACTGCGGCCAACATGGCCTTGCCCACGGGCGTGCAGACGATCACCGTTTCCGGCACCGCCAGCGGCACATTTGGCGGATCGCAGACAGCGCAGGTGAACCTGACCGTGACCGCGACCACTGAGACCTTCACTCTTTCATCGACCAACGGCGCAACCTTCCCTGTGACCGTGGGGGGAAGCGCTCAGGTCAATGTCGCTGTCGCTGGCACGAGCGGTTTCATCGTGGGCAGTGGCGCCGGTGCTACCACGGCTGTGCCGCTCACATATACCTGCACTGGCGTCCCTTCTCTTACGACTAATGAAATCAACTGCCAAGTCCCGAACACCGGCCAGCCCGACAATGCGATCGCAGTCTCGGTCAGCTTCCAGACTACAGCCCCGACGGCGCAGTTGCGTCCACCGCTCGGCGGCTGCCGGTTCTTCTATGCCCTGCTGCTCCCCGGCTTATTCGGAATTGTTCTTGCGGCGGGATCGCGCACGCACCGCCTGCGCCTGCTCAGCCTGATTGTGGTTCTCGGCTTCTCCACGCTGGGGTTAGGCTCTTGCAGCGGTGGCGGCGGCACCAACATCAGCCCGACGAACTCAGGAACGCCTGCCCAAACATATGCCGTAACCATCAACGCCACCACCGGCGGCGCGAACCCGATCACCAGCTCACTTTCGATCACTCTCAACGTAACGGCGCCGTAAGCCGGCTCGAAAGTCGTCAGGGATCAATAATGCCGGTATAGGCCGAAGTTTCTGGCCGCTGGCCACGGATGACTCACGAGAAACCCGAAGCCGGACAGTCATGGCCTCCTGTGCAAAAATGCTACCACTTTGCCCCTTGCGCGCCTGCGCCGGTGCGAGTACCATTAGGTTGTTCTCATTGGCCTCGTTCCCGCGTAGGCCTTCCGCGCCCCAGGCCGTTCCCGGCGGCGCGACGGACTCCGATATCGGATAACTGAATACGCAAAAATTAGAAGTTTTTTTCGCCAGTACGAGTTTGCTTCAGCAGAGAGCGGTCGATCACGATTGCGTTCACGATTGCGTCCGGCCCAACCCGCAATCCCGCATGGCTAGTTGGCCATGTCCCCCGAACGCGGTCGCGAGAGATGGTGAAGGGTGTGACCGAGTAGTGTGAGCGAGCAAGTGGATAGGCCCCCGCGAGAAGGTAGCTGTGCGCCAATATTGTCAGATTCTGCCGCAACCAAATGGGGAACCTGAAAGCGTGGAGTTTTGCAACCCTATACCGGGTCCAGTACCCGGCCCAGCAGCTTTGAGAGGACTATGAACGCAGGACCAGGAAGACCCTCCGGTAGCGGAGGCAGAGGCCGACGGCGTCGCGGACGCCGCCCTAACAATGCTCGCGGGCACCGTCCTGCCGGCCCCAGCCAGTCGCGCCACAATCAGGACGGCATCTACACCGCGCCCATGGATCACAGCTATCGCGCCGCATTGTCGGGTAACGGCAACGGCCAAGGCGCGCGTCGGGGCCCTCGTCCCGGCTTCGCTGCGCCCTTTGCGCCTGTCGATCCCGAACCTTTACCCGCATTGCGTGAGGATTCCAACTCGCGCATCTTTGCCTTCGTCGATGACCTGTTCTTCGCGGCCAAGATTCAAGAGACGGCGCGCAAGCTCAACGTCAAGGTTGAGTTCGCCAAGAACGACAAAGACTTGGCCGAACGGATGCAGCACAACGGCGAAGAGAAACCATCGCTGATCATCTTCGATCTCAACCACGCCAATGCCAAGCCGCTGACGCTCATCCCGAAGCTGAAGGCGAAGCTCAAGAAGGGAACCTCGATCATCGGGTTTCTCTCCCACGTGCAAGGCGATCTAAAGCAGAAGGCGCATGAAGTGGGATGCGACATGGTTCTCCCTCGCTCCGCCTTCTCCCAGAACCTTCCCCAATTGCTGCGCCGTCACGGGGCGCCGGAAGACGAGAATCCAACGGTACAGTAGACGAAAAGCCCGCGCCCTGAGCGCGATATCTTGGTCGGCGAACGAAGATCTCCACCAGCACGCTTGAAACCTCATTGGTTTTAGTCGAAACCGCGCCGAGCCGGCGGACCAGACGCTGGCCATCGACCGCCAGCTACTGATCTAGGGCGACTTGCCCGATTTTTGTGAGATTAAGACGCGTGGGATAGCTGCGGAGCGTCGTCGTCATCGGCGCTACCAGCACAGTCTCCAGCGGTTCGTTCATCTCGTCAGGGGAGACAACCAGATAAGGGCCGTGTCTTCTTGATTTCCGAGCCCTACGACGGGTCTGAGGGCTATGAGCTACACTTCGCCCCGCCGAGGATAGCTCACCATTTCCGAACCCCGGGTATCAAACGCATTTGGCGATGCTGAATCGAGCAGCGTCTCCAGCTTGGGCCGGAGGGGACGCAGCGAAGGCCTGCTTCCAGCCATGACGAGGGGCGCGATGACAAGCCCTTCCTTGGTTACGCGGACACGCACGACTTCGCCCAAGCCGCACTGCGCGATGAGCGGCTTGGGAATGCGAATACCGGGTGAGTTGCCGATGCGGGTGAGTTCGAGTCGCGTGGGAGCCTTCTCTGGAATTACATTGTCGTTAGCAGGAAGTGAGGTCAAGCCCCGAATGGAGAGTCGAGGGCAGCATCTCTGGATAGGAGAAACTGAGACTGAGAACTGCTCCTCACCCCGGAGGCCAGCTCAGAGAACGTCCGCCCAACAGGTGGACGTGGAGATGAAAGACAGACTGCCCCGCACCCGGACCTACGTTGAGCACGGTGCGGTATCCTTGCTCGATGTTCCGTTGGCGCGCAATCTCGGCCGCCACCAAATGACAGCGGCCGATCACTTCGGCGTCGTCAGCCTGCGCTTCTTTCAATCCCGCAAAATGTTTCTTTGGGATGACTAGCACGTGCGTGGGCGCCTTCGGGTTGATGTCTTCAAAGGCAAAGACATGTTCGTCCTCGTAGACTTTCTTCGCGGGAATCTCGCCGCGGAGAATGCGGCAGAAAAGGCAGCTGCTGCTGGGGTCAGTCATTGTTTGGCTACCAGGTTTGGTTACCAGGGTTTGGTCACCAGGCTCGTTCACCCTAGCGGAAACGATAACACCTGAGCCGGAGATTGTCAGCGGGGGCTGAACCACTGAATTCTAGTCCAGTCTTAGCAGAAAGACCGCGCTTTCCGGCGTTTTTGTTTCGGCAGCAAGTTGCTGGGCGCGCTCGCGGTCGTCGTCAAGGACGCGCACTCGCACCCACCAGTCGCCCACGCGGACTGTCGAAGCGCACCGCCTTGGCCGTGCGGTAGCGGCGGGTGAGGAGTTCCTTTTTCGACATTTCGGCAAGCTGAACCAGGAAGAAAAATTTCACTTCGACCAGCTCAGGGCAACGACCGAGGGATCCTTGCATCAGGACAACCAGAAAATGCTGAATATTATCGAAAAGCAAACCACGTGCTTGAAGCAATCCCGGCATTGGCCGTCAGCATCTGGCGTTCTGGCTGAATAAGTACGAAAGGGTTTTCTCAAGAGGCCGGAAATGTGCCTGCTCTATACGGGGGTCCAGGATGGGATGGCGTTCCCCGACGGTCTCGACAAGAAGGTCGAGAAGTGCATGAAAACTCGCGCGTGAGCGATGTTCCGCGCCCGCTTCCTCCACCGGTGCTTCCTTGGGATGCCCCTGTCTCTAGCTCCCCTCTCATCGCTTCCGCGGTGGACCCGCCAAGACTAGCGAAACTTTGTGACCAATTCGGCGAAGGGCTCAGAGCCCACGTTCCAGGTGCCTTCGAAGGGATTGTCCAGGTCCGTCAGCACGAAGTTGGCGAAGAAGAGCAGCATGGTTGTAATTGCGACGGATATCAGGCCGAGCACAATATTGCCGAAGGGAAAAAAGAAAAGCAGAAACAGAATCATCGCCGCCGTAAGAGTGACAAACGCCGCAAGCGTCTGCGGCATTCGCTTTACGCTTAGGGCGAGCCTTTCATCGCGGTGGACGCTCGCCTGATTCGCAATCTCAAGCAGCCTCTGATAGAGGATGCGCTCGGTGTCGTCCTCAGGTTTCACGTCAGTGATACTGGAAATGACTGCGGAGAATAGTTTGTCGGTTTTGTCACTGTCCGCGCCCGCGGCCAGCGCCCTCCATTCCGTCTCCGCAACTCCCCGCGCATAAGTCTTCACCGCCCGCACGATCGGTTCACGAACTGGTTCTCTGAACCGCTGACTGAAAAGGAGCAGGCCTTTTAACGCTCCTGACTCCTTTCGAATTTCGTTTTCGACAGACGTAAACTGTCCCCAGATTACGTAGATGGCGAACGCGTAGACCACGCTGTAGAGCGTGCCGATGATCTGGAGAAGTGCGCCGATCCCCTCGGCGTCGTTCACAAAGAACTTCTGAAAGCCCACCACACGCAGCACAAGGTACAGCGCTGCCGCGCCGGCGATCATCTTTGCGCCGCGAAGGCGCGCGGTTCCGGGAATGACGTCGACCATGCTCAAAGAAGCCTTTGTGGCAAAAGTAACTACTGGCTAACGGCTAACCACCAACGAATAACGACCGCCCCTAGTCCAGTCTCACCAGAAAGACCGCGCCCTCCGGCGTTTTTGTTTCGGCAGCGACTTCCTGGGCGCGCTCGCGGTCGTCGTCAAGGACGCGCACTCGCACCCACCAGTCGCCCACGGGGCTGCCGAAGCGCACCACCTTGGCCGTGCGGTAGATGCGGGTAAGGTGATCGGCGAGCTTTTTAGCTCCTTGTTCGTTGGGGAAGCCGCCAATCTGCACCGCCCACTTTCCACCGGTCTCGAGAGACGCCGGGGCCTGCATCACTTCCACTCTCACCTCGGCGACACCAGGCACGTAAACGTCAAGCTTGCGTGCGGCGGCCAGCGATAAATCGAGAATACGGCCGGGAATGAACGGCCCGCGGTCGGTGATGCGCACCAACGCCGTGTGGCCGGTCTTCAGATTCGTGACGCGCACGATCGAGCCTAGCGGCAGCGTGCGATGCGCTGCTGTCATGGCATGCATGTTGTAGACTTCGCCATTCGATCCGCGCCGGTTGTGATACGGCGGACCGTACCAGCTCGCCCGGCCGGTTTCCGTAGCCAGCGGCCTGGCACCTGCGGGAATCGTGGGCTCGGCCAGGTCGGCATCGTTTGCTTCATTACCGCTTCCTGCGCCCGGCAGACGGTTACTCCTCGCGTTCCCGGAATGCGACGTGGCAGTCGATTCGGTTGACGAAGGCTCTGGTGGCACCGGCTCATTTACCGGGGTCTGCTTGGGATGGCCGCAGCCGCTGAGTAGGAACAGCAAGATCGTAAGCAGAATCAGAATCACAGAGCACTGGAGGAAGGCCTCGCGGAACAGCTTCACTTGTGCGACGCTTTTTGTTGCTCCATGTAGTCGGCCAGTTCGGTGAGCTTTTCGCTGGCGGTGCGCAGAGCCTTGGTCGAGTGCTGGCGCACGGCAGGCACAACTTCGTCGTTGAGGTATTTGATGAACTCGGGAATCTCTTTCTCGATGCGTTCGGCGGCCTCGGCGACAGTCTTGCTGACGCGCGCCGACGCGTCTTCCACCTTGCGGTTGAAATCGCTCATGATGCTCCTCGATGCTGCTGGGCGTGAATGAACTCACGCGACTCGTGCGGATGCCAGGCTCAGCTATTATTTCGTGGGTGGCGGCGCGGGGTCAATGGNNTTAGCCGGATGGGGCGAGAGCGGAAAATGGCGGCGTACAAGTTCCCATGGTAGGACACCCACATTTGGCCTATGCGGAGCAATACGGCTTGCCCGAACTTCTCTCCGAAAAAATTTGAATATGGCCGCAAATACGGCACCGTGCGCGCAAGAAATCCATTCCTTGCTCCCGCTCTCGCGTAAGCTGGGGAACGTGAAAGCGCGGCGATCCATTCAGAGCTTGTTCTCGGTTCCGCAGCAGCGCCGTTTGCGGAAGAACATCCTCGCCTGGTACGACCTTCACCGCCGCGATTTGCCCTGGCGCGCGAGCCGCGATCCCTACCGCGTATGGCTTTCCGAGATCATGCTGCAGCAGACACGAGTGGCGGCGGTNNCGCGAGGCCAGCGTGCTCGCGGCGTGGAGCGGACTCGGTTACTACCGGCGAGCGCGCATGATGCACGCGGCGGCAAAGGTGATCGTGCGCGAGCGCGCCGGAAAGTTTCCGGCGACTGAGGAAGGATTGCGGACGTTGCCCGGGATTGGACGCTACACCGCGGCAGCCATTTCCAGCATCGCCTTTAGCGCGCCGGTTGCCGTGGTCGATGGCAACGTCGAACGCGTTTTGCAGCGAGTCGAGGGGAAGCGGCTGGCTGGAGAAGAACTGTGGACGGCGGCAAATCGTCTGCTGGATGCGAAGCGGCCGGGTGACTTCAATCAGGCAATGATGGAATTGGGCGCTGTGGTATGCACGCCGCGGACGCCGGCATGCCTGACGTGTCCGGTTGTCGAACTGTGTGCAACGCGTGGAGAGCTGGCTCCGATCCGAAAAGCTGCGCGGCAGCNNGGCATGTGGGAGTTGCCGGAGATGGCAAGTGAACGGGGAGATGGTCCGGCGTTCACACTACGGCATTCCATCACGACGACGGACTACACGGTGCGAGTATGGCGCAGCGCCGCGTCATCGCACGAGCTCGGCAAATGGATCCCGATCGGACGCCTGGACAAGGTTGCACTCACGGGACTAGCACGAAAGGTTCTGCGGAAGGCAGGAATGCTTTGAGGTGGCAACCGATGCGACACTGGCAATCGGTAACTGGCGACCGGCCACGGTTTTCACCCCGCATCATCTAAAATAAAGCCAGGTCAGGGGCGAGGACAGGGATGTTCTGGCTGCGAAGCATCGTCAAAAGACGAACCGGAGGACGACCAATGGCGGCATTGACTGCGGGCACGAAGGCGCCCACGTTTGAACTGAAAGCAATGGATGGCAAGAGTTTCGTGCTAGGTGAGGAACTGGCACGGGGGCCCGTGGTGCTCGCGTTCTTCAAGGTGTCCTGCCCCGTGTGCCAGTATGCGTTTCCGTTTCTGGAGCGGCTGGAGCGGGCATATGGGCACCAGGGTGCGAGGATCATCGGTGTCTCGCAGAACGGCCCAAGGGAGACCGCGGCCTTCACCAAAGAGTTTGGCGTGACCTTTCCCGTGCTGCTCGACGATACCGAGACCTATCCCGTTTCGAACGCCTACGGCTTGACCAACGTCCCCACCATGTTCTGGATCGCGAGGGACGGCGAGATTGAAACCTCCAGCGTGGGCTGGGTGAAGGCGGACTTCGCCGAGGTCAACCGAAAAATGGCGGAGGCGCAAGAGATTACCCCCGCGTCCGTGTTTAGGCCCGGAGAAGACGTGCGCGACTTTCGCGCTGGTTGAAGCTCGAAGAATTAATCCCGCGGTCGCGGGACTCAGTCGCCGGCGAAACGGTTTAGGAGTACGGGTTTAATGATCGAGGTCCAGACCGCGTAGCCCTCGACATTCATATGCAGACCATCCCATCGGAACAGTTCTTTGCGGGGCTTACCCTGCGCGTCGAGCATGGCTCGATCAACGTCAATGAACTGGACTCGCGGTTGGGTGCGAATGTAGTCCGCGATCAAACCATTGGTTTCTTGGCACTTGCCCCAATTACCCCACCGCCGGATCGAAGGCTTGATCGATATGTAGTAGATCCAGGTTTCGGGCAGTTTCGTGTGAATGATCTCCACAAATTGCCGAAAGTCCCCAAACACCTGTTCTGGACTCTTCGACGCGGGCCAGGAAAGATCGTTGTCCCCGGCATAAAGCACCACGGCACGGGGCTGATACGGAAGGACGATTCGGGATGCATATTGGTTGACCTGAGCGATCTGCGAACCCCCAAACCCACGGTTGATGACCTCCAGGGGCTTCATGTCGTTTGCCAGTGTGTCCCAGAAGCGAATGCTTGAACTTCCCGTAAACACGATAACCCCGGCTTTCGGCGGATTCAGCCGGTCTGCCTTCTCGAATGCGGATATCTGAGATCCCCAGACTGCGGGCTTCCTCATCGCCGAGGAAATATAGTAGGCGCAGGCGCAAGCCAGCGATACGCACAAAATTGAGCCCCACAGTATCTTCCTCATGGATTTGCAATCCGACCCTACGCCCTGCGACCGGAAGCCTACTTGGAGACGGGAGCAGAGTCAATCCTGAGACAAACCAAAACTAGGGCCAACAACAAGAACCATATGCTTTGCCCCATACCCCCCATAACCTCCGTAACTTTAGCCGCTGCGAGACGCGTGCTAGCCTCGATATGTACATGTGTAATCAGTAGCTTCCAGGAATTCTGAGCCATTCACGATGCCTCGACTTCCCATCATTCGTCTGGGCAAGGAGCCCGACCGACAGGCTCTGCCGGAGATGATTGCGGCTGCGCCGTCGCTTGCGCTCGAAGGGCTTGCGGTCGGAGTCGACAACCTGCGGCACGACGTGGCCCTGAGTCCGCGCTTCGTGGAGGCGGCGCGGGCGCAAGTGGCGCGGTTGATCGTGCGCCATGGCGAGTTGGAAGGAATGCTCGCAGCCGAGGCTCCGCAGCCAAACCAGGCACCGTCGTGGATGAGAAACACTGCCGCGGCGTCCACTCGCCACCCTGCGGAAAAGTCTGACTGGAAACTGCTGTTGGCCGAATTGCTCCTGGCGGCGCTGAACCGCGCCAAAAAAGAAGAAAACATTTCCGTCGACCTGCTGGCGCGCCTGGCCGTGACCAAGTTTCTCCGCGCGGAGATGCACCACCAGTTCGCGCAAATGCTCGAGCGCTGCCGCGTTCTGCTCAAGAGTTACGAAGGCATACGGCAGCAGGGTAAAGCAGTGGAGTATCGGGAGCGCGTGGCCGCCTTCCAGGTGCGCAAGAA
>PMHI01000683.1:189-15552 GCA_003156615.1 Acidobacteriaceae bacterium | reverse complement strand
CCCGAGTTGGCGAAAAAAAGATTGGCGAACCGGGCAGCGCCGGCCTCGCCAGCTACGGCCTATTCCTGAACCGTCTGGCATTTTCCGAGGATGGGCGCGACGACTACCTGTGCGCGGAACATTACGTGATGCTGGGCAATTGGGATCGCGATCCCGACCGCTACCCGAGCCTGAAGGACATCGTGTGGGGCTTTATACGTTCGCTGTTCGGGCAAGAGACCACTGCCGAGACGATCGATGCCTGGCTGTGCGCCCCGGGGAACGCTCGGGCTTTGGTGGGCACCGGCACGCCCGATGATTCGACAGTGGAAGGCGTAGCCCAGAAGAATCGCCTGGCCACGTGGGTGCGCTTGCTCGAAGATGAACAGGTGATAGAGTGCGTGATCGCTTCCTACCACGCGGTGCCGCTGCTCGGCGAGTACGCCCCGCGAATCAATCCACAGCAATTGAAGAATGCCCTGATCTCGCGTCCCGAATGCGACCGCGTGGAGCGCATGATTCAGGAGCATGGCAAGCTCTCGCCCAGCAGTCTTTATGCCGCTGTGGGCAAGGTCGCGAGTTGCCGGGGAACGGAGCGGGCCAAGCTGGCAGCGCGCTTCCTGCAGGATTTTTCTCAGTATCACCGCGATCTGCGGCGGCTGGAGACCTTGAATGCGACGCTCGACTCGGTGAACCTAGTGAGCACCGACAAACTGCGCCAGCTTTCCCACATCAATGGCACGCTCTACGAATTTCTTCTGCCTGAGGAGCAGCAGCCGGAAGAAGAACGCGTCCTGCGGCATGTGGTTCTCAAGGCCGACGTGCGCGACTCCACGCGGCTCACCCGCACATTGATGGAAAAGGGACTGAATCCCGCGTCTTACTTCAGCCTGAATTTTTATGATCCGGTCAACAAGCTGATCGGCAAATACGGGGCGCAGAAAGTTTTTCTCGAGGGCGATGCCATCATCCTGGCGATCCTCGAGCGTACGGGCGAGCCCGAACTCGCGGTGAGCCGGGCCTGCGTGCTGGCCCGCGAGATCATCGAGATCGTGCGCGGCTACAACGCGCTGATGCAGCGCTCGGGCATGCCGGGTCTGGAGTTGGGCGTGGGCATCACGTTGCAAGAGGCGGCGCCGCTGTACTTGATGGATGGCGAGCATCAGATCATGATCTCCGAAGCGCTGAATGAGAGCGACCGCCTTTCTTCCTGCAACAAGCGCGCCCGCAGGCTAATGGAATCGCAGGCCGGGCCGTTCCACGTCTTTGTGTTCGAGGCGGTGGACGCCGAGCCCATGAAAGATGAGGCGGAGAGTCCCGAAGACTCCATCCTCAGCTACAACCTGGGCGGCATTCGCATGAATGAAGCGGCATTCCGCAAGCTGGAGCAGGAGGTTTCCCTCGTGCCCCTGAAGGCAAAGCTGCCGCCTTCGATCGCGGCCTCCGATAAAGGGGAATACGAACTGTTCAGCGCCACCGTGCCGGTCGATCGTGACATCTTTCGCAAAATCGTAGTGCGCCAGAGCCGCGTGCCGCGAGTCAATGTCGAGGATTTCTCGGTCCGGGGCTGGACCAACCGCAGCTACTACGAAGTCTGCACCGACCCAGCAATCTATGCCGCGCTGGAAAAGAAGAAAGCGGCTACGGCTTAACGCCCGCCCGTAACCGACGCCAGCGAAAAAGACCAGGCAGCGCCACATCTGGGACCCAGATCTCGCGCAGAGTGCGGTTTTGGCGCGGCCAGGCTGGGCCAACCCCCTCCAGGTCTAACTCGGGCAATCATTGTTGTTTTGCGGCTCGCTGTTTTGCCGTTCAGCGGCCCACCATTTTTTGCAGCTCTTCTGGGTACCGAGCACCTTGCACCGCGATCTTTGAGGTTGCGATCTCCAGTTCGCGGAGATCGTCGGGCGAAAGTTGGACGTTAAGGGCTCCGATGTTTTCTTCGAGCCGATGCAACTTGGTCGTGCCCGGGATCGGCACCACCCAGGGTTTCTGCGCAAGCAGCCAAGCGAGCGCGATCTGCGCAGGTGTTGCCTTTTTCTGTTGCGCAAATCTGCCAACCAGATCCACCATCGCCTGATTCGCTTTCCGGTTCTCCGGCGTAAAGCGAGGGACGAGGTTGCGGAAATCGCGTTTGTCAAACTTCGTATCTTCGCCGATCTTGCCAGTGAGGAAGCCTTTGCCCAGAGGGCTGAAGGGAACGAACCCGATCCCAAGTTCCTCCAGCGTCGGTATCAGTTCCGCTTCAGGTTCCCTCCACCACAGCGAGTATTCGCTCTGCAGTGCGGTCACGGGCTGAACTTTATGCGCGCGACGGATCGTCTGCACCCCTGCTTCCGAGAGTCCGAAGTGCTTCACCTTGCCTTGCTGAATGAGCTCTTTTATCGCTCCCGCAACGTCCTCGATCGGCACATTGGGGTCAACGCGGTGCTGATAGAACAAATCGATGACATCGGTCTTGAGGCGCTTGAGCGAGGCCTCGGCGACTTTCTTGATGTGCTCTGGCCGACTATCCAGTCCGGCCTGCTTGCCGGTGTTCGGATCAAGCTTGAAGCCGAACTTGGTGGCTATCACTACTTGCTCACGGAAGGGAGCGAGAGCTTCGCCCAGGAGTTCTTCGTTGGTAAACGGGCCGTAGACTTCCGCAGTATCGAAAAAGGTGATGCCACGGTCTAGCGCCGCATGGAGAAGAGAGATCATTTCTTTCCTGTCCGGAAGCGGCGTGTAAGAAAAACTCATTCCCATACAGCCGAGGCCGATTGCAGACACTTCCAGATTGCTTCTTCCGAGTTTGCGTTTTTTCATTGCTTTCCCTTGCAAATCAAATTGGGCCCCATGGTTTGGATGTTCGCCGCGTTTCACAATATGCAAAACTCGCACGGGTGCCTGCAAACACGGCAGCCTAACGCCGAGAACCTAAGAACTACCTTCAGAAGTTAGATCCCACACGTGCCGGACGGAAGGGAATCGAGAAGGTCGCTTCCACGTCCACCGGGGCGCCGTTCTTCGCGGCAGGTTGGAACTGCCATTTGGCGATGGCATCGCTGGCAAACCGATCGATGTGCTCCTCGACGCTGCGCAGCACCCGCACGTTGCCCACCGTGCCGTCGGTGTGGATGATGGCATAAAGGATGACGGTGCCGCCCACGTTCTGCCGCATCAGTTCCTGCGGATATGCGGGATCGACTTTGCGCGTGGCCGCGGGCGCAGACAGATCTTCAGCCGAAGGATCCCCCGCGGATGGATGTCCAGAGCCCGCATCCGGCTTGAGCGCGGCGAAGCGGACGATCCAACTGCCTCCGTTCGAGTTCAAATTGGGCATGTTCAGGCTGAACGAGTAGAACTTGCGGCTGCCGAAGACGGCGCGCTCTTCCTCGGAGAGTTTGCTCTCGCCTTCCGGTTGCATGCGAGCCGACACGCGGGGTGGGCGCACGCCAGCAATCAGGTTCGGATTTACGGTGTTGGATGGCGCATTCCTTGGGGCGGGATCACCTGCAACCGGCGAGGGCGCGTTCGAGGCTTTGCCAACGTACAGTCCCGAGGGAAGATCGCCGCTGCCTTCTTTGCCAGATCCGCTTCCATTCTCTTTCCCGTTCCCAGCGATTGCGCCGGGCGCTCCCGAGNNGGCGGATCAGGCGGCGCGCCCACTGCGGGGTGGAGGTTGAGCGCAATCAGGCCTCCGCCGGAGCGGGAGCGTCCGGATGCAGCCAGCGAGGGCGGCGGCGCAATGACCTGGGGTGAACGTGGACTTAAAGCAGCGGAACTTCGGCCCGGGACCGCGCGCTGCTCGTTGAGCGAAAGCTGTGGAGCGGGCGCAATCACTGAAGTATGTCCGATAGTGAGGTCGCCCAAGGGGCGCGTAGAGCCGGCTTCCACGGCGGGCGGCGGAGCGATGACAGACGGCTCCGGAGCCTGCAAGGATTGCTGCGTCGCCGAGTGCACGTCGGGTGGTGGGGCGATGACGGAGCGTTCCATCTGCGGCGCCAGGCGCGAGATCTCCGACGCTGGAACGGCTGGGGCTGGGCCGATCGGAAGCTGCGGCGTCCCTGACCAAGCGACGACGTTCGGCAAAGGCACGTCATGCCGCAACTGGACATTGGGCGGCGTGACGATGGTTTGTGAGCGGTTGTCGGCCTCTGGAGGCAGCGAAATAATGGGCTGAGTCGAGAATTCGGGATCGGCCTCGCGGGCGGGGGCGGAATCCGGGCGCCGCGTGTCGAGCGGCGGCAGGTATTCCGAGGGCGTGTAGAAGAGGATGTCGGCGTGTGTGAACGCAGGCTCGGACTTGGCTTGAGGTTCCAGGCCGAGAAAGCGCGATCCCAGCCAGATCATGGTGAGCGCGAGAACGTGAACGGCGACGGAGTCCAGTAAGCCATTCCAGGGAAGTCCGCGGTGCACGAAAACGTCAGGCCAGAAAGCGGCGGGAGTGGACTTAAGGTTCAGCAAGTCAAGTTTGGGGCGCTGGAAGAGGCCGCGAAGGTTCTGGACGAAGACGCGAGACCGAGGTTCGGGATCAACCAGCAGACGCAGTTCCGCCACCGGCAGTTCTGTCTCTTCCAGTTCTTCCAGCCGTGGGCTCGCCGATTCGCGCATCGTTCTATCTTAGATGCAAACCGGCCTCCATGCCGGAATCCAGTTCTGCCGGGATTAGGATCGGATACCAAAAAAGTTCGTCTCTGTCTACCGGCAATCTGTTGCCGTAAATGTGGATTGTCTCGGTACTTCGTACTCGCAACTCGGTAACTCGCTTGGGAAGGTAGTACGATTGAGGCCGGCAGAAGGATTCCCATGAAGAAGTCGCGCGCCATTTTCGTGCTTTTGTCTTTTGCAGTTGCTACATTCGTTTCATCGGCTGCGCAGGAATCAAAGGCAACTGCTCCAAAAGCGGCCGAGCCGCCGTCCCCGGCGCACGAGGTGAAGGCCGGCCGGGAATATTCCGGGATGTACAGCTTTCTACAAGAAGGAGAGTTCGTCCAAATCACGGTGGAAGAAGAAGGCCGAGTGACCGGATTTGTCTCGCGCTATGGAAATGGGGAAAGCGACAAAGGAACGTTTCTCGATCAATACTTCCGCATCGGCAAGATCGATGGCAACAAGTTGACCTTTACCACCGAAACGGTGCACGGGGTGTGGTTCGAATTCAGGGGAACCGTGGAACGAGGCGTGGGGAAAAATCCTGGAGACGAAGCGTATTACGTGTTGAAAGGGACGCTCACCGAAAGCGCCACCGACGCGGATAAGAAGGTCACGACGCACCCGAGCGAGGTAGAGTTCAAGATGTTTCCAGCAGAGGCTTCGCCAGCGAGGAATTAGTGGCCCGAGTGACGAGTGCGCGAAACCGAGAGTCAACCACGCGGAGCCAAGGCCGCATCTGGCTATTGCTGGTGGTTCTGGCATCGGCTCGGACCCTCGCCGCGCAGCAGCCGACGCGGGCTGATCCAATCGAGGTTATCCGGGCCTTCCGCCGCGTTGCCGCGCAAGACCTTTGGCCGGGATTCGAACCCGCGACGACGCCGGTCGAGCTTTTCGACGGGGCCAGCACCTATCTTCTTAACCATCCCTCCCCTCCCGATGGGTTCCGCCCGGTTGCGGGACAGCAGAATATTTATGTGTATCCGGGCCAGCATGAAACCGTGCGCGCCAACACGGGCACAGTGGTCAACGGCGTGCCCACCGCCACCGTGGATATTTCCGGCAAGGCATCATCTGTGGATGAACTCGCGTCGCTCCTGGTCCACGAAACCTTCCACGTTTTTCAAGGCCGGCACTATCCCAACTGGGGTGGCAACGAGATGGATTTGTTCACCTATCCGGTGGACAACGCCGAACTCCTGGCTGAGAGGCGACTGGAGAGCATTGCCTTGGTTCGGGCCCTAGGAGCAACTAACCAGAAAGATGCAGGCTGCTGGGCAGCGACCGCTCTCGCCCTTCGCGGCAAACGTTTCGCCGGTCTCGCCGCCACGGGAGCGGCCTACGAACGGGGCGTGGAATTACGCGAAGGACTGGCGCAGTATGTGGAGTTCAAATCCATCGGCAAGCCGGCTGCGCTCACCGTCGAGGATTTTCCTCCTGCCCAGGCACAGGTGCGCCAGCGCGCCTACGCCAGTGGGCAGGCTTTGGCCCTCCTGCTCGACCGCCTGGATTCCACGTGGAAGTCGCGGCTGGAAGGCGACCGACCGGTTTCCTTGGACGAACTGCTCGCTGGCCGTTTGCGGCAAGTCACCGATCGGGCAGGTTGCGACTTCACGGCCGGGGAAACCCAGGAGGCGCGGGCGCGCGCCCAGCGCAACGTCGCCGACTTCGCAGCCAGCCTCAGCCGGCGCAAGCAGGAGTTTCTCGCCGCTGCGGGCGTGCGTCTCGAAATCGTCGCCGGCAAGGAGCCACTGCAGCCGCAGGCTTTCGACCCGTGGAATGTGGTGATCCTCGGCGACAAGGAAGTTCTGCACACCCGCTGGCTCAAGCTCGGTAATGGCAGCGGCGCGATCGAAGTATTGGGACGATCGGGATTGACCGAAGCTGCGGGTGCTCATCCACTCTTCAACGGAGTACGGAAATTGATTGTCACTGGCTTGGCTGACCCAAAGGTTTCCCAGACCAACGGCAAAGTCACGCTCGAAGCCCAAGGCGTCACGGCTACTTTTGTCGGATCGGCCGAGCGCGAATCCAACCTCGTGCGTATCCAGTTGCCCTGAATTAGTGGCGAGTCGCGGATACCGAGCAGAGTCCGGGAGTTCTCGCGATTGGCAATCTGTGTGGGCGGCTGCGGTTTTCTCTCGCTACTCGGTACTCGCAGCTCGGTACTAGCTGGAATGGCCGGCGCGGACGGGACTGATGACCAAGCGGCTGGGAGACTTCTGTTTGACGGCGGCCTTTTCTTGCGCATAGACCAGATCGAGTCCGCCTTCGGGAGTGGAAGCGGCTTCGGCCAACGCCGCTGCCAGGGCGCGGAACGAGCGGCTCACTTCCTGACCTTCCTGCAGAACCACTGGCGTACCGTGATCGATGGCGGGCGAGACTGCCTGAAACGCGTTGGGAACTTTCCACAACACCTTACAGCGCGTGGCATTTTCGACATCCTCGTCGGTGAAGCCGGGAATTTTCTTGTAGCGATTCAGAACCATGCGCAGCCGGTTGCGGCCCGTGCCTTCTTCGAGGAAGGCATGGATGCGGCCGGCGCTCCACAGCGAGACCACGTCGGTTTGAGCCACCATGAGCACCGCGTTCGAAAGGTCGGAGAGCAGGCGAGTCGTCGCATCAAGGCGGCTGGATGCGTCGACAACCACGTAGCGATAGTGATTGACCAGCAGGTCGAACAGGCGGGCCAATTCCGCCGGCGTGGGCAGGGACGGATAAGGCTGCTGCGGGCCAGCGAGAAGATGCAAGCCGTCTTTCGCCGTGGTCATCAGGCCATCGAGCAGCGAAACGTCGAGGCGGTGCAGGTTCTGGAGCGCGTCGGGGACTCCGAAACTGGGACGCACGTTGAGATGGAGTTGGGCGTGGCCGACGGGCGCGAAGTCCACCAAAACCACGCTGCCGTGGGTTTGCTGCAGAGCGACGGCGGTGTTGACGGCGGCGGTGGTGGCGCCTGAGCCCCCTTTGGCGCTGAGGAAGGTAAAAATGCGGGCTTTGCCGACGCCGCCGCGAGTTCGGGTGCGGTTGGAACTAAAACGCGTCAGGGCTTCGAGCAGAGCCTCAGTGCCGGCACTGTCATCCAAATATTCCCCGGCTCCGGCGCGCATGCTGGCAACGATGGTGGTGGGTTGCTGCAGGGTGCCGTTGGCGAAAATCGCGAGCTGCAGCGTGTTGGCTTGAATGAGTTCGATGGCTTTGATGGCGGCCTGAGGATTCCCGGCAGAGATATCGACGACGACCACCTCGGCGCTTAGATCCTGAATCTGGCGCAAGATGGAGTCGGTGGGTCCAGTGGGAAAGCCGACGTTCGTGAACACGACCCGGGCCAGGCGCGTAGCCTCCACGCGGTCCTGCAACTCAGATAAATGTTCATGGTCCTCGGTCAAGAGGGCGACGGCGATCCCATGCATGGCGCGGTTCTCGCTGATTTCTCTCGGTGTTTGCATGTTAGAAAGAGAAAGTGGTCTTCGCCAAGTGACCCAGGTAACTAGTCGAGAGCATGTGTGTACGCGACTCGCGCCGAGACGTAAGCGCAGCCATCTCGAAGATCATGAAACTCAGTGTGAGGCGCCGCACAGCAGGGAATGCTCCCAAGCGAATCCGCAATCTTGACCAACATTCTAAGCCAAGCCGGGAAGATTGAACAGCACTGAGAAGTACATGGAGAACTAAAGTCTCCAGGCGCCAGACCTAGAATGGGATTTTCCGGCGTAGACTGCTAGTGGGCCGCGGCGCGCGGATTGCCGGGCGCAGGCGTGGCGGGACGCTCAGTCTCGCTGGGGCTGTGCAGGGCCGAAATGCGCCGGAAGTCGGCGGAACTGTCTTCCGTTTCGGGAAGGTATTCGTAGCCCTNNTCCGCGGGCTTGACGATGCGCAAAACGCGGCCCCGGCAACGGACGCGCATGTTTTCGCCGAGAGTGATCTCGGAGGGCATCCTTAACGTGAGTTCGATTTCTGCCCCTTCGCGGAACGCCATGTCGGTGAAGAGAAAAGCTCCGCGGGAACTGAGGTCCTGCGTGAAGCCGAGTCCTTCGGCGCCAGTCGCAACGTCAAGCAGGGAGACAGGAAGATTAAAAGCGAAGCGTTGTCCAATGCGGCGTTCAACACTAACCGAAGGAGCAGTCATGGCCGTGTCACTTCCTTAGGGAATCGCCGGGTAAGGCGCAACTGCAAGTGCAACTGTAGCGCAGTCCGGCCCGGTCTGGGAAGACAAAACTTGGTGCGCCTGCAAAGCAGGGAAGTGAGTGGTGGGAAAGCGGTTTTCGAGTTGCTTCGGATCGAGCCTGGCACAAGTTACGTCCGTCTGTGGAAAACCGGCCTTGCCGGCGTGTGCGGGGAACGTGCAAGTTATAGTAATCAGAACAGCGGGTGACATCATCAAAAGAAACGACAGTGCCTGAATCGAGAATCCCAATCCAGGAAAGCGCGGCGGTCCGCGGTGCGGAAACGGTCTCCGGATCGCGCTGGCAGGTGGCGGGCCGGGCGCTCCGACACCGCAACTTCCAACTCTTCTTCAGCGGACAACTGATTTCTCTGATCGGCACGTGGATGCAGAGCGTGGCGCAGTCGTGGCTGGTTTACCGGCTGACCGGTTCGGCTTTGCTGCTGGGATCGGTAGGCTTCGCCAGCCAGATCCCGGTGTTTCTGTTTGCGCCGCTCGGGGGAATCGCGGCCGATCGCTTCAACCGCCGCCAGATCGTAATTTCCACGCAAGTGGCGTCGATGCTGCTGGCCTTCATTCTGGCGGCGCTGACGCTGTTCCATAAGGTTCAGGTCTGGCATGTATTTGTGCTGGCGAGTTTGCTGGGCGTGGTGAATGCGTTCGACATTCCCGGACGGCAATCGTTTCTGGTGGAGATGGTCGGCAAGGATGACCTGATGAACGCGATCGCGCTGAATTCCTCCATGTTCAATGGCGCGCGCGTGATTGGTCCGGCAATCGCCGGGATTCTGGTGGCGAAGATTGGCGAAGGCTGGTGTTTCTTTGCCAACGCGGTGAGCTATATCGCGGTGATCATCGGTCTGCTGTTGATGAAGGTTCACAGCCCGGCCCGTGCGGCGATGGCGTCGCCGTTCGAGCACATGATGGAGGGGTTCCGCTTCGTTGACCGCACCGCGCCGATCCGGGCGTTGCTGTTGCTGCTGGGGTTGGTGAGCCTGATGGGCATGCCTTATGTGGTGCTGATGCCGATTTTCGCCGACCAGGTTCTGCACGGCGGGGCACGGGAGTTGGGCATCCTGATGGGTGCTACCGGCGTGGGAGCCCTGCTGGGCGCGCTGACTCTGGCGTTCCGCCAAGGCGTGAAAGGCTTGGGGCGGTGGGTGGCGTGGTGCTGCGCNNGGATTTGGAGCCAGTCTCGCCGTGTTCGCGCTCTCGCACACCTTCTGGATTTCAGTACTTCTGCTGCTGCCGGTGGGTTACACGATGATGCTGCAAATGGCTTGCTCGAACACTCTGATTCAGGTGATGGTGCCGGACGCGCTGCGGGGGCGGGTGATGGCCGTGTACTCGATGATGTTCATGGGCATGGCTCCCATTGGAGCACTGCTGGGCGGCGTATTGGCCGATCATTTAGGTGCGCCCCGCACGGTAGCGATTGGCGGGTTGGCCTGTTTGCTTGGGGCGGGCTGGTTCGCCCTGCATTTGCCGAAGATTCGAGTGGAAGCGCGGCGCTTGATCGTCGCCCAGGCCGCGGCTGGCGGCGAACCCTCGGAGATGACGGCGCAGGCGGTGGAAGACTAGCCGATCGGAACAACCGCCGCAGTAGCAGTGATCTACATCATAAGGCTGATCGCGAATTTCAATTGGGTCCATTCAACCTGTGCCTCCTGCCGACCCTCATATTTCTTGAATACGGACGAGGAATCGTGGTATATCCGCTGTTATCTTTTTGGCAACCCTTTGCTCTCGCCCTTGTCCCGCCGCTCGGAGGGTGAGCGAGCAACGGACGATCATCCCATTGGAGGACAAGATGAGTTTAGTTCGGAAGATGATTGCATCGAGTCTTTTCATGGCGGTTTTCACCGGAATGATGTTCGCGCAAGGCGGAGCGACGGGCGCCATCGGTGGCGTGGTTCAAGACGCAACGGGAGCCGTAATCGCAAATGCCAAAGTGAGCATCAGGGGCGAAGCCACGGGTGAGGTATTACGGCAGCTGACGACCGACACATCCGGGTTGTTCACGGCCTCACTGCTGCCCGTAGGCAGCTACACCGTAGAAGTGACCGCGGCGGGCTTCCCCGACACCAAATTTCCCGGCGTGGTGGTGCGCATCACCGAAACCACGCGTATGACCGCGGTTCTGAAAGTCAGTGTGGTGAAGGAAGTGGTGGAAGTCCAATCCCAGGTGGAGCAGGTCAATACCACGGATGCCACCACGGGCCAATCAGTGGGCGCGCAGACGATCGCCGATCTCCCACTGGCTACCCGCAATTTCCAGCAGTTGCTCGATCTGTCGGCGGGCGCCACCGCCAGCTTGAACAATGCCGCCGCGCTAGGACGCGGCGATGTGCGTATCGACGTCAATGGCGGAAGAGAAGACAACAACAACTATCTGATCGAAGGAGTTTCGGCCTCCGATTACTCGTTCGGGGAACTCACGTATACTCCCGTCCCCAATCCCGACGACATTCAGGAGTTCAAGGTGAGCACCAGCCTATATGACGCGAGTCAGGGGCGTAACGGCGGCGGCAACATCAACGCCATCCTGAAAAGCGGTACCTCCAACTTCCACGGCGATCTTTGGGAGTATTTCCGCAACTCGAAACTGGATGCCGGCGACTACTTCTTAGGGCCCTTTGATCTCAAGCAGAACATTTTCGGTGGCGATCTCGGCGGCCCGGTTGGCAAGACGGCAAAGCTGGGATACTTCTACGTGAATTATGAGGGTACGCGCCAGCGCAGCGGCGACTCCCTGGGAACGTATATCAGTGGTGCTCCCCTGCCGGTGCTGCCGATGGTCCGAAGCTGCGCGAATCTGGTCAGCACGTTTTTCCCAACCGGACTGCCTCCCTATGCCACGGGCGCGGCCAACTGCGGACTCGATCCTGTGGCCTTTAATTTGCTTACTGCCCAGGGCAATCAGTTCGGGCCGGGTGATGGTGGCGGCTGGCTGATTCCCAGCGTCACCGGCACGCCCGGGGGCACTGGTTCCCTTACCATCAGTTCTCCCGGACGCTATCGGGACGATCAGTTCACGGCCAATTGGGACAAGGATTTCAACGGGGGCAAGGACCGTATTACGGAGCGCTTCTTCTGGTCAGACTCAGAGGTCTACCAACCTTTCGGTGCGGATAATCTGCAGGTTCAGACGGGCTACCCTGCAATCGATACCAACCTGAATTTCCCCCTCGACATTCCGTTGCGGGGACGATTCGGGAGCATCGCGGAAACCCATTCTTTCAATAGTAACTTGATCAATGAGTTTCGCTTCGGCGTGAACGTGATCAGCGATGCGTTGTTGAACGTCCCAGTCCCCGGGACCTCTCCGGCCGCACTGGGCATCAACGACGGCTATGGGCAGCCGGACATGTACAGGTTTGAATTGCCGGGCTTTCAAATTGGACCCTTTCCCAACCAGCCCCAGTCCGCGTTAGCGGACTCCTTCGTGTGGCTCGATACGGTCAGCTGGACGCGTGGGCATCACTCTTTGCGCTTCGGCGGCGAAGCCGACCGCACTACCGATCGCCGCGATCTGCCGGTGCTGGACAATCCCCTGCTGCTCTTC
The DNA here is from genome assembly GCA_003156615.1 of Acidobacteriaceae bacterium. Next base: position 3,214 of record PMHI01000683.1, on the reverse strand, counting down.
TTGCCGGGGGCCGACGGGACGCTCAGTCCGTTCCAGAATTTTCTATTGGGCGAGCCGATAGTTGGTGAAGGAGGAAGCGGAGCGTTCAATCACGACTACCACATTCCGGCGTATGCTCTGTTTGCGCAGGACAGCTATCGCGTTTCGTCAACTCTGAACCTGAACCTCGGGCTGCGGATGGAGTGGAATGGCGCAGCGTCCGACAGTCTGTGCCACTTGGGCAATACGCTTCCCCCGGACGCTAATTACCCGACGGGCAATCCCTATGTGTTCCCAAAATGTGTGAATAAGCTCGGTATTTCGGGTTTCACCGGTACGCTGAACAGCGCTGCCCTCGATAATGAATATGCCACCGTGCCTGAACCGCGCATCGGTTTTGCCTATGACTTCGGCGGGAAACATACCACGGTGATTCGCGGCGGCTACGGTATCTACAGTGTGCGCGAGGATATTGGGGCTGTCGATAACCTAGCGTTCGCACCTCCATTTTATCCTTTGGCGTTTCCTGGCGGCTCGTATGCGAGTCTGGCCAACCTGTACGCCGGGTCTACCCTGCCGCCTCTGGGTTCGGCGCCTGCCGCTGCTTTCGTGCCGACGCCTGCCTTTATTACGGGGTTCTCGGGGGCACCGGCTGGGCAGCCCGCGACCAACGGGGCCCCATCTTTCGGGCCTGGCACGGCAGCCGATTTCTTCGCACCTGCCACTCCGCTGCACTGGGTCGCGGGCACTACACAGCAGTGGAACTTTACCATCCAGCATCAGTTGGCTGGAAACTGGGTTCTTGAACTCGGATATGTAGGCACCAAAGGTACGCGTCTGCGCTCGACCTCCGATCCCGACCAGCCTGCTTTGGCGAGCGCGTCCCAGCCTATAACCGTAACGGGGCTAGGCGGGACCACCTACCCGATCACTCAAAACACCACCGCCAACGCGGCGGCACGAGCGCCTTTTGTCGGGATTGTTCCCGATGACTTTGAGGCATTTTACCCCGATTCCGATTCCCACTACGACGGCTTGCAGGCCACGGTTTCGCACCGCTTCTCCAAAGGACTGTATCTGCACAGCAACTACACTTGGGCCAAGTCGATCGATGACGTGTCCACTGCCAGCGTGGCATTTCTTACCCGCACCAATAATCAGCTGAGTGGAGCGGCGTCGCGTGGTCTTTCCGACTTCGATCGTCGCAATCGTTTTACCACCAGCTTGAATTATGCTCTGCCTTTCGAGGCCAACCGCCATGATGCCGTGGGATATGCGCTGGGAGGCTGGGAGGTCGACAGTGTAATCGTGGCGCAATCGGGTTCGCCGATTACCATTCAGGATTCGGACGCAGGAACGGTCTACGCTCTGACTACGCCGCAACTGGTTACGGCCGATTTCGCTCCCGGCTTTGGTTGCGGCAACGCCTTGCAGTCTGGCAACCTGGCCACCAAACTGGCAAATTGGGTTAATCCCGCTGCCTATGTACCGGTCGCCGTAGGTGGAAGCTACCCTGCCGTAATTTCCGCGGACGGCTCTACCGGTTTCGGAGACTCACCGCGCAATTGCATCATCGGTCCTGACCAGGTGAACATCGATTTCACCGCTGGCAAGAGTTTCAAGATCGGCGAAAGACAGAACGTGCGATTCCGTGCCGAATTCTTCAATCTGTTCAACCATCCGTCATTCCAGAACCCGTTAAACTTTGGTTTTGCCGACGTTGAGCAAGGTCCCAGCATTGGCAAGATCACCCAAACCGTGGGCACGCCGCGGCTGATTCAGTTCTCGTTGAAGTATTCGTTCTAGCCTTTGAGTGGCGGCAGATTCTAGCGATAGGCTGCGGGCGGCAATCCGGTAATACGGATGCCGCCGTGGCCTTTGTGGCGGATGTTGAGGCCGATGAGCAGAGCGGTGATTTGTTCGAGGATGCGGGCGTTTTCCAATTTGCCGCCATCGATGGCACGCACGCCGGGAAGTTTCGCGGCAAGAGCGCGCGTAAGTTGTGCGGCGTTCGCATCGTCACTGCAAACGATGACGTCGCAGTCGAGCGCTGCGTCTCCGTTCAGAAGTTCAGCCGATAGATTGTGAAAGGCCGCCGCTACGCTCACTCCCTTGGGAGCGAGCTCCGCGGCTTGCTGCGCGGCTGAACCTTGCCAAACGCCGAGCGTGCGTGAGGCGCGTCCGCCTACTCCGGCCGCCAGCGCGACGGTGGCGTCAATCAAAATGCTGCCGGGACGGATCGCAGGCTTGAGTTGCTTGAGTAGCGCGGCCTGGCTCTCGAAGGGGACGGTGAGAACGAGAAGGTCCGCGGTGGCGCAGGCGGCGGAATTTTCCATGCCGGAGACGCGGGCCTGATTTCCGGTTTTCTGTTTGATCTTGTCGGCCGCTTCCTGCGCCCGCTCGGCGTCGCGCGAGCCGATGAGGATGGTTTCTCCGGCACGCGCCCAACGCAGGGCGAGACCCATGCCGGCGGGCCCAGTCCCGCCCAGAATGGCGANNAGCCTGAGTTTGATGCGCGTGTAGGTAGTGTTGCGCTCAGCGGGGACGCGGCCCATTTCGAGAATCAGCGATTGAAAGTCTTCCGGGCTGGTGTACTGGCCGGCAGTAGCTCCGGCCTCGCGCGAAATGTTTTCTTCCATCAGCGTACCACCGTAATCGTTAGCCCCGGCGTGCAAGCAGAGCTGCGAAAGACGCCGGTTCAACTTTACCCACGAAACCTGAATATTGTTGATGGAGCCGGCGAGCAGCAGGCGCGCCAAAGCGTGCACTTTCAAATGCTCTTCGAGCGTGGGCCCGGTCCGGGCCAGTCCCTGATGAAACAGCAGCGTGTTCTGGTGGACGAAGCCGAGCGGAACGAATTCGGTGAAGCCTCCGGTTTCCGCCTGGATCTCGCGCAGCAACAACATTTGGCGAACCCAGTGCTCGGGTGTTTCGGTGTGGCCGTACATCATCGTGGAAGTGGAGCGGATTCCGTTGCGGTGCGCGGTGCGAATCACTTCGATCCATTGTGCGGTGGTGAGCTTGTTGGCCGAAAGAATTTGCCGGA
>PMHI01000683.1:0-178 GCA_003156615.1 Acidobacteriaceae bacterium | reverse complement strand
AGACGATTTCCATCGGCGAGAAGGCGTGGATGTGCATGCCGGGCACGGCGCTCTTTACCGCGCGCAGAATGTCGCGATAGTAAAACGGAGGCAGTCCGTGCGGCAGTCCGCCCTGGATGCAGACTTCGGTGGCGCCGAGTTGCGAGGCCTCGATGGCCTTTTGCCCGACTTGATCCGG
>PMHI01000649.1:10434-18186 GCA_003156615.1 Acidobacteriaceae bacterium | reverse complement strand
AGCTTGCGATTGGCCGCAATGCTGAAGAACTCCACGATGCTCTCCCCGATGCGCGGGCCAACTTCATTCACATTCTGCAGCTCTTCCACACCAGCGCTCTCGAGCGCTTCCATCGATCCAAAATGCTCGGCCAGAAACTGCGCCGTACGCTCGCCGACGAAACGAATACCGAGACCATAGATGACGCGCTCGAGTGGCANNTGTAGATATCCGCCACATTTTTTACCAGGCCGCGCTCGGTAAGCTGATTGACCAGCGCGTCGCCCATGCCGTCGATATTCATCACCCCACGCGAAGCAAAGTGCAGAATCGTCTCGCGGAGCTTGGCGGGACAATTCGCATTGACGCAGCGGTAATCGACCTCGTCCTCGGTCCGCACCACTTTGGTTCCGCACTCGGGGCACTTCTCCGGCACCTCAACATCCCGCTTACCACGCGGATGATCTTTATCGTCGATGACCTTCGCGACTTTGGGGATGACATCGCCGCCACGCTCGACTTGCACCCAATCGTCGATCTTCACGCCCAAGCGCTGGATTTCGTCCATGTTGTGCAACGTCGCGTTGCGAACGGTTGTGCCGCCAACAGAAACAGGGACCAACTCCGCCACGGGAGTCAGTTTGCCCGTACGACCAACCTGCCAGCGCACCCTCTCCAGCTTGGTGATCCCGGCGCGCGCGGCATACTTGTAAGCAATCGCCCATCGCGGCGCTTTGCCCGTGAACCCCAGTTCGTCCTGCAACGCAATGCGATCNNGCCCAGGCTTCGTCGATACCGTGCACCAGCTTGCGGTTCTGATTGACTTTGAATCCGGCTGCGTCGAGTGCATCCAGAGTTTTCGAGTGACGGTCAAAATAAGTGCGCCCGTCTTCTAAAAGCATGTAAGTGAAGTAGTCGAGCCGCCGTTCGGCCGTAACTTTGGATTCAAGCTGCCGCACCGTGCCGGCCGTGGCATTGCGCGGATTAGCAAAAACGGAAAGTCCTTTGCTCTCCCGTTCCTCATTCATCTTCTTGAATGCCGCGAGCGGCATAAGCAGTTCGCCCCGCACCTCGAAATTCGCCGGGATGCCGGCCTTTTTCAGTTTTTCTCTTGGAATCGAAAGTGGCACCGACCTCACGGTGCGAACGTTCAGCGTGACGTCCTCTCCCACGCTTCCGTCACCGCGAGTAATCCCGCGCACCAGCTTCCCCTCTTCATAAATCAGGGCGAGGGACATGCCATCGAGCTTCAGCTCGCAAACGTAGTCCACCTCGGTCCGGCCGCTCAGTTCGTGAACGCGGCGTTCCCAGGCGCGCAATTCTTCCTCGCTGTAAGTGTTGTCGAGCGACAACATGGGCGAAGAGTGCGCCACCTTGACGAAGCCTTCGCGCGGCTTGCCGCCGACGCGCTGGGTGGGAGAGTCCGCCGCGATCAGCTCCGGATGCTCCGCTTCCAGATCCTTCAACTGCTGCATCAGCTTGTCGAACTCGGCATCGCTCATCTCAGGATGGTCGAGGACGTGATAGAGGTATTCGTGGTGGCGGATCTTCTCCCGGAGCGATTCGATCTTTTTTTCGACGTCTTTCCCAGCGGCAGGCATCGCAAGGATTATAGGCGGACGGGGATTGCTTGCACTGTTCCGTGCATGACGCTCAGGTACAATCCAGCTTCGATCCGGCCATGCGTAAGGCGGTTTTACTCTATAACCCTGACTCCGGCGGCAACCGCGTGCGGCGCCAGTCGGAGCTGGAATCCGTGCTGGCGTTGCTGGGCGGCGCAAGCGTCGAGGCCCAGCTCGTCCTCACGCACTCCCCGGCTCACGCGGAGGAGCAGGCGCGGCAAGCCATTCTTGCTGGTTGGGACACGGTCTTTGCTTGTGGCGGAGACGGCACCATCCACAACGTGATCCAGGTGTTGGCGAACACCCGCGCGGCCCTGGCGATTTTGCCCCTGGGTACGGCCAACGCGTTGGCCCACGACCTCGGCCTGCCCATGAATATCGCGGCCGCAGCCCGGGCCGCTCTCCATGCCGTACCCCGCCGCGTCGCTCTTGGCCGCATCGAATATCTCGATCTCGCAGGCAAACCTGGCACGCGCTTCTTCATCGTCGCGGCAGGTGCAGGAGTGGATGCGCACCTCTTCTACAAGCTCCACGCCCCTTCCAAGCAGCGCATGGGCATGGCCGCTTACTACGCCAAGGCTTGGCAGCTTTGGTTTACTCATCCCATGACCCGATTCCTGGTTGATTTCGCCGAGACCGGTTCGGGCCAGCCCCAGCGAGCCGGCGTCACGGAGTTGATGGCGGTACGCATCAGAAATTTTGGTGGAGTGCTGCAGGAGCTGGCTCCCGGAGCTTCTTTGGAGCGCAACGACCTGCGGCTGGTCTTCTGCCGCACTGCGAGCCGCCTCGCGTATCTTCTCTACGTGACCCGCGGATTGCTGCGACGCAGTTGGAAGATCTCGGGCATCGAACTTGCATACAGCAGCCGAGTTTCGTGCCAATACCTGCCTGCGCCATCGGGCGATGGCCCGCCGCGGGCGCAGCCGAGAGTCTATGTCGAGGCAGACGGCGAGCTGGTCGGCACACTGCCTGCGGAAATCACCATCGCGCCGGGCGCACTGACGTTGCTGGCGCCTTCCCGCTAGATTTCGTCCCTGTTGGCAATTGCCGCACAGCCAAATAGAATCCTTAGACCACTTGGAACCGATCACACATTTCCTGACCGGTGCGTGCCTGGGCCGCGCCGGACTCAACCGCAAGACGGCGCTGGCCACGCTCACTCTCACGCTCGCCGCGGAGGCGCCTGATCTGGACGTCCTAAGCCGCTTCGGCGGCCCGGCGTTCGGCTTCGCCCACCACCGCGGCTTCACGCATTCCTTGCTTGGAGTTCCCCTCGACGCCGCTGTGGTAGTCGGCTTCGTTTACCTGATCTGGCGTTTGCGCCGACGCAGGTTGAAAGATCCGAACCTCCCGCCGCGCTGGAGACTGCTCTTTGCTTATGCCTGCCTCGCCGGCCTCAGTCATATCCTGCTCGACTTCACCAACAATTACGGAGTGCGCCCGTTCTGGCCGTTTTCCGAGAGGTGGTATGCGTGGGATATTGTCTTCATCTTCGAGCCCATCATGTTCGGCCTCCTGTTGCTCGGATTGATTGTTCCGTCGTTTTTCTCGCTNNGCCTTGCTGGGGGTGGTCTTGATGTGGGGGCTGCGCGATTTCGAACATCGCCGCGCCGTGAGCGCCCTTGCCGCCGGCACCTACCAGGGCGTGGACCCGCTGCGCGTTTCCGCCTACCCCACCATGGCTGATCCATTCCACTGGTACGGTGTCGTGGAGACTCCTACTTTCTTTGCTCTCGCTCCGGTGGATTCTCTGGGACCGGAAGTTGATCCCGAGGGCCGTCTCGTCATCCGCTACAAACCGGAAGAAACTCCGGTCACGCTGGCGGCGAAGAAGTCTTACCTGGGACGCAGGTACCTCGACTGGGCGCAATACCCGATCACCGAGACCGAGACCCTCGATCCGCCGGAGACCGGCTATATCGTGGAGTTCGAGGACTTGCGCTTTGTGCAGTTGCCCACCCTCCTCGGCCGCCGCGGTGAACCGAGCAGGGCACTCGCCGCGGGCGTTCAACTCGACAAGACCCTGCACGTCGTTGCCGACATCTACGGTTCCGGCAAGAAGCAAACTGCCTTCCCGGAACCGAATTGAACGCTCGAAACTAGCCTTCCCGTAACGCCAAAACTCAACCGTCAACGGTCGCCTTCCGTTCCTCCCTTGACGTAGTCAGTTCCCACGCCCAGAATGATATTTAGTTCCCGAGGTGCTCATGCTGGCTTATCTATTCGTGCTACTGGCCATTGCCGTTCGCTTCCTGCCGTTTGCGGGTCGATTGAATATCCTGCCTCACGCCTGGCACTTCACTCCGGTGGCGGCATCGCTGCTGTTTTTCGGGGCCCGTGGTTCACGGCGCCAGATGTGGATACCCCTGGTGCTGATGGCGGCGACCGATGTTGTTCTCACCAAGTTTATCTACTCGTACAGCTTAACCTGGGACCAATTGGTGACCTGGGTGTGGTATGCGGCAATCCTCTGGCTGGGGACCAATCTCCGCGAGAAATCCGACCCGGTCCGCGTAGTCGGAGCCGCGCTCGCCAGTTCAGTTTCGTTTTTTCTGGTCAGCAATTTTGCCGTGTGGGCTGCGGGGCAGATGTATCCCAAGACCTTCCACGGATTGATGATGTCTTACGCCGCCGGACTTCCATTTTTCCGCGGAACGGTCGAGAGCGACCTGTTCTTCTCCATCGCATTTTTTGGAATTCCGGTGTTCCTGCTGGCGCTTTCCCGCTGGCTGCACAGAACCTCCGGCGATCACATCGCCGCAGCGTAAATTGCTTCGTACGGGGGGGGACAGCCGCGGGTCCTCTGGGCGCAGCCAGGACGCCAGATCCGGTCTTGAAAGATCTTCGGCGCGCCCCGGTCAACTCTCTCCCGTCTTACGCCTTCGACTTCGCCGCATCACCAGCCAAACCAGCACTCCGCCCGCTACCGCCCCCAACAGCCAAGACAAATGCTGCCGGACGAGCACTTCCATGAGTCCCACAATCTGCGGGCCGAACCAGAGCGTCAGCAATGCCAGCGTCATGAAGCGCACGAACCTTCCCGCGAAGATGGCCGCCAGAAAGTCTCGGAACGGCATCTCAAACACGGCCGCCGCCAGCACGAAAATTTTGAAAGGCATGGGCGGTGGCAGCATTCCCGGAAACATCACAGCCCAGAATTCGTGCTGTTCGAAGGAGCGGTGAATCCGCTGAAAGCGCTCTTCGGAAATCCGTTTGCGCAGCACTTTTTCGCCGCCCAGATGTCCGATGAGGTAAAGCGGAACGCTGCCCAGCATCGACCCGAGCGAGGCCATCACCACGTAGAAGAGCAGGAGACGGCGATCCTTGTACACATACGTTGCCACCATTAAGTCCACAGGCATGCCCAGCAGAGCAGAATCCGCGAACGCAATCGCGAACACCCCCCAAATTCCGAGGTGCTGCAGCAGCAGCCAAACCCACGCCGTATACCTCGCCAGAATGTGTCCGATGGTTTTCAAAAGGAAATTCAGTCTACGTGAGAAGCCCCTCCGTATTCACACAGCTGTAACACTTCGCGCTCGCCTCGTGGCAGGGTCCTTTGTTTACCTACAGGTAACTCGGGTTACTCGTTCAGTTACCACTGCACCGATTTTGATGCATATTTCATCGCCCAGTAACATTCGCTTGCTACAACTAAATCATGGATCTGCAGGGCTACAGCACGCTGATCCTTTCCGACCTGCACCTGGGTGCAGAGACCAGTCATGCCCGCGAAGCCACGCGCGTGCTCAAGGAAAACCGTTTTCAGCGGCTCATCCTGCTCGGCGACATCTTCGCCGACCTCAACTTCGCCCGCCTCACCAAAGACCACTGGAAGTTCCTCGGCTACATCCGCAAACTCTCCAATCCCAAACGCAACATCGAGGTCGTGTGGGTGGAAGGCAATCACGACCACGGACTCGCCAACATCATGTCGCACCTGGTGGGCGTCCGCGTCTACCAGCACTACGCCTGGCAGTACGACGGACTCGAACACATCGCGATCCACGGCCATCAGTTCGACGGTTTCCAGGTCAACAATCTGCGTTTCAGGCGGTTAGGTACTTCCCTCTATCTCCAGTTGCAAAAGCTCGACTTCAAGAGCAAGCCTATCGCGCGGCTCATTGACCGGCTCAACACGCGCTGGCTCCGCATGTCGTCGAAGGTCGCTGCGGGAGCGCTTCACTACGCGCGCCAGCACCATGCCGACCGCATCTTCTGCGGCCACACCCACCAGGCCGTCCAGGTCGAAGAAAACGGAATTCACTACTACAACGCAGGTGGCTGGGTCGATTCCCGCCTCACCTATCTCACCGTCGACGAACAGGGGGTTCGCATCCATGAGTTTAACGAGCCGGCACACCAAGAGCGAGCTGACAATCGTGATTCCAGCCAAGAACGAGGCGAAGCTGATTCCTCGTTTGCTGACGTCGCTGACGAATCAGGATTACGGGAAGATGTCGAGTACCAAGGTGTTGGTTGCTGACGCCAACTCAACCGACGGCACGCCCGAGATCGTTCTCGGCTTCTGCGACCGCCTGAATGTCAGCGTGATCCGCGGCGGAATGCCCTCCGTCGGCCGCAACCTGGGAGCAGCTCACGCGGAGAGCACTTACGTTCTGTTTCTTGATGCCGATATCGAACTGGCGCATCCCTCTGTCGTGCGCCGCGCCGTCGAACTGGCCCAGCACAAGCAGCTTCATTGTGTTACCACCAACATCCTCTGCCGCGGCGGTAATTGGATCGACAAGTTGCTTTACGCGGGCATCGACTTCTTCCAGTATCTCTCGCGCCTCCATCATCCCTTCGCAACAGGAATGTTCATGCTATTCGACCTAAAGAAATTCCGCGAACTCCGCGGATTTCATGAGCAGGTTCTGTTTGCCGAGGACTACTTGCTCAGTCAACAAGTCGAGCGCAAGCGCTTTGGCATCGTCCGCGGCGGCGTCTACACCACCAACCGCCGTTTCCAGAAAATGGGACATCTGGGCGCGGGCTGGCTGTTTTTGAAAACCGCGATGAACTACTGGAACGAAAGCTACTTCCTGCGCGACCACAAATACTGGCAGACTTAAATTCGGCTCGCGTTCGCCTACTCTACGGCGTCTTCTTTGCGGCCACAAAAAGCAGGATCCAGCCAACCAGCCGGATCCTGCTTTTTGCATTCCACCGAAAAATGCGTCAGAAGCGAAACACAATGCCCGTTGACAACCGAACGTTGTTTTGTGTCGCCCCGAAGAAACGCGTCTGCACGAAGTCTCCCTGAAATCGCCAGGCGACCGGACGGATGATCTTGTAGTCGAGGCCGCCGCCCACCGCAGCGGCAAAGGACGTATCGGAGCCGACGCCGTTGTTCGCGTCGACATGCGCCGCCCCGAACAGAACTTCCGCGAAGGGACGAAACTTGCCGACGGAGAATGATGCTCGCGGCCCAAACAGAAAGTTGTGCTCGGTGACATCAGCATTGAAGCTACAGGGGTAAGCCCCGCCCCCGGTGCCGACTGGGACGACCGGGCAAGGGGACGGAAAGTTTTGCGAGCCATAATGGCTGTCAAAATCGGCCACGAACCCGAGAAAGGGAATCACTTTGCCTTCCACCGAGGCCTCCCAACCATTGGTGTTTGCGCGGTCGATCGAAGAGAGGTCCGTGTTGTAGTAGGAGTATCCGAAAAAGACATTCCCGCTGGTGGGAACCTGGGCGCTTGCCAGACCGGCGGACACCAAAATAACAATAGCGACGATGAATCCAACTTTGCGCATAACGATTCAAACCTGACCTTTCAGCTTGGAATCAAAATGACGTGCGGCAACTCTAAGATGCCGTCAACCGAAACCGGCCGGGATTGGCCAGTGAACCTAGGGAAAATTCAATTCTGGCCGACCCCGGGGGACAACGAGGGCAAGCGCACGAATCGATTGAGTTGCCACCATTCGCCGATAGTTGAGCGCAGGACGGTCGCTCAGAAGCGCCACACCAGCCCGCCCGTTCCCCGGAAATCGTTCTGGTTGGCGCTCAGCGAGTGGCTATGGATATAGTCGAACTGCAGCCGCCAGGAAAAGTTCTTAAGAAAGAGGAGTTGAAATTTGCGATCCACTCCGCCGCCAAAGTCTTCGACAATCGTATGAAACGTCTCGCCCCCCGACCGGGTGA
>PMHI01000649.1:2672-10428 GCA_003156615.1 Acidobacteriaceae bacterium | reverse complement strand
GGCATATCCTCCGCCGATCCCTCCCATCCGCGGAACGTAAGACGGTTTACCACATCGACGGAATCGCCGTAACCAACTCCGGCATAAACATTCCCACTCGGGAGCAGTTGGGCCTTCGATGTGGTTGAGAACAGCATCAAGCTCAGGAACGCCAGAACCACGGCTGCGGTTTTCGACACGAAAATGAATCCTCCCCGGCAATTGTGCCAGCAGCAAATTCTACCTGAATGTGCGAATTTCGTTAGATGCAGTGTAGCTGAGCCCCAGGATGCCCGGGCCGCCAAGATTGTGCGGCCTCCGGCTTTGGCACTCTGACAAGAAATTCACTCTTTTTTCATGATTCCGAAACCGCTTGGCGCGCGTCTATCTATTAGCATGCAATCCATAAACCCGAATTGGGAAACAGGTTCGCAGCCGCACGACTGGGCTGCCCTCGGAACAACACATAAGGAGTCGAAGTTGAAACTCAGTTTGGAAACTCGAAATTGCAGCGATGTGATGATCGTTTACTGCCAAGGCCGCGTCGTCTATCGCGACGAGGCCGCAGCCCTTTCGCGACTGGTCAGCGAAGTCCTCCAGAATGGCGGCAAAGTGATCCTCGATCTGAGTGGCGTCAGTTCGATCGACAGTGCTGGCATCGGCGAACTGGCCTTTCTGCACACCTGGGCTCGATCGCAAAACGCGGATCTGAAATGTGCCAGTCCCACTCCGTTCGTGCGTGATCTGCTGGATCTCACGAACCTCGATTCAGTCCTCGAGATTTACCCCAGCCTCTGCGAAGCCCTGGCGGCCTTCCAGCCTGGAGAAGTCTGCGCCGACTGTTGATTCGCCCCGGTTCTAGACGAGAGGCCAGACAAGAGGGTGGAGCAGGCCTTCCCGGCCTGCATGCAAGGCAAGGACCTGGATTGGGCTTCAGTCCTTGGGCTAGGTTCGGCAGATGAGATTTGGCTTAGCCACCTTCTCTAGCTCTCGCGCTGAAATCGATACCGCCCTGCGCGCTCGAGCGCCACCGCCTCCGCCACGTTCAGAAACGCCCGCGCCGCATGGGAAAGTCCCGCCTCTTTACGGTAAATCAAACGCAGCTTCCGTTGCACTCGCAGTTCCCGCACGGGGATTCTTACCAGTTCTCCCCTAGCCACTTCCGTTTCCACGCTGATCTCCGGCATCAGCGCGACCCCGCTTCCCAATGCAACGAACTGCTTGATCGCCTGCAAAGTCGGCAGCTCAAGATCCATATGCAGCGGGGTCTTATGCTTCTGAAATGTCTGCAGAACTTTCTCGCGGTAGGGCGAGGAAACAATATGTGCCACAAACGACTCCGCCCCTAGTTGCCGGATGCTCACCTCTGGCGCCGCGGCCAGCGGATGCTTCGGCGGCACCACCAGCACCAATTCGTCCAGATAAACCACTACGGAGTGCAACCTTGGTTCCTCCGGTTTGTAAGACAGCACGCCTAGTTCGGCGCTGTGCTGCAGCACGTCGTCCGGGATGCGGCTGCCCAGCGCCCGCTTGACCGTAATCTTGATCATGGGGTGCAGCCGGCGGAACTCCGCCAGCACCGGCAGCAGATAAAGCGCCGTAAACTCATTCGCCGCAATCACCAGCTTGCCCTTCTGCAGCTCCCGCAGTTCCGCCAGCGATTCGTGGGCGTCCTCGCGCAGATTCAGCAGTTTCTCGGCGTATTCATAGAGCACCTGCCCGGCATCGGTGAGCACGCCTTCCCGCGAGGAGCGGTCGAACAGCGCCTCGCCCAGCTCATCCTCCAGCTTGCGGATGGTCTGGCTCACCGCCGACTGGGTGCGGTGAAGTTTCTCTGCGGCCCGGGAGAAGCGGTGCTCGCGAGCCACCGCCAGGAAGACTTCCAGCTGCGAGAGTTCCATCTACTATCCTCTTATATAAACTTCAATCTCTATTAGGAAATCTTATCATATAAGATCATCTAATGATCACTTAACAATTATAAGTTTTGCTTCAGCCCCTAAGCCCCGTACCATAGAAGCCAGAGTTCAGAGAACAGAGTTCGATTCGATCATCTCGTTTTTGAGGAAGGCCCATGGCTACGGAGCAGGTCCGCATTACCGTTTTCGACACCACCCTACGCGACGGAGAACAATCGCCCGGTTGCAGCATGAACCACCAGGAAAAATTGCGCCTGGCGCATCAACTCGACCGTCTCGGTATCGACGTAATCGAAGCCGGATTTCCCATCGCCTCCGACGGCGACTTCTCGGCCGTGAAGGCCATCGCGGCAGTGATCCGTCGCCCCATCATTGCAGGATTGGCCCGCGCCTGCTGCCCCGATATCGAGCGCGCCTGGGAAGCCCTGAAAGACGCCGCCCGCCCGCGCATTCACGTCTTCCTGGCCACCTCCGACATTCACTTGCAATACAAGCTGCGCATCACGCGCGAGGAATGCCTGGCCCAGGCCCGCGAAGCGGTTGCCTTCGCCAAGTCGCTCTGTCCGGATGTCGAATTTTCCCCCGAAGATGCCACTCGCACCGACCCTGAATTCCTCTGCCAGGTGCTCGAAGCGGTTGTCGAGGCCGGCGCCACCACCCTCAATATCCCCGATACCGTCGGCTACACCGTGCCTTCCGAGTTCGGCGAGCTGATCGCAACCATCCGCCGCCGCGTGAAGGGAATCGAGAACGTCACTATCTCTGCCCATTGCCACAACGACCTCGGCATGGCTGTAGCCAACACCATGGCTGCCGTCGCCGCTGGAGCCCGCCAGGTCGAGTGCACCATCAACGGCATTGGCGAACGTGCCGGCAACGCCTCGCTCGAAGAGATCGCGATGGCCATGCGGGTTCGTCACGACCGCTATCCCTACGAAACGGCCATCGCCACGGAACATCTGTTCCCCGCCAGCCAGCTGTTGAGCGAAATCACCGGCGTGCCCGTGCAGCCCAACAAGGCCATCATCGGACGCAACGCCTTCGCCCACGAAGCCGGCATCCACCAGGATGGCGTACTCAAGAACCCGTTGACCTATGAAATCATGACGCCGCAATCGGTAGGCGTGCCCGATTCCAAACTCGTGCTGGGCAAGCACTCCGGCCGCCACGCCCTCGCTATTCGCTGCGAACAGCTCGGCTACCAGTTCGACCGCCGCGCCCTTGATGACATCTATCGCCGCTTCGTCCGCCTGGCGGACAAGATCAAGCACGTCGAGGATCATCACCTGCTCGAATTGATCCGTGACACCCACAAACCCGCCGCCTCCGCCACTCCGCTGTTCGAGCCCCTCCCCATGGCGGTCGCCGCGGCTGCCAGCGCCTCAACCTCCGAAACACCTCGGCCGTTTCCCATGGCGTCGCAAACCAGCGCCTTCGGCATGCCCCTGGGCATCCCCGGCGATCGCCATCCCGATCAGCAGCAGGAAGACTATCTCTGGGGCGTGTAGCCGTTTTCTCGGTCGACCTCGGAAGGTCGATCTGGGGACAGACGCCCTCGGCTTGTCCGCCGCGCGAACCCGGCCTGCACCGCAAAGCAGTTTCCATTAAACTAATCCCCGCATGCTCCTGAACCTCACCATCCTCCCTGGCGACGGTATCGGTCCCGAAGTCACCGAACAAGCGATCCTGGTTCTTCAAGCCGCTGCCGACGCATTTGGACATCACGTTCAGCTCCAGCGCAAAAACATCGGCGGCGCGGCCCTAGCAGTCGCCAATGATCCTCTACCCGCCGACACAATCCAGGCGTGCCTTTCTTCTTCCGCAGTCCTGCTCGGTGCAGTGGGCAGTCCCGCTTTCGATCATTATCCCAACCACCTTCGCCCCGAAGCCGGACTCCTCCGCCTGCGCCGCGAACTCGGCGCCTACGCCAACCTGCGTCCCGCCATTTGCTTTCCGGCGCTCGAAGACTGTTCCCCGCTGCGTGCAAATCTAGTTCGCGGCACCGACATAATGATCGTCCGCGAGTTGCTTGGAGGACTCTATTTCGGCGAACCGCGTTCTATCGCAGGCGCGCCCGGCTCTCGCGTCGCCACCAACACCATGACGTACGGCGAGCCGGCCATCGAGCGCATCGCCCGCGTCGCCTTCGACCTGGCGCTCAAACGCCGCCAGAAGGTTCTCTCCGTCGACAAAGCCAATGTGCTCGAGTGCTCCCGCCTATGGCGCGAGGTGGTCACCCGCTGCGCGAAAGACTATCCCGGAGTTCAACTCACCCACATGTATGTGGATTCCGCGGCCATGTCGCTGGTCGAGCGCCCCAAAGATTTCGACGTGCTCCTCACCGAAAATATGTTTGGCGATATTCTCTCCGACCAGGCTGGTGGAGTTGTAGGGTCGCTAGGCTTGCTGGCCTCCGCCAGCATCGGCGGCCCGGTGGGTGTGTACGAGCCGGTCCACGGCTCCGCGCCTGATATTGCTGGCAAGGGAATCGCGAATCCGCTCGGGGCGATCCTTTCCGCTGCCCTGCTGCTCCGCCATTCCTTCGAATTAGAACAAGAAGCAACCTGCATCGAGAACGCGGTCAGCACGGTGCTGAATCACGGCCATCGCACCGCCGACCTGGTCAGAGCAGGTGAAATGCCGACCCCAACCACCGCGATGGGTCAACAGGTGGTTCAATCGTTGAAGGAATTGGCGGCAGCTGCGAAACGGAAATTGGCTTGATTTTCAAACTCTCGGCGAGGGCCCCTCAGGCAGCGTCTTCACTGCTTGCGCTCTCACCGCGACCCCGCTGTCATACTTTCCGGTCAAGTCATACCACCGGATGCGCACCATCTCCTGAAACATGCGCGCTCCGTCCAGTAGCGGATGAATCCGTGTGTCTCCGCTATGACCCCAAAGCACGGGCACTTCCTCCACCCGAAACCCGAACTTGCCCGCCAGGAAAAGAATCTCCGGATCGAAGCCCCAGCGCTCGATGCGCTGCAGCGGCAGGATCGTCTGCGTCGCCTGCCGCGTGAAAGCCTTAAACCCGCACTGCGTGTCTTTGAATCGCAGCCCCAAAATAATCTTCAGCAATAAATTGAACACTCTTCCAAATACCTGCCGGTGCAGTGACTGCCGCTGCGTCTGCAATTCCGCCCGCAGCCAGCGCGAGCCAATCGCGATGTCTGCCCCCGCCCCGAGCGCCGCCAACAACTTCGGCATCTCTTCAATAGGAGAAGATAAGTCTGCGTCACTGAAAACGATCACTTCGCCCCGCGCATTCAGCATCCCATTACGCACGCTGAAGCCTTTGCCGCGGTTGTCCGGATTTTCCACTAACCGCAGCATGGGATCCTTTTTCGCAAATCCCCGCACCAATTCCGCCGTGTTGTCCCGCGACCCGTCGTTTACCACGATCACTTCCGCATTCCATCCCTGCTCGCGCACGTATTTCAGGACCTTCTCGAGAGTCGCCCCCAGGCGCGCGCCCTCGTTGTAGGCCGGAATAACGATGCTGTAGGTGATGTCCTTCAATCTGGATTCCCGGGCACGGCACTCATCTTCCGGCAGGCGGCTTGGGCGAACACTTAAGATGTCTCGAGCCTCAAACCCGTTGCCGCGACAATTGCTTCGCCATTGTACGTCGTAAAGAGCCGGCTGAGAACAGGAGGACTCGAAACTAGAAACTGGAAAGTGCCTTTCACGCCACGCTGCGTTTTTCCACTAGCATGCTGAAAAACTCATTTACCAGTTCGGCGTCCCACAAGCCCTGGCGGGCTTCCTCGCGCATGGTTTGCGCGGCCTCATCATGCCCCAGCGCAAGCTTGTAGGGCCTCGCCGTGCGCAACGCATCGTACACATCCACCACCTGCAAAACTCGTGACAGCAGCGGGATCTCACCAGCCCGCAATCCGTCGGGATAGCCCGACCCATCCGCGTGCTCATGATGATGGCGGATAATCGGCAGTACCAGCCTCAATGATTTCAGCGGCTTGCAGATATTTTCCCCGGTCACCGGATGCACCTTCATGATCTCCCACTCCTGCAGCGTCAAGTCCGTGCCTTTCTTCAGAATCGCATCCGGCACGGCGATCTTACCCAGGTCGTGCAGATATCCCCCGCGCCGCAATGCCACGATCGAATCTGTATCCAGTCCCAGATGCCGTCCCAAATCCGCAGCGCGCGCTGCCAGCCGCTCGCAGTGCCCTTCGGTGTATGGGTCACGGCTTTCCACGGCCAACCCCAGCGTGCACAGCACCGAATCCGCCGTCTCCAACTCGTCGGTGAACTCCTTCACCCGCAGCAGCGACTTTACGCGTGCCGTTAACTCCTCCGCCAGCACCGGCTTGTTCAGGAAGTCGTCCGCTCCCGCTTCAATCCCCCGTACCTTGTCAGCGCTGTCGCTCAATCCCGTGATTAGCACGAAAGGGATCAGCCGGGTTGCCGGGTCCGCTTTGAGTTCACGGCATAGTTCATAGCCCGACTTCCCCGGCATTTTTACATCCGACAGAATCAGGTCAGGCGCTTGCCGCCGCACCTCCGCGGCAGCCTGCTCCGCATCCGCCGCCGTCACCACCTCGTAGCCGCGCTGGCTGAGCAATTGGCTCATCAGCCCGGCAATCGTAGGATGGTCGTCCACCACCAGAATCCGCGGAGCCTGCCGCCCTGTCGCCAACACGTGCATACCCTGATCAGAAGCCGCTTCTTGCGGGAAAGTTGTCTGGCCTTCACCGCTCACAGCCATACGGGGATCATGAGCGAAACTCATCGCACCAGGGCAACTCATGGTAATTCTACTGCAATCTCAACCCCACCGTGCCGATGCACGAGGCAACTGCACTGTAAAATCACGGCGCTCCTAAGGTGGTCCCGCAGCCGAGGACAAGCCGCCCACCCTGAAAGTCGGTCCCCTCCTCGTCGCCGCCCACCGCAAGGAATTCACCCACGGCCCCGTCACGACGTCACCGACCGCCTGTTCGTAGTCCGCCCCGCATTCCGTATCATTCCCCAGGAATCCGCCAAGCCGCCGCGCTGGCCATGGCAGCCCGGCGGATGGCTTCTTATCGGCCAGAAGACGAAGAAGCCTCAAAGTAAAAAAGCAAAAGCGAGCTAAAAATTAAAGAGACTCGAGAAATAAACAGACCTATGCAACTCGAAAATGTCTAACTTCTGAGAACTGAGAACTGCTACATCGCCTCCACCGCCGGCAATTCCTCCGCCACAGTCTTCTCTTTCACCTTAGCGCTCGTCACCAGAATCACCGACAGCACCACAATCACACTCCCCATTACAATAAAGCGGTCCACGCGCTCGTGCAGAATCAGCCAGCCTAAGAACACCGCGACCACCGGATTCACATACGCATAGGTCGACACCTTCGAGGTGGGCACATGCTCNNGTTGCGCTGAACACGTCCATGCCCGACTGCCACCGCTTCGACAGCACCGATCCGAGCGCCCAGCTAAACGACCCGCCAAGCAGCGAGACCGACGCCCACAACTCGCGCCGCCCCAAAGTCGAAGTCGAGTGGAACTCCGGCCAAAACAAAACCAGCAGCCCCATCATCCCCAGCGCCAGCCCGGCCTTGCCCCGCCATGATATGTGGTGGTGGCCCAGCAGCAACGAGTCCAACACCAGAAACCACAATGGCGTGATGGCAATAATCAGCGCCGCCAGCCCCGAAGGCACCGAAAGCTCCGCCCAGGACAAAGTCAAGTTACCGCCCATCAGCAGCAGGATTCCCACCACTGCCGCCAACGCAATCTGCCGCGCCGAATACCACACCTTGCGCCCGGTAAACGCGCACACTGCCAGCATCACCACGCCAGCTATGGAAAACCGCACCCCACACATCAGCGCCGGAGGAATGCTCT
>PMHI01000649.1:1266-2667 GCA_003156615.1 Acidobacteriaceae bacterium | reverse complement strand
GGACAACCAGGTGGTCTGAGTCGCACCCTGACATTACCGAAGGAACAGTTAGGGGGTTACGCCAGGCACCGCCTCAAGCTATAATGGCTCAGTAATGTCGAGCGTTAGCGATGCTCCGCAACATATCCAATTCGCATCTGCCCGAGTGCTGGCTGCACTGCCTGGTGTGTCCACGGCGCTATCGGGCGAATCTGCCGTCGCGCCTGCGTCCCAGCCTCTTCGGTAGCGACTAACAAATCCTCCGCCTGACTGTGGGGTTCCACGTGTGCTTGAACCAGAGCCGCGTGTTCCGACGTTCCGTTCACCGACCACTGGCCACTGCTTTTCGGAGGATTCTATGACCACCAAGACCATGACCGAAACTGGACCCGGAGTTAAGGGACCCAAGATCAAGACCGACCTGCCCGGGCCCAACGCCAAGCGCGTGCTCGCGGGCGACCAGCAATATATTTCGCCGTCTTATACACGCTCCTACCCGTTGGTGGCCAAGAGTGGCCGCGGCATCGTCGTCACCGACGTGGACGGCAACGAGTTCTATGACTTCTCCGCCGGCATCGCCGTGACCTCGACCGGGCACTGCCATCCCGATGTGGTCGCCGCCATTCAGAAGCAGGCGGGCGAGCTGATCCACATGTCGGGCACAGATTTTTATTACGAGAATCTGGTCACGCTCGCTGAGCACCTGTCGAAGATCGCTCCCATGCCGGGCCCGCACAAGTTTTACTATGGCAACTCTGGCGCGGAGGCAATCGAGTGCGCGCTCAAGCTGGCGCGCTATCACACCAAACGCCAAAACGTCATCGCGTTCTTCGGCGCGTTTCATGGACGGACGATGGGCGCGCTGTCGCTGACCGCCTCGAAACCACAGCAGCGGCGCCGCTTTGCGCCGCTGGTGCCGGGCGTAACTCACGTACCCTATCCCGACCTGTATCGCGGACGAAAAGATGCGAAGAATGAAGACCCCGATGCTTTCGCGCTGGGTTGCGCCCGCTTCATCGAAGAGAAGCTGTTCAAGACCACGCTCGCTCCGGAGGAAGTGGCCGCGATCTTCGTCGAGCCCGTGCAGGGTGAGGGCGGCTACCTGGTCGCACCCACCAGCTTCATGCAGGAGCTGCGCCGCATCTGCGATCGTCACGGCATCCTGCTGGTGCTGGATGAGGTGCAGAGTGGCATTGGCCGCACCGGCAAGTGGTGGGCGGTCGAGCACACGGGCGTCGAACCGGATATGGTTTGCATGGCAAAAGGCCTTGCTTCTGGCATGCCTCTGGGCGTCACCATGACTCGCTCTGAAATCATGGACTGGGTGCCAGGTTCGCACGCCTCAACCTTTGGCGGCAATCCCGTGTGCATCGCGGCGGCGCTGGCTACGCTGGACGTGATTGAGAAGGAGCATCTGCTGGA
>PMHI01000649.1:0-1177 GCA_003156615.1 Acidobacteriaceae bacterium | reverse complement strand
AGGAAGAAGCCGACTTTGCTCTAGATTTGCTCGAGGAGTGCATCGAGCAGGTGGGCAGTCAGCACATGGCCAAGCTGTAGGTCAGTTTCCAGTGTCCAGTGCCACCCTCACCTTCCGGGCTGGGGTGGCTTTTTCTATGGCTGGCGGGAATCGGCGTTATCTTCCCCGGCTGGAACATTTGCTCGAATGTTCCTTGAAAAGCCAGAGGGCACAAAAAGTATACTGAGAAGGCACTCCCTGGAATTGATGCCAGACGCCTACATCCTGGGCATTGAAAGTTCGTGCGACGAAACCGCGGCGGCCGTGGTGCGCTCGGGCGAGCAGGTTGTTTCTAACGTGGTGGCTTCGCAGATCGCGATGCATCAGCCTTACGGCGGCGTGGTGCCCGAACTGGCATCGCGGGAGCACCTGCGGGCCATCGTTCCCGTGGTGCGGCAGGCGTTGGCTGAGGCTCATCAGAATTACCAGTCGGTTGACGCCATCGCGGTCACGCAGGGGCCCGGCCTCGCTGGAGCCCTGCTGGTCGGCATCAGCTATGCCAAGACGCTGGCCTTCGCGCTCGACAAGCCGCTGATCGCGATCAACCATCTTGAAGGGCACATTCATGCGGTTCTGCTGGAAGAGCGGCAGAAGGGCAATCACGAGGTGCAATTTCCCGTGCTGGCCCTGGTTGTATCGGGAGGACACACGCACGTGTATCTGGCGGCGCAGAAAAGNNTGGGCTATCCCGGAGGTCCGATCGTTGATCGGCTCGCTCCGCATGGCGACCCGAATGCTGTGAAGTTCCCGCCAGCACAGATTAAGCACCGTGATCGCCGAAGTCATCGCAGAGAGGATCGCCGGGGACCGAAAGAAATGGAGAGCGATCGCCTGCGCTTTGACTTCTCTTACAGCGGCATCAAGACCGCGGTGCTGCGTTACGTCGAGATTCACGACATGCATCGTTCCATCGAGATCCGACGCAAGGCTTTGGCGAACATTTCCAAACCGAAGCTCGAGGACTATCTGGCGAATTGCGATAAGCGGACTCTTGACCTGGTCGCGTCCTTTCAGCGTGCGATCGTCGAAGATCTGGTTGGTAAAACTTTGGCGGCGGCGCGCGCCTACGACGTGGCTACGCTCTTCGTTACGGGCGGGGTGGCGGCAAACAGTGAATTGCGAAGCACTTTCGAGCGGA
>PMHI01000155.1 GCA_003156615.1 Acidobacteriaceae bacterium | reverse complement strand
ATATAGTTAAATACTACTGAAGTACCGGATGTCGTGGAAAGTGTCAGCGCCATATTTGTTGTGCTCACGGACCAACGAACACCGAGCCCTGGGTCAGCTTGAGGGGTGAGGCCGCAGATTGGGGCGAAGACAAATGCTGGACTGAAGGTAATGGGGCTAGTACTCGTAGAGACCGTGCCAGCGAGGTCGTTCGTTGTAGTACCAGCCGCACCATTGATGATAACGGCGGCGGAGCTCGCAGATGCGGAAAGGCCCGAGAGCGCAGTGGTGCAACCGGCACCTAAGCATGATGGCCCGTTCGCGAATAGCGACCAGTTGCTATTCGTGGCGTGTAGCGGCGCGTCAAACTGCGTATTCCGGGCCATGTGAATAAGCGTTCCGGGAAATTATGAATAAGGATTCCGGGGCGATGTGAATAAGGATTCCGGGAGGATGTGAATAAGGATTCCGGGCATGTGAATAGAGATTCCGGGGATGTGAATAATTCGAACCGCGAGAAAACAGGCGCGGTAGGACCGGGGACGATATTGACATCTTAGGGTCGAGCTTCTTGAGTTAAGGCGGAAAGCGGCGCTGGACAACAGGTTGGGGATTTCTCCTCTGGGCTGGAGGAGAAACCGAATGCCCCAGAAGGGTTTGTCCATGCGCAAAATCAAAGAAGTATTGCGGTTGCGGTACGATCTCGGGCTGCTGCAGGGCGAGATCGCGCGTAGCTGTTCCATCGGTCAATCAACCGTACATCGTTATCTAGAACGTGCTTCAGCTGCGGCTCTGCCCTGGCCTCTCCCAGAGGATTGGGACGATCGCCGGCTGAATGAATTGCTCTTTCCTGCTGCGCCGACGGGTGCCAGTCCGCGGGCACGGGAAGCCGTCGACTTCGCAGAAATCCAGCAGCAGCTGCAAAACAACAAGCATGTGACGTTGCAGTTGCTTTGGGAAGAGTATCGCCAGAGCCAGCCTACGGGATATCGCTACAGTCGCTTCTGCGAGTTGTACCGGCGATGGCATCGGAAGCAAGACGTGGTTCTGCGCCAGGAGCACCGTGCTGGCGAGAAGATGTTTGTCGATTGGGCCGGTGCCACCATTCCGATTTACGATCGCGAAACGGGTGCGGCCCAAGCAACCTCGCTGTTCGTAGCCGTACTGGGCGCCAGTTCCTACGCCTTTGCGCGAGCCACACTCAGCCAGGACCTTTCCAACTGGATCGAGTGTCACGTCCTGGCCTTCGAGTTCTTCCAGGGCACCAGCAAGTTAATCGTCCCGGACAATCCCCGCACTGGCGTCACTCGTGCCTGCCGCTATGAGCCCGATCTAAATCGCACCTACCTGGAGATGGCACAGTTTTACGGCGTTGCCATTATGCCCGC
Source organism: Acidobacteriaceae bacterium (assembly GCA_003156615.1). Next base: position 1,772 of record PMHI01000155.1, on the reverse strand, counting down.
GCGGCCCTACAAAGCTCGGGACAAAGCCAAAGTGGAGGCCGCTGTGCTCCTGTCAGAACGCTGGCTCATCGCCGTACTACGCCACGACAAGTTCTTCTCTCTCGCCGATCTCAACCAAGCCATCGCGAAACTCCTGGAGCGCATAAATCAGCGTCCTTTCCGCAAGCGGGAAGGGAGTCGTACCTCGCTCTATGCCGCTCTGGATCGACCCGCGTTGCAGCCGCTTCCCGCCGAGCGTTATGTCATGGCCGAGTGGAAGACGGTGCGCGTGAACATCGACTACCACATTGAGGTGGATCGCCACTATTACAGCGTTCCCTATTCGTTGGTCGGGGAACAGCTCGAAGCCCGTTCCACCGCCAACACCGTGGAGATCTTCCATCGCGGAAAACGCGTGGCGTCGCACGTACGCAACTTCACGGCCTACCACCACAGCACGGTGCGCGAGCACATGCCCAAGAGCCATCAGGCTCATCTGGAGTGGACCCCCTCACGGTTGATTCATTGGGGGGAGAGCGTGGGCGAGGCCACGGCCCAAATCATCCGTACCATCCTGGACAGCAAACCTCATCCGGAGATGGGCTATCGCGCCTGTCTGGGCATTCAGAGCCTAGCCAAGGTCTACTCCCAGTCTCGGCTGGAAGCGGCTTGCCGACGCGCTCTCCAAGCACAGGCCTGTTCCTATCCCAGCCTGAAGTCGATCCTGAAACGAGGCCTGGACGGACAACCAACCCTGGCGCAGGAAGCGGAACGCACCAGCCCGCAGCATGAAAATCTCCGCGGCGGTCACTACTACCAGTCCCCCACCAAGCTCGTGCAATAAACGCCAATTGAGGAGGCAACGAACATGTTGAATCAACCCACGATCGAGAAACTACACAGCATGAAAATGTACGGGATGGCCGATGCCTTCCGCGCTCAACTGGAAACCACCGAGTCGCACCAACTCAGCTTCGAAGAACGTTTTGCCCTGTTGGTCGATCAACAATGGCTATGGAAAGAGAATCGGGCTCTGGGGCGCTGTCTGCGCTGTGCCAAGTTGAAACAACGCGCCGTGATCGAAGATGTCAACTACCAGCATCCTCGCCAGCTGGATCGCAAGCTCTTGCGTACGCTGGCCAGCAGCGAATGGGTGCGCCAGAAACTCAATCTGGTGTTCACCGGTCCCACTGGTATCGGCAAAAGCTGGCTGGCCTGTGCCTTGGCGCAGAAAGCATGCCGGGAAGGATTCTCGGTTCTGCACAAGAAGACCAGCGAGTTGTTTCGGGAACTGGCCGTAGCCCAGGCCGATGGCAGCATGGGCCGGATGCTGCTCCGGCTGGCGCAGATCGATGTGCTGTTGCTCGACGACTTTGCTATGGCGCCCCTGAAGGACAGTGAGCGCCGCGACTTTCTCGAGGTCTGTGACGACCGCTATCAGCACCGCTCCATGATTCTGACCTCACAGATGCCGGTGACCCATTGGCACGAACAGATCGNNACAACGCCTACCGCATCGAACTCAAGGGCGAGTCCATGCGCAAGAAGCTCGGTCGCAAGCCTGACCAGGAGGATGGCCAATGAGTGGAGGGACTCGTTTCCAACTGAAGCAGCCGACCGGCTGGTTTGCCGCCGGCCGGGAAGTTCGGTGCGCCCTCGAGCTGCTTTCCGACGTAACTTTCAAACTGTTTGTCTGGCTTTGCTTACACGCCGAGCGGGGGCGAGGTACTCTGTCGGCTACACCGGCAGAGTTGGCCCGAGCGTTGGGCAAAAAGGAAAGCGATATGCATTTT
>PMHI01000036.1:4670-8260 GCA_003156615.1 Acidobacteriaceae bacterium | reverse complement strand
ATCGCAGACAGGCCATATCCAACCGGATACATCTGCTCCATTTGCTCCGCCCTCGAACGCACCAGACGCACAGCATCCGAGAGAGATATCGAATCTGCGGCAACTGCCGCCGAGAATGCTCCGACCGACAGACCAGCGACANNGACTCCTGCCGTCAGAATGGCCAGTTGAACCGAGACGGCGGATTGTAGACCTTCCGGCGTGTCCAGCGTGCGTACATCGAGGTCCAGGACGGCGCTGACTTCAGACAAGGTTTCGTCGACCGCGGGGTGGCGAACAAGATCGTGGAGCATTCTGAGTTGCTGCGAACCTTGGCCGGGAAAGAGTATTCCCGTCTTCATGCCGCATCCTCAATGACAGAAATCGCCCACGGGTCTGCTGCGAATTGACGGCCCGCAGGCAATCGTACAAGAACTCGTTCGGTCCCCGCTCTCGCAAATTCTTCCAGAGAAAATCCGCAATATGGCGTTTCCACTCGCACATCTACCTTTGCTGGAGCCGCGCTCATGACACTCCAAAGATCGCATGCGGTGGCGTGGGTGAATCGTGACGGGGCGAACAGAGCGATGTCGAGGTCGCTGGTTGCGGTTATCACCTGCCGGCCGGTTGCGAGCTCAAAACCAACGCTGCCCACTGGGCCCCAATCCAATTGCGATTTATCCAATTTATCCAGTTGCAGCTCGAGCCAGAAAAGAGCCACGAGAGCGGGAAGACTGATGCGGGTGCGAGACGCCATGGAAGAGAAAAGCTGCGAAGGACGAAGTCTCTCGTTTACGTCGGCGAGATCAGCGAAGCCGCCCCAGCGCTGGTGCCGGTTAATGCCGCGTATGCCCACGGCTACGAGTCCGTCCGGAGCTATTGCTCGACGCACCACAACCCAGAGGTCGGCGGCCCGGGATGAGGTTACCCAAGCCGGTTTGGTCATCCCTGCGGAGCTCACAGCGCCAGAGCGCAGCAGAAGAAGATCGTGTACCCGAGGCGAATATTGATCGATTGGGAGCATAAGTGCCTCAGAAGAACTTTGCCGCAAACAGCATCCAGAGTGCGAGGGTGGCCCAGCCGAAGAGGTAGGTCCCAATCAATCCCGAGCTGGCAATTTCCGGCGTTGCATCGAATCCCTTGCCGAAGACCAGGCCAAAGAAACCCCCGGGAATTGCGCTGATCACAGTGATGTTCCGCATATCGTTGTGACTCATCCGAAATAGCAGCATCACGAATATTGCGAACAGCGGCTGTCCCACAAGCTTGAGAACTGTGGTGATGGCGACACCACCCGTGAATCGGAAACTCTGCGCGGAGACGACCAGGCCTGTAAGGACCAGGGCCGAGCCGGTTGCGGCACTCCCCAAAGTCGTGAGTGTGCCTGCGACGAAGGACGGCACATGAAGTTGGAAAAAGACTCCAAACAAAGCCACAAGCGGAGCCCAGACAACTGGTTGCAGCAGGGCACGAGGTAAGCTGCGCAGGATCTGTGTTGCGGAGACATGATTCCCCCCGGAGTGCTTGGCGGCTTCAAGAAGCGCCAGGGTGAGGGGCGAGATCGTAATCGATCCGATCACAATGGACAGTGCAGCCGTGACGGTCGACTCAGGACCATAGGCTCCCCGGAATAAGGGAAGAGCGATTGCGGCCGAATTGGGGAAGCCAATTGTTAGAGCGAGTACGGACGCATCTGAAAGGGACATGCCGCGCCACCGACGCGCCCAGATGTAGCTGATTAAGTACAAAGCACAGAAGACCAGCGTGATCATCAGGGCGGCGGGGACATGCTGCAACAGGCTAGTTCGCGACGATCCGATGATCGTTGAAAACAGAGCGCAGGGAATGGCGAAGTCCATCACCAGTACGATCAGATTGCGAACATTCCGATTGTCCATCGTGCCGCGCCGGCCCGCGACATATCCGAGAAGCAGGCCGGCGAATATCGGGATGAGTGTGTCAAGCAGGATCTTCGTCACTGCCGCTCCTTATGCGTTTTGCCATTGTGCTTCGAGCGCGGTGCGAACGGCGATTCCAGCTTTTCTTGTCTGCTTCGCAGCATCGGACTGAAGATGGTTGCTGAGGTCGGTTTCCCCGCGGCGCGTATCCTGAATGGCATCGATCAGATCGTGCCGGATGGCTTCGATATCTGCGGTTGTGGGATGCTGAGGGTCATCCACATGAAGCAGTTTGTAGAGCAGTCCAAGCTTCGCATAGTCGCGGACGTCATACGACATGGGAGCAATCTCATGCCCAAGCTCTTCGAGTTCGGCAACAGAGCGACGCGTGATTCTCGCTGCCGCTTCCTTGTGCATCGCGTGAATCACAATGCCAGAATCATCAAAGGCCAGAATCCGATTCGCTTGATACCCGTGCGTAAGAAATCCGCCGGAGAAAGCTTGTCCTGCGACAAGCGAGATCACCGGGTGTCCTGCCATGCGTGCCGAGGCATAAGCGTCGGACGACGCTGCCGCAGCGAAGAATATCCCGGCCGTCTCCTCGCGGCGTCCGTACGCTTGGCTTTTGACATCGACGATCGCGACCACAGGGCGCTTCCTTGCTTTTGGCTTTTCACGATCTTGAGCGATGACCCGACGCAAGTGATGCGCCAGGGTGAACGCTTCCTCGAGGCCCACTTGACCATCACGCACGCACGGAAAGCGGCTGGACGGATTGGGTACGACACACAGGAACAATGCGGTCTCATCGCCGATCTGAGCCTCAGAGGCCAGAACGGTACCGGGATCCCCGGTCGACGGTTGCTTGATTCCCGTCAGCGCCTCGAACCATGCCCTTCCACGCAGTCCGACGTGTTCACTCATCGCAAACCTCCCGTTGTTTTGTTGCTCCACCTCTGGCGCAAGCTCATTGGGTTGATCTGCTCAGACGTATCCAGAGCAGTGACTCGATCACGGTAAAACTCCACCTGTTCACTTCTGTATTCGAGGGGAAGATCCGCCTGGACATATCCACGAATGGTTGCTTTGATCTTCCCGGCGTCATCTTCGACGAGGGCGTCGGCTAGGCCCATTCCAACGCGCTGCTCGCCGCCGTGAATAGCCCAGATGAGCGTACGGTCCGAGGAATCGAACTCATCGATACCCGATTCCTGTTCGATGACTTCGGGTCCATTGAGACCGAGCCGGGCTTCGCGGGTCATCACAACGTAGCTCGATACTCCGGCGGCAAGAGACATGCCCCCAAAGCAGCCGACCGTGCCGGCAATCAAGGTGATTACTGGAGCATGTGGGCGCAGAGCGAGCACGGACGAAATCACTTCGGCGACGGCCGCTAATCCAAGATTGGCTTCCTGTAGACGGACGCCACCTGTTTCGAGCAGAAGAATGGCGGCGGTCCTTTTGCCGGTCTTGGAATCCTTCGTCGCGAGATCAAGTGCCGCGGTCATCTTTGCACCGGAGACCTCTCCGATACTGCCGCCTTGAAAAGCCCCTTCGAGAGCGATTGCCACGGCGGCCATGCCGCCGATTTTGCCCTTGATCACGATGCAACCATCGTCAAACTGTGGAGCGACACCTTGCAGAGGCAGCCAGGGAGATTCCATCCTGTCAAAGGGACCAACCAGTTCCTTCCAGGTTCCCTCATCGAACAGG
>PMHI01000036.1:162-4640 GCA_003156615.1 Acidobacteriaceae bacterium | reverse complement strand
GCGCCAGCATCATTGATCTGGACGCGCACCGCTCCGTCGAACTTTGAGAAGAAGCGATCGAATACAGCCTTCCAGGTACTCTGGAAGCCGTCTACGCTGGTTGTGATCGAAACGTGTGCACCTTCGCTTTGTGTAGGCTCCATAAGAACTTCCATATCGCCAGAGCCTACGACCCCTACATGAGCTCTCTTCGTGGTGCTGCGCTTCGCCGCCGGATAGTCGAACTCAATCTGTTCCATAGCTGACTTCCTCCGAAAGACTGTTGTCTTCGATTGCATTTTGACCTTGTTCCAAGGCGTCCAGAAAAAGAGTGGCGGCCAGAAGATCCGCAGCACCCCCTGGAGAAATGTTCCTGATCAATAGCTCCTGATCGAGCCGAAGCATCGCCAGTTCTCCCGCAACACTTCCCGGACCACCAGCGAGGAGGGCGTCCGAGGCCCCCTTCTGAACGATTGCCAGTCCCTCCGCCCCGCCACGATAAAGAACGCAGGTATCTTCGAGGCGAGCCATGATGTTGAGAAGCGCCCACAATCGACTATTGGTTTCAGTGCGGGCTCTATTTCTTTCCGCACGCAGAGTGGGAAGGCCGACGTGCAGCACATGGGGGAAGCCGGCAAAGGCTTCACCGCGTGCTCCGGTCGCCCCATAGCGGGCCCGCACCATCTCGCCGTGCGATAAAAGTTGAGGTTGAGCTCGATCCGGCAGTCGTGCCAAAAAGGCGGCATCTTGTGCGATCGCCGCCGGATTCAGATCGATTCCCCGGCTTGCTGCTGTTACTAAGAGGCCCAGGATCCAGATCGCTCCTTTATGCGCGTTGCTTCCATTCGTTGCCTGAAGCATCGCTGATTCGGCAGCTCTTCCGATTGCGGCAACCTCGGTGCGCAATCCCCGGTCGAACGGCATGGATTGCGCGGAGTCTCCCATGGCCTCGAAGTAGGGAGCGATTGCCGCGGCAGATTGCCGCATGAGATCCAGCGAAAGATCGGAGTGCGCTCCGGCTCCTCTGCGATCCACCAAGCCTGGCTTCGGAGTGAGCTCCACCTCAGCCACCAGGGCCTGCCGAGCCAGCTCCGCGAGTTGCCCGGCGTCGAGCACGCTTCGAATAGGTGCGACCTGTCGCAAAATTGGANNGCGACCAGGTCTTCCATGCTGCGGGCCGCGAGGAGGGAGCGATTCGCCTGGAGCCGCTGCACACCGATATCTTCTGGGTATGCAACGATCCCTTTGCGGCGAAGTTCTGCCGTCTCGGCGGGTTTTGCCTTCAGACCAATGGGACTAACACCGGCGACGGCTGCCAGCGCACGACGCTGTTCCTCGATCCCTTCCGTTTTATAAAGGTAAGCGATCCCCTCCTCAGTCACGACATGGCTGACATCATCGCCGTAGATCATGATCGGCGTGATGGGCATGCCGGCCTTCTTTCCCACTTCAACCGCATCCAGGGTTTCGACGAAGGCAGGAACTCCACCCTTGGAGAAGGTCTCGATGGTCTGGACGACAAGCTTCCTGCCACGAGCGTTGGGGCTTGGGTCTGTTTTGAGGTCGAGCCACGCAGGTGTCGAATGGCGACGCCCGTGAGGGTCGTGTCCCATATTCGGCGCGCCGCCGAATCCGGCCAGACGGCCCGTTGTTACGGTAGATGAATTGGCATCGCCATCCATCTGCAGGGTTGCACCGATAAAGGCGTCGACTGCGTACTGCCCAGCAAGTTGGCACAACACACGATTGGAGCGGAGACTTCCGTCGCGGCCATTAAAGAAGATATCGGGTCTGGCGCGAATATAGTCCTCCATGCCCACCTCGCTGCCAAACGAGTGGACGCTCTGGACCCAGCCGCTCTCGATGGCCGGTATAAGCGTGGGATGAGGGTTGAGAGCAAAGTGCTTGCAAATTTTCCCCCGCAGTCCCAGAGACTCTCCATAAGTCGGCAACAAGAGCTCGATCGCGGCGGTATCGAAGCCAATTCCATGGTTAAGCGACTGGACCTGATGCCGTTCATAGACCCCACGAATGACCATCATTCCAATAAGAATTTGAAGCTCAGTAATGTGGCGAGGGTCGCGGGTAAAGAGCGGCTCCACTTCGAAGGGTTTGTCGGCTTCCACAACAATGTCCACCCAGGATGCTGGAATATCGACGCGCGGAAGCTTATCAACGATTTGGTTCACCTGCACGATGACAATCGCATCGTGAAAGGCTGCGGCCTCCACAATCACAGGCGTGTCTTCCGTGTTTGGGCCGGTAAACAAATTTCCTTCCTGGTCAGCCTGTTCGGCGCAAACCAATACAACGTTAGGGATAAGGTCAACGAGTAGTCGGGCATAAAGCTCAACATAAGTGTGAATTGCACCGATCTCGAGGACGCCATCCTCCAGAAGCTGAGCCACTCGAAGACTCTGGGGTCCGGCGAACGCGAAGTCTACCTTTTTTGCGAGACCGAGCTCAAAGAGTGTGAGATGCTCGGGTCGGCTGATGCTTGAGATGATGAGGTGTAGGTCGTGAATCTTCTTCGCACTGACCTGGACCAGAGAACGCGACAGGAAATCGGCTTGCTTCTGGTTGTCACCCTCCATCACGATTCGGTCACCCGGTACTATGACCGATTCAAGGGCTTCGACGATCTTTTCTTGTGCTAACACTGGCCCCTTCAACCAAGGCTCGACCATCTGCATACGTCGCGCCTTCTCATCACGACGAGTCGCCCAGGAGATCGGCCGCTGCTGTTGTGTCTGCTCACTCATTTGCTACTCCTTTTGGCTCACATCCGCTTTGGGCCCGCACACATCTCGGACTCAGCTTGTACCAGGCCACTACAACGCCTCAGGTTAGATTGCAACGAATCCAGGGAACTCCTAATCTGGCATCTCTTCGATAGATCGTGGCTCAATCATCTGGCGTCCCTCTGCGCTATGGCGAAATTGACTGGACGCTTCGTATGCCTTGAACCGAGCGCGCATGATGTTGCCGAGGGGGCGATGCGCGGCCAGGCTATGCCAAGGGCTGAAGCTGAGCTGCTCGTCAACCCATACTCGGCGGAGATCCGAATACGCATTTTGAGGTTGGACAGCGACCCTTGCAATAGTTAACGAGGGGCTAAGATGTTCGTCCCATTCAACCGAGGCGTCTTCAACTGGCATCTGGGTTAGATCGGTACAAAGCTGAACGCGTAGATCCCAGACGGCCGTTTCGGCTTTGAAAAACGCAACTATGCTGTCCTTCACGCAATTCCAAGAGTCTGGGTGATCGACGGATTTGCCTCGCAAAGCGGTGAGATTGCTCGATACGGGGACTAGATGTAGTTTTCCGAAGTAGTCCCCGAAGCGCAGAGGCGCCGCCGTATGGTATGTCTCTCCAAGAGGATGGGTGGGAGGATGGCCAACCCCTTTGAGGAAAGCGGATTTCTCTCCCGCGAACTCGAGGCCTTCTTCTGCAGTCTGCGCGACCGAACTAACGACCTGCTTCAGTGCCTCGGAATCGTCGGCATGCCTATCAAGTAACGTGATGCTTTTCAAAAAGTCCTTTGCTATCCCGGAGTGAAAGGTGCTGGCATTGTTGAAAATGAAGTCCTGGGTCACTTGGCTTGCGTGGTTCGGGAGCATCTCTCCCTCCACACCGATGACCTTGATTGCGAGACCGCGTGGAGTCGAGATATGGTCGGAGAGTATATCGCCGGGATTAGTCGAGAAGCGCATGACCGCTCCATAGCTTCCTGCGTGTGCGAACAAGCCTTGTCGTAGTTTTTCCTGAAGGTCAGGAGAAACAATAACTTCAGCTTTCAGCAAGCCGTGGCTTTTCGCGTGGACGCCACGTACCGTGTGTCGCTGACGCTCGCCAACCTTCTTTGCAATATTCAACAATGTCGCCGTAATTTGGTCGATCGTCTCGGCCTCCCCGGCCTGTAAGGTCTCCACCGAATCCGAATATCGAACAAATGTCTTTTCTCTTGCAGCCATCTCGCATTCTCCGGCACTTGGTTTGACAGTTGCTTGCCCCCTGTGTCGCGTTTCCATCTGCTTCGCGACTATCGAACTCCCCAGTCCGACCGTCGACGGCGCATTTGCACTTCGAACAACACATCCTCTTCTATCCACGATGCCTCCTGCTCACTACTCCACGGGTCCTATAGGTGCCGCCAAACATATCCCGGCGCAACCGTAGCTCTGCGACATATCCACAACTATCGAGGTGTTGTCGGATTTCCATTCGCCTCGATGAATGGTTTGGTATGGGCGATCGAATCGAAAGATTCGCCTCTCGCTGATGACTGAATATCGAGTAATCACACGTTGATCCCTCCGCATTTGCGCTATGCATCCACCTGTTCACACTTGGTCTCTCTGGGTGTNNGGTCGGCTTGGGATGTCCTTCCTCCTTCCCGAATCCTGTGTACCGTTTCTTAACGATCAACCGTCAGGTGACGATGGCGACGAGCGGTCATTTCGTAAAAATGCCGTGTTCTTCATCAAAGCGCTGTTCGG
>PMHI01000036.1:0-127 GCA_003156615.1 Acidobacteriaceae bacterium | reverse complement strand
TCGATGCCCTTCCTGGCAGCTTCGTTTGCGATCTGGTCCAGCTTCCGATCCATTGCCGTTTCTTCTGCCTTGTCCTGATCTGTTCCTTCGGAATCCTTCTTTTTATCTGTCATAATGTCCTCGCGGT
>PMHI01000466.1:11448-11586 GCA_003156615.1 Acidobacteriaceae bacterium | reverse complement strand
CTCTGATTCTACCGGAAGAGACAGGCATCGAGAGGCGAAGAATTTGTGCCTGTTGATAATCGGCAATTACAATTCGTGGGGTGAACCTCCCGTGGGGCCCGGTAAGGATGATGCCGGGGCCGGAGTGCTGCTCGGCAG
>PMHI01000466.1:8448-11362 GCA_003156615.1 Acidobacteriaceae bacterium | reverse complement strand
TCGAGAAACTCGGCGGCGGCGGTATGGGGGTGGTCTACAAAGCGGAAGACCTGAAGCTGGGCCGCTTCGTGGCCCTCAAGTTCCTGCCCGACGACGTAGCCAAAGACTTGCAGGCGCTCAGCCGTTTTGAGCGCGAAGCCAAGGCAGCATCTGCACTCAATCATCCGAACATCTGCACCATCTACGAAATCGATGACCAGCACGCCCAAGCCTTTATCGCGATGGAGTTTCTGGATGGCGTGACGCTGAAGCACCGCATTGCCGGCCGGCCCATGGAAATCGAGCCGATCCTCGCGCTGGCCATCGAGATTGCGGACGCGCTCGACGCGGCTCATGCGGAAGGCATTGTGCACCGCGACATTAAACCGTCGAATATTTTCATCACCAAGCGGGGACACGCCAAGGTTCTTGACTTCGGACTGGCGAAAGTAGCACCGCGCTCCGCCTCCGGCTCAAACGCCAACATCGCGGAGACTCCCACGTTAACCGACTCCGACCTGACGAACCCGGGTGTTGTGGTGGGCACCACGGCATACATGTCTCCAGAGCAAATTCGGGCCAAGGAGCTCGACTCGCGAACCGACCTGTTTTCATTTGGCGCAGCACTCTACGAAATGGCTACGGGAATACTGCCGTTTCGCGGTGAGAGTTCGGGAGTCGTCGTCAGCTCAATTCTGGAGCACCATCCTGTTCCAGTCACGAGGGTGAATCCTGAAGTGCCGCTTGACTTGGAACGTATCATTCACAAGGCACTCGAGAAAGATCGCACCCTGCGCTACCAGAGCGCGGCGGAAATGCGCACCGATCTGAAGCGATTGAGCCGCGATTCCAGTTCGTCCGTGCCGCATAGCTGGGTGTTCAGCTCAAGCGCAACAGGGACTGGCAGTTCGGCGACTGCATCATGGTTAACGCCTTCGGCACGGCGGGCCAGTTCCACAAGGCAGAAGCATACTCGCTTGCGGATCGGGGCGGGTGTCGCATTGTTGGTCATTGCTGCCGCCGCAGTTTACAAGCTAGCGCTTTCCAAACCAGCGCATTCTTCTTTCCAGTACACGACCGTTGAGCGTTCAACCGAAACGGGGAATGTATTGAGGGCGGCAATTTCTTCCGACGGAAAATATGTTGCTTATGCTACAGGGAGCTCGGGGCAGCAGGGACTGTGGTTGCGTCAGGTGGCCACCCATACGGACATTCAAATTTCTTCTCCGCAGGCCGGAGTGTTGTTTGGACTGACCTTCTCGCACGACAGCAACTACATCTATTTCGCCCGACTGCAGGTTTCGATATCGGGAGGCGGCATCTACCGTGTGCCAACTTTAGGGGGAGAGCCCCAGATGATCGTGGGCACGGACGTATACGACGGAGTTGTATCGCTTTCTCCCGACGACAAGCAAATGGCTTTCCTGCGCCTCGAAGCTGGCGGCGAAGTCTCGATCATCGTTGCAAGCACGGATGGCAGCGCTCAGCGAAAGCTGGCTACTCGCCGCATGCCGCTGTTTTGGGGTGGGAGCCTTGCATGGTCTCCCGATGGCCGATTGATCGCCGCGACTGTCGGCGACACCGCTATGGGGAAGTATGGCGTTGTGACCTTCTCGGTTCAAAGCGGAAATGAGACGACTGTTCCTATCTCTGGCGTCCAGACGCAATTCGTCTCCGAAGTGACATGGCTACCTGACTCGAGCGGCTTGATTGTGGCGGCGGGGGCGCGGCAATCGTCTTCGCCTCAGCTTTGGCAAGTTTGGTATCCAGAGGGGAAGCCCAGCCGGATTACAAACGACCTCGACTCCTACGCCAGCCCCAGCCTGACCTCCGATTCACATACCTTGGCGGCCGTCCAAAACAGCCTGATCTCGAATATCTGTGTCTCGCCTTTCACCGGCTCCAGTAGTACACAGCAGATCACCGCGGGACGCGGGAAGCAGGAGGGGCATGATGGCCTCACTTGGCTCTCGGATAACCGCCTTGCTTATAGCTCGTTGGCCAGCGGCAATCCGGAAGTGTGGACGGTCGAGGCCGACGGTACTCATCAAAAGCAACTTACTCACGGCGTGGACTTTGGAAATTTCTTCGACCTTCGCGCTTGCGCAAACGGCCGCTATTTGCTGACGGTGTCGGCTCGTGCGGGCATCTGGCGGTTTGATGCCGACGGCAGCCATCCCAAGCAGCTGACTACATTCGACAACGATTTTTATCCCTCTTGTTCGCAGGATGGAAAATGGGTATTGTTCGCCTCCCATCGATTGGGTAATACTCCGACGATCTGGAGGGTCCCCCTCGAAGGCGGCGAGCCTGAGCCGCTCAAGGATCATCCCTCAGGCTTGCCCGACGTCTCACCCGACGGTGGATGGATTGCCTCGAGCGAGGAAACGGAGCCAGGCAAAGTCCGATTGAAGGTCATTCCAATTGGCGGCGGCCAGCCAGTGAAGACCTTTGACATTCCCAGTGCTACTCCCGCTGGTCTCTATCGCCAGGTTTCATGGAGCCACGATGGACGAGAGTTGGTCTATGTTGATACTCGAGCCGGAGTATCGAATCTTTGGAGCCAATCGACATCCGGCGGCCAGCCTCGTAAGCTCACTGACTTCAATTCGGGGCAGATTTTTCGCTTTGCCTTGTCGCCAGACGGCAACCGTGCTGCCTTGTCCTGCGGCAGTCAAACCAGCGATGTCGTGCTGTTCCGAGATCAGCCAAAGTAAGCGGCTGGCAGATTCATTCGTTATCGCCAATAACTTGCCGATCGCGGCACTGATAAGAAACGGCGTATAATCCGGCCTTAGTTCGGCTATCGATCTTAATGGTTGGGCGATGATCATCGAGTGTGCCGTACTGTAGCCGACTTTGAATAGGAGAATTATGAGCGAAAAAAAGGATGCCTTAGGCGATAAAACTGGACGTGACCTGGGTGACAAAACTG
>PMHI01000466.1:0-8417 GCA_003156615.1 Acidobacteriaceae bacterium | reverse complement strand
TTGGGTGAGAAGACCGGACGCGGACTCTAGATCCACCCCACCGGCTGTAAGACACGGCGTGAGCAGAGAGGCTTCGTATCCATGGCATTCGATTCGCTGCGCGCGATAGAATTTGTGCGCTCCATTGACCTTACAGGTACGCCGCTGGGGACGTCCATGGCCCGTGCCACCGGCACACGGGACATTCTCGAGCCAGCGGCACTGGATGCAGGTGGGGTATTCGACAAGGCGAAGGCGCAGGCGCAGGTTGTGGGTGCGGGCGTCTTTTCTTTCGCGCAAGGTGTAACACCCGAGGTGCGGCAGGCGATCTCCGACTCGGCGTTATTGGCGCAGCTGCTCGCCAATAAGAATGTCTCTGCGCAGGACAAGCCTCTGGAGTGGTTCGCAGCCTATTTTGATGTGCTCCAGACAATTGGCTGGATCGTGCAGGAAAGCACGTGGAACGACTACACTGCAAAGGGCGCGGCCGTCGAAGTGCACGCCAAAATCCTGGAGGTCATGACGGCGGCTCTCGGGCCTTCAGCGGCTGCGCTCGCGGTGATTGGGGCAACCATCGATGCTCTCAAAGGCATGAACCCCAGCAGTCCCTGGATGACGATCTTTAACCGGGAATCACAAAAAGCCAGAATCGCGCGCTTCCAGATTGGGTTGGTCGAGCACGAAGAAAACAGTGATGTCGTCGTCTCCCTGCTGGCTTGCCTCATCGAAGCGCACAACGATATTACGCAGGTACTGTTTTTCAAATTCAAAAATGCGGGCGCAACTTTCCGTGCCAATAGCGGCAAAGTCTCGATCAATCGACCCCGACTCAGCGAGCTTAATCCTGTCATCCGCGACAAAATTCGCGCTTATCAAACCAACTACCTCAGCACAATTTTGAATGTGTGAGGAGCATAACCTCCGCGGAGGCCGGACTACAGATGCTTTCCCTTCACCAGGCGCCAGTACTGTCGCCCTATTGCCGTCAGCCGGCAGGATTTCGAATTGATGGCGGCAAAGTACATGTGCTCTTCCCCCACAGGAACTACTAGCCCGACGCTGACGAACTTCTGAAGATGCTCCATGATTGCCACCTTGGCAAGATCTTTGCTCGCATGAGTAGTTTCATACTCAGGACCGAGTTTGAGCTCCACGTCCGGCTGGGGAAAATATTCGACTAGCTTTCGGAGCGTGGCCTTCGGCACTGGCGGCGGAATGGTCCTCAGAAAAGTGGAACCGGTTACGTTCGTCTTAAAGATTGGCCTTTGGTCCCACGGCCCCAGCGCCTGATCGACGAAGGCGTAGATACTCCCTGGAGTAATCTGGCCGCGCAGGTCCGCCGCACCGCCCTTCAGAGCATCAATCACCAGGGAGGTGAAAACGCCGCTGCCATTCGCCTCGATCGCGCTTTCCGAATCGCGACTGGCCGTTAAAACTGAGAGCCCCTCACAAAGATAAGAAAGATTGTTTCCAGTGATGGTTGGGCTCCCAAAGGCTCCGGAGTGGCAACAATCAAGAATGATCACTTTGTCCTTTGCCTTGGATTGATTGGCAAATTTCAAGATGTCGTCCATGGAGACGCCCTCATCGTACTTGGTATGATCGCTCGTGATTATGAAGCCGCCCAGACTTTTCATCATGCCATGGCCGGAAAAGTAAAACAGAGCGACCTCGGGATCGCCCGAAAATAAGCTTTCAACCTCTGCCTTCAATCGCGACCTGGTGATGCCATTGTTGGATGAATCTTCGCCGGGTGAGGTGATCAGTTTGACCTCAAAGTTTGGTTCGCCATCGCCATGCGATTCGAGGGTTTCGGCCACCGCTTTGGCGTCATTGACACAACCAGTCAACGGATATCCCGGATAATCATCAATGCCTATGACCAGAGCTTTCCTCACGTATGCCTCCAGGATGTGTGAGCGGTTGCGAGTAGGCTCGCTGACATCATGGTTTTCGATTATAACGCCGCTAGCCGCAAGCACTGCAAGGATCGTTACGAGTGGGGAAAAAACTGCTCTGAGCTGAAACAGGGCCGCATCGCAGTGCGCTGCAGCCTTCCGGACTCAGCCCGACTCACGTTCAGCAGCAATTCTAGTTTCTTACGTCGTTGCGGGGAAAGATCTCAAGAGGCTGACGAATCGGCCCATTACGAGTCCATCGGCACGTCTGCTGGTATTCCTGTTCACGATCGTGCCGAACCCTTCATGGACCAGAGCAAGCATACTGAGTCGTTGGATTCGTGAGCGAAGCAAACTGACGCGAATCTGCATTGGTCCATCGCAACACGATTACAGGCGTACCGCCATGTACATCGCCACAACCGCGGACGCCGCAAAAGCCACCATCCACCCCCAGCGCGAGGGACGCCCCCAACGCTGAACTGTCGGCGAAGACTGCACTGACATAGCGGCTTCGGGGTCCTTCGGATCGGCTGCTATGGACAGCAGCCATCCTGCTAGTTGCATCGGCTCCAACCGGTCATCCAGCCTACATTTCCATTCGAAATACGATTCACCCTTCCTTCGCGCGGCTCCCCCGATACTGATTAACTGCCACTTCGCCTCCGGATTCGATGCATTCGGTGAGGTGGTGCTCATCTCCATCGCCTTCGCGTCAAGAATGCGCCGCACGCAGTCAATCTCGGTCGACTGGTTGATGAGGACGGTCACCCGGCTTAGCGGAACGCGGTTCAGCAATTGCCTGAGCTCCCAGGCACTCCCCTGGTTCTTCTCGGAAAAGCTCGAAAGATCCATTACGATCACATCCGCTTGATCCATCATCGCTTGGATCGCCTCTTGCCAAGTGTTCATGCTGCACTGAAACGAGTGGCGGCGGAACAGCAGGTCTTGATCGGTCTCAGCGGTGGCCATCGCCATCTGGGCACGAACCTGCTCCATGTCCATTGCGATCGCTCGATCGACGTCGCCGGACTCAACGGCCTTCTGCACCTCCGGATTTGCGCCCACAGTGTCGAACCCCTCCAAATGCCCGATCATCCCGACTCGCCTCCAGGGACCGATCAACTCCACGAGGTCGTCAAATTCCGGGCTGCCGAAGACTCTCAGCATCAGCAGGCGATGCGGTTCCGGAACCGGGAGCTGCCGGATCAGCCTTAACGCTGCCCGATCCATCCATGTCCACTGCAACACCAACAGCAGAAGAGCGCCGGTCGCGAAGTACGGTTGCAACCACTGTGCCCCCAAAAACAGGAAGGGCGCTTCTAGCAAAATCACCACTCGCCCAAACCCAATCAAGAACTTCAAACCCGAATCAGAGCGAATATCCAAAAAGAAGGAGTACAGTACCATGCACAGAAATACCGGTATCACGGTTCCCATTGCGACGGCTGTCCCTACATCACCGGACGAATGCCCCAAAAGGACGCATGCTGCCACCAGCAGCGCGTACACGCCAATCAGCGAGACAGCCCCGATTACATATAACCGATGAAGCCTTTCCCGGCGCTCGGACCAGCGCGAGAGTTTTTCCTTAGTCTCAGGCAATAAGGGAGGCAATTCGTGTGCAGGCACAGGCTCTGGTATTCGTGGCAGTGGAATGTCTCGGCGAAAGTCCGCCGTTTTTTCTGCGGTGCGTAGCGTGGTATCTTCCTGCGCATGAGCGTCCGAGTTGGCGCTTGTCTGCGCTCTCGTGGTTTCGTGCAACCGTACTGCAACCAACTCCTGGGTGATCTTATTTTTCCACTCGCCGAGCTGTGCTGAGACCGTCGCGATCTGCAGAAGGATATACATCAGCATGAGTAACACCAGATACGGATAGAGCGCGACCAAGAACGCCGTAAGTAGGCCGATCGCGATCACTCTGGCTACCAGTTCGAACGAACTGAGATCCTTGAACGGGTCCATAGCTCCTAGTTCCCGCGGCCTCCCGGGCAACCCCAACGACTTCTCCCTTCTCGCGACCAGCCGCCGTTTAGCCCGCCAGGTCACAATATGTATTGCTATCGTCGCCGTTGCCGCTGCTATCGCCGAAAGCAACGCCCACCATACATGTTCCGGATGCCAAAAGCACAGCACCAATAGAGTCGCCGCCGCGAGACCAACCCAGAACGCCCACGGGCTAAGCAGCACTGCGGCTTTAGGTTTGCCATCCGAACCCTCTTCACCTTGCTTTGACTCCGGGCGGTCGAGTTCAGATACGGGCCGCTCCGGATAATCGTAGCGTGGAATGCCCTTACCGCCGATCTCTTCCATCCTCGGCGGAACTTCCCGCATCTTGAGTCCCGCGCCGATCCCGTTGCGCACTCCGCTCCACACCTTCGGCCGGCCTTCCCGGCACTCGTGCAACAGCGCATCTACGATGGCGGGATCAATCACCTCTGGCGAGCCTTTGTCTTCAGCCATTCCGCGAAGCAGCGCAGTGTGCTCTGCGATTTTCATCGCGCGTTTCCACGGGAAATTACTTCCGTCTCCCAAGAAATCAAATATCAGCTCAGATAATCTCATCCGGCGGCCGCGACGGAGCCTTCCTTCGAGACTCTCCGCTGGCCAGCCCTTTACCTCCTGAGCAAAGCTCACGAAAAGTCCTTCTGGGACGTCCTCAAAGCGAAGCACTCCCGCCTGCTCATTCGCGAGCAGCGCCGCGGAGTACGTCGCTAACACCAGTTCGTATAGGTCTGCCAGCCGTTGTTTCCCGAGTGGCCGAACCACAGCCACATCTTCGCGATCTTCTTCCGGTTTCAACCTTCGCCGATACACCAAGTACCCGATTACCATCCCCAGTCCGAAAACTGCCGCGACTATGCGGCCCCATATAGGCACCTTACTAGAAGCTGTCCCACCCATCACCGCGACGAACATCGCAAAGAACAAAAAGAACGCAAACGGCACTGCCTTGTCCAATTCGAACTTTGCTCGCTTCCGAAAATCGAGGGCAGGCGGCGGCGCAAACAGATCGCATCGCAGCAGCACAACTTCGCTGGGCGTTAATGCCGCATCCAACTTAGCTTCGCTAATAGCCATGCGCGAGTATCTTAATCGTGGCTTACGTTGTCTGCAACCCCGGGGGTTGCGAGCAAACTAAGTAACTTCCGGGTCTGCCAATCCGACCATCGATGTCACGGTCGCTTGGATGACGGCAAGCGTGTGGAGAAAGCCCTGATGGCGAAGTTCAAGGACGGTGCCGTGGCCAGGCGCGAAAATGATCCGGCTTTCTCTCAGCTGAATTCCAGATCCGTGGACGATCCGCAGAAAGCAGCCGATGAGGTTCAACCCGCAGCAGTTCCAGGCAAGTAGACCTGGGGGAACCTGGCGAATGGTCAGCAATGCCCTTGGGAACCCTTTGTGCCTGACGCCAGCACCTGAGCGGGAACCGATTTGTCGGTACTACGGGGTCCGACGGTTGCGGAAAGTTAAAGTTAAGGTTGTATCATCAGCGACCCCGAACCGCGCCTGAATCAGGCGGCTGTCCACGGCCTCGAGTCCACTGCGCGTTCTGGAATTCCAGATAGGTAGGCAGGCTGAGGTCCCGAGGGAAAGCCGACGCAAGCATCGATGATCGACCGGAAGCCCGACGCCGGAAGCCCGAAAGCCCAAGTTCGTCTCAATACAGCCCTTTCTCCCCCGGAGGCCGCGTCTTCCACCTCCGGTGAACCCAAAGCCACTGCTCCGGATACTTCCGCACGTAGTCTTCAATGACTAAATTAAATTTCTGCGTGTTCGCCTTGATGTCGGCCTCCAGGTCGCCCGTGCGCACCAACTCGACCGCCGGATCAAACCGCAGCCGGTATTTTCCCAACTGCACGTCCCAAATCGTGAACGTCGGTACCACGGCCGCATCGGTGCGCAGCGCAATTCGCGCCAGCCCGCTGGCCGTACACGCCGGGATGCCGAAAAAATCCACGAAGATCCCCTGCGGCGGAGTCATATTCGTATCCATCAGCATGCCCACCACCTCGCCCGCCTTCATCGCCGAGATCAGCCCGCGCACAAAATCATCCTTGTCCACAGCTCTGTTGCCATGCATCGTGCGATAGCGAAGGATCAGTTCGCCCAGATACACGTTGTCCATGCCGCGCATGATCACATGCATCCAATGCCCACGCATCGATAAAACAAAAGACGAAAGCTCCCAACCTCCAAAGTGTCCCGCGAACAAGAGCACACCCTTGCCGCGAGCGCGAGCGCGCTCGTAGTTCTCGAATCCGTCAAACACCACAACTTCCTCGACGTTCTCCAGCGTGTACTTGGGAAAGCGGCAGACCTCGGCCAGTTGCCTCCCCAGCGAAGCAAACTCCCCACGCAGAATCCGCGCCCGCGCCGCCTCACTTTTTTCGGGAAACGCCATGGCAAGATTGCGCATTCCAACCTGCCGCAATCGCACGTGCAGAAGATAAACCACCCAAGCCAGCCCAATGCCGATGGCCCGAGCCACGGGACGCGGCAAAATACCCATGATTTTGATGAACGGCCAGGCTGCCGCGTACTCAAGTCGCTGCCGCATCGGGGAGGCGTGACACTACCACCGTCAAGAATGTTTATGAAACCGACAGGGAAAGGGTGAGGTCTCAGGTTTACCCTGTGTTCCTCTATGTTGAAGAATTTGCCTCACCCAAGAGAAAGCCCTACTTGGCCGCTTCCTGCGCCCACTTCGCCAAGGTCGTCAAGAACGCATTCGCCGCCGGCGGCGGCTCAATCTCTCCTACGAGCGACGTCCGGAACGGCACCATGCGCCCGTAAAATTCCCGCGTACTGTCCTTGTCCTGCTTGATCACAGCCCCATTAAGGCTAACCCCCGCAAACAGACCGCGGGCTCGCGAATAGGTCAGCACCTCCGCCCGCATCTTCCAGTCGGTATTTCCTTGGGCATGACGCCCCACAGGCCCGGCCGCCACGGAAGCGTCCGCCCCCAGCTCGAACTGGCTCGACAGCAGGTGCTTCATCCCGTCCTTATTCATGATCAGCATGACCAGGTCAACGGCCTGCCCGCCGATCTGGAAACCAAAGCTGCCGCCGGTCACGACAAAAAATGCCGGCGCGCTCCATCCCTTGGGGGTGCGGCAACTGGCCAACCCGCGGCCGTAGTTCGCGCCCACAATGAAGCCGCCTTTCAACATCGACGGCAAGACCGCGACGCACTCCGCCGAGCCCAACACTTCCTGCGGAATCCCCGCATCCGGCGCCGCCTGGATTTCGTTCAGTACATCGGCCGCCGCCTGCACGCGATCCGCCGCCTTGGTTTCTTTCGGTTGGTCATCCGCTCCAAAAACGAAAGAGCAGAGAGACACAATTAGGGTCAAGAGTAAGAACTTTTTCATGGTTCCTCGTAACACAAGAATTCTCTGGGATCTGGTATTGGATTGTAAACGAAGCGGCCAGCGTTGTATCGGGAACGCTTAACTACGGAGGATCGAGCGAAAATACCGGCGGGAGCTCAACCACTTGCAGACAAAAAATCGGGGCTGAAAGTAGTGACCCTAATCGCCACTTCCAACCCCGTCTCCCAGGTTCTGTGGTAGGTGAGGCGAGTATGCGTCAGGCCCGCTTTCCCCACAAGATCACCAAGGGTCAGTGTCCCAAAGTAACCCGTGAGGTCTTGGGTGTTGGGTCTTACCTCTTAGGCAAAAGCCCAAGACCTAACACCTAGTACCTAATCATTGAGACCTGCTTCTCTACTTCGCCGCTACCAGCGAATGCGTGATCGCATGCACCGACAGCGCAATCCGGTTCTGCACGCCCACCTTGCGCATCAATTTCGCCACGTGCGCCTTCACCGTACGCTCTTCAATGCCTAACTGAGCGCCAATCTCTTTGTTGGAGCGTCCCGCCACCAGCATCTCCAGCACTTCTTTCTCGCGGTCCGTGAAAGTCACGCGGCCCGCGGGAAAAATCCGCCCCGGCGCCGACGACACCCGCTCAATGAACATCGAAAGTACTCTCCGCGGCGCCCATACCGATCCCTGACTCACGATGCGAATCGCCTGCGCAAATTCCGCCGGCGAAGCTGCCTCATCCACATAGCCCTTGGCCCCGGACGCGATCGCCTTCAGAATGGTTTCTTCGTCCACCCCCGATCCGGTCACGATAATGCGCAGATCCGGCCGCGTTGCCTTCAGGCTCGCCATCACGTCAAACAGGTTCTGGCCGGAGCGGTTCCCCAGCAGGATGAGGCTCACGTCCTGCAACGTGGAAATCTCGGGCAGGCCGGCGGAAATCAGTTCGAACTCAGGCTCGGTATCGAACAAGGCGCGGAATCCCACAAACCTCAGCGGGTCGCTCTCCACCACGGCAACTTTGATAGTCGGTTTTCTCGCTACTGCTGCTTTCATAGGTTTCCCTGTGGGCGTACGTGTCTTACCTAGAGCATAGCGGCATTTGCCCCCCCTGCAAAGAGCAGGTGACCGAAGTTGAATTACGGGAGTAACATGAAAAAGGAGATCGAAGGTCCGTCTCCGAGCAGGATTTGGCGGGCTAATTCTGGCT
>PMHI01000165.1:3667-5216 GCA_003156615.1 Acidobacteriaceae bacterium | reverse complement strand
AGCGTCCAGCCTAAGCCGTAAGTCAGGGTGAACGTCGGCTTCATGTGCCAGGTGTCGCTGAAATAGACGTTGTAGAAAGGAATGGTGCTCTTGTCGGATGCCGGCGTCAGAGGCGGATTCAAGGTCAAATTTGCGCCCGAACGGGTGAAGGCGGTCTGGGCGATGGAAACGATGCCGAGTGCTGCCGCGGTCAGGGATCCGCAATTGGGGATGGTGACGTTCGGCGCTGTGCAAAACGATACGTCCTCTGCGAGTCCCGATCCGTTTGTTCCGTTGCCCAGCATGTACACGGGTTGATAATTGATTCCACCGCCGTTATCGGTGCGTATATGGTAGTCCCAGTTGTGCTGATAGGTGCCGCCAAACTGGAACAGATGGTTGCCTTTCAACGTGGAAATATCATCACGAAGCATCTGATCGTGCCCATCCCAGGTACGGTTGCGGGTTTGCTGCGTGTTTACGTTGTAGGGCCCCATGTCCTGAGTTTGGCCCAGCACCTGGCCGCTGAAAATCTCGAGCGCCCCGCCCAGCGTGCCTAAAGAGGACGGCTGCGGAGTATCTCCGGTTCGGGCGTATGCCCAATAGTTGCGCAGGTAGCTGTAGTGGAGGTCGTTGGTGGTGTTGGTGGTGATGTTCGAGGTCAGGCCTCCCACCCAAAAAAATGCGTTCTGCGGAACCTTGGACTGGGAAGTAGGCACGCCCAACGCATCTCCAGAGAAGGCGCCACCGATATCAATCTGACTATCGTTTTGCGTCTTTATCTTGAAATAACGGAAGCTGGACATGAAATGCTGCTTAGACGAAAAATCGTGGTCCACGCGCGTAACGGCGAAGTTGCTCGTCGTTGGAATGGAGAGGTTGGCCTGGAATCCTTGCACGTTGACTCCGTCGCAAAGAAAGTTGGCGGCATTGCAGGCAGCATTCGGCTGCGGCTCATAGGTGTTCCATAGCGTCTGAATCAGGGGATCGATTCCAATGTGACGCGGGTCGTAGTTGAGCAAATTGTAAGTCTGCCCGGTCACGGTATCTGTCACAATTCCCTGGCGCAAAGCAGCCGATGGGACTTCTCTATAAATAGTCTCTGAGTCGGGGAAGCGGAAACCCTCGTAATTGGCAAAGAAGTAGGTCTTTCCGCCAAGAATCTCTTTCGGGATAAGCGGGCCGCCAATCGCACCACCAAAACGGCTGTAGTGAAAGCCCGGAAGGGGGGTAACAGGAAAAAGTCCACCGTCGGTGAAGTTATTTTGCGCGCTATTCGACGACCAGCTGTTGTCTTTATAGTATTCGTATGCCGTGCCGTGCCAGTCATTGGTTCCGCGCTTGGTGACGACCTTCACTTCGGCGCCCGCAGAACTGTTGAAATCGGCAGTCTGGCCGGCAGTATTTACCTTGAACTCTTCGACGCTGTCCTGCGGAGTCGGCATCACGCCCGTCGGGCCAGCAGTGTTTCCGGCTTGTCCTAATTGATTTTGAGCGGCAACGCCACCGGTCGGGTCGCCGGCGAGGCTGTTGAAATATACGTTCTGGGTGCCGTCCATGTCGCTGCTGT
>PMHI01000165.1:975-3614 GCA_003156615.1 Acidobacteriaceae bacterium | reverse complement strand
TTGCCAACGGTAGTCACCTCCACCACTTCAGTCGCCCGACCCAGCCGCAGAGCCAAATTGAGCGTGAGAAGGGAGCCTACCTTTACTTCCTGGTGCGCGGTCTTCGTGGTTTCGAATCCCTCCTTAGTAATGGCGACGTTGTAAATGCCCGGGGAAACGTCCACGAAGGTATAACGGCCAGATGCATTGGTGCTTGCCGTGCTCGCAACATTGGTTGCGATGTTAGTCAGCGTAACGTTCGCACCCGACACCACCGCGCCGGTCGGATCAATCACGGAGCCGGCGACTGTGCCGGTTGACAGTGATTGGGCCCACGCGGGCAGTGAGGTGCCCACACAAATCACCAAGAACAGAAGCACAGCCAACTTCAAGTTGCGGACGTACATTGTCTCCTCCGACCGACCGAGAGATTGAGTTTTGCGACTGACCGAGAAAAGTAGATGGGTCGCTAGTACTCCCTACCGCGTTGAGTATTAGCAATTAGCGAACCAGCGTTTGGTTGTCGAGTTTTCAATCGATTACATCAATGATCGAATCTGAAGTTATGGAATGCGGGATGCTAACTGGACAGCCTCAGGGCGTATGTCCTGCGTGTGAGGTCGCGCGTCTGTAGAACCGGGACTGCAGTGTGTAGGACTACGCCAAAACGAGAGATGAATTTCCAAAATCCACTTTTGCGGAGATTCCTTCCGAGTTTGACTCTGGTTGTTCGCACATGAACACTGGCTGGTATGTCAGCGATTAAAAAAACCATCGCGACGCAGGAGGGCGACGTCGCGGAATCCATAGCGCACACGAGAACTCCTGTTGCAGGCTGCCTTTCAGGAGATATGCCGCTCTGGCTATCGGAGCGCTGGCCTGGATGCCAAGCACGCCGGTTACACTTAGTAAGATGGAAGAAAGAGGATCAACTCGAAAGGACTGACCGCGATCAATCGGATACGCGTCGGGGTTTGTTGTGAGCGAGTCCTATTTGAGCCCCTTCACCAAATAAAGCTCGGAAAGCTGGCGAGTGTAGCCGTAAACGTAGGCTTGACCGTCAGAGCTGAAGTGAATGTTGAAAATGTAATGAAGTCCAGAGACGTCCGGGGGAGTAATCTCTCTGAAAAACTCCCTGTGTCCGGTCAGAATGTTCAAGCGATAAACCTTGACCGGGGATTGTTTCCACTTATACACGTACAACAAGCGCGGATCTGAGGACCATGCGAAACTTTCGCCCTCCTGCAAGCCTGGTATCGGGCGCGGCTGCCCACCTTCTATGGGATACAACCAGCCTCCATCACCAGTAAGACCGTTGCCGGCGATCAATTTGCCGTCTGGAGAGATCTTGCAGAAAATAACTCCTTCCGGAGTGAGAGGACGTGGTTTGCCGCCGTCTACATCTTGAGCGAAACACTGAACGGCATGCCCAGGCCGGTTTGCGGAGAAAACGATTTGCTTACCATCCGGCATCCAGTTAGCTCCGTACCAATACTTCTGAATGTCGCTTTGATCGATTTGCCTGGCCGTGCCTGCTCCCGTCGGCAACAGTAGAAGATGGGCATTGGAAACAATCGTGCTTGCCCATTTTCCATCGGGAGATAAACTGCCCGCCATCCCTGGGCCAAGTGGGATCGGGGACGATCCGCGCATGTCCCGCACGGCGACGGTATAGTTTGGTCCAGACTCAATTCCTTCTTCATCGAAGAGCACAGTGTTGCCGTCACTCGAGATATCAGTGGGGACCGACCAGTCTCGCCACGAGATCTCCTTTTCTTTGTTGCCTGATTCTTTGTCACCCGGCGCGAGAGCCATCATTCCGACGCGTTGTTCATCGCGGGTTACAAGGACTCTGCCGTCGGAGGCGATGTCCTCAAGCGTGACTCCTCCGGGCGCGCGTAAGATTAGGCGTTGGTGACCCAATAGATCCACCGCATAGATGTGACGTTCGGTTCCAGCTTGGGCAGCCGAGAACCAGATCTCGGTTCCATCGCCCGACCATACCAAGCCTTCGACACTTCCCCAGTCTGCAGAGACAACCCTCTTGTGTCCCTCGAGATCAACAATCGAGACAACGCCCTTGTCGTCAGGATAGATCGGGTGGTCCAGGAATGCGACTTGATCTCTTTTGGGCGAAATCCGCGGATGGCTGATCCAGCCAGCGGTTTCATATAGAACATGGCCGAGCGGAAACTCAAGACGCTGTTTGCCGTTTACATTGCGAACGGCCGCTAAGGTCGCCCCGTCGCTAGACCAATCCGCCCAGTCGATATTTTCAGCGAGCTGACGTGGGGATCCGCCGGTGAGTGGAACCTGGCCAAGAGTTCCCCGGCCTGTAAGCAGGAAAATATCGTTGACGGGCTGCAGCACTGCCATTTCGCCGGAAGAGGAAACCGCAAGCAGCTGAGTGTCCGGTAATCCTAGGCTTCGCGTTCCGGAGATTTTCGGGTCGGTGGAGAATATTTCAGTTGGTGCGCCGTCCCAGGAGGCGGCATAAATCACGCTGTGACCATCCGGCGCAAACCTGGCTGAGTATACCGTGCCGCGACGAACGGTTAGCCGCTGAAAATCTGGCGGCTGCCATTTGCCTGTACGGTGGCCGAAAAAAACGCCGGTCCCGACGAGGATTCCGCAGATCACGACTGCGAGAAGCACCAGCA
>PMHI01000165.1:0-893 GCA_003156615.1 Acidobacteriaceae bacterium | reverse complement strand
TCTCCAAAACTGTCTTCCGGCCAGATACGGGACTGCAGTTCCTCGCGAGTGACCAGGTCTCCCGGGTGCTCCAGCAGAATTTGCAGTACTTTGAAGGGTTGGTCCTGGAGTTTGATGCGGCTTCCGGACTTGCGGACCTCTCCGGAGGGGAGATCGGCTTCAAACGCCCCAAAGCGTATCGTCCGGTTCCCGTTATTCACCCTGACCTCCGCGTTCTTAGGAAAGTCTAGCATCGTTGGTCGCCTTCTCTATCGACGCTGTGGAGGCTCATTGGTTTGTCGAATTCGGGTGGAGACTGTGGTCTCCACCTGTCTCCCGCGTGTCTCCTGAGCCGAGATTCACTGTGGATGCAAAGGCTAGCTGTTGTGAATTGAGCTCGCGGAGCCTAATCAGATATACGTTCCAACGTGGGGCGGATTTGCGTCCGCCGTAGATCGTTTTATTTGCGAGAAAGGAAGGAACATGAAGGTTACGGGATGGAGGAAAACGGCTTTTGCGGGTCTCCTGTCAATCGCTGTCCTATCGAGCAGTGCGGCACCTCAAGACAAGCCCAAAGACCCCTCAGTACAATTAGCAACCGCCTCTACGCCGCGCGAGCGGCAGATCGAACTGGCCTTGAGCGCAGCCCCAACCGAGGTATCGAGTAAGGCCGCAGTTTATATTTTGGGGCCCAAGGGCTACGAGAAGGTTCGCGAAGGCACGAACGGGTTCAGTTGTTTGATTGAGCGGTCATTTGTAGGGACAACGCAAACTTCGTCCGCGCCCGCGTGCTTCGACGCCGAAGGCAGCCGAACTCTTATGCTCACTTACCTGCGCAAGGAAGAAATGCGGGCAGAGGGCAAGTCAGAGGCAGAGATCAAGGATGACATCGTGAAGGGATTTGAGGAGGGCCG
>PMHI01000172.1:2055-6396 GCA_003156615.1 Acidobacteriaceae bacterium | reverse complement strand
TCGTTCCCGCTAAACAATTACCCTCAATCTTGGTGCAGGCCCAGCCGTCCAAATACTCGCAAGCAATTGAAACGCTTTGGGATAGAGCGTCCTTTCTAAGAGATCGCGAGGCGGCTCCATTCAAAGCTTAGTCGGCCAAACGCAACTGGCGTGGAATCTGTAGCTTGGCCATCCTCCCGCTTATGAAAATTGCACCAAGATTGAGGGAGAGCCTCATTAGTGCCCAGACGATAGTAAAAAGTGTGCCAGTCTACTCAAGAGTAACGACATCCAACACCAGCAACTCTGGCTCGGGCAGCGACCTCTGCACAATCTGCAAAATATCAATGGTCTGGCTCACAACCCCAACATAGCAAACTCGTCAAGCCTGCACCGAAAGTGCGCATGAACCTATTTAAGTGCAGCGCGACAGCTAACGTGAAGATCTGAGCCTGCCGGGCTCCATCTTCAAGTAGTCGGTCAATATGATTTTATATGATTTCCACAGGCCATTAGTGGGGGTCTTCTAGGAAACTTAAAGCGGCCCGAATTGCGGCTTCTTCATTCTTTTCACTGACCCAAGGGAATTGGGGGACGCCTTTCCATCCGTCGCGCTTTTCCGAATACGCTTGAGCGGACCACGGTGATTTCGGATTGGAGTAGCAGTACAGAACTTCCACGCGGTAGGTAGTTTTACCAATTATAAATTCCAGCGTTCGACGAAGCTCACACTGCGTGTTGATCTGCTTGAAATCAGGAAAGACCTTTGATAGTTTCATGCCGTTTCACCCCATTCGCGACTGTAGCATACAGGCTATGATCTCTGCGGATTCAGGATCAACCGATAGCCCTGGGGGATCATGTTGACCCACTGCCCATATTCACGGGTGCTTGACCCTTTCGCCTGTTGTTGCAGAATCGTTGCATAAATCATTGCATATCCCGCAGAGAAACAGCCCGCACATCACTTGTCTTCGATCTCGGGGCATCTGTGCTCGGCGAATTACTTTCGGAGGTTTTCCTGCGCTTCGGATGTCCTCTTGAGTGAGTCGAGTGGAGTGAAAATCCGAGCGCACTGCGTGCATACGGCGACGGTGGGAACGGCCCCTAGCCACTTGGTGACGCGAAGATTGCGAGTTGCCACGCCATAGTATCCCACAGGATTGTGGTGGTTGCAGGGGAGTCTGGGCGGGGGCTCCATCGGGCATAATGAGAATCTAGCGGCAATTCTCAAGCTGTTCACCTTAGAAAAGACGCGGGACTTGGAAAAATATTGCCGCGAAGTTGTAATTTACCAGAGCGAGTTCGTGGATGTGATCCTTGCGTGTGAATCGGGGACGTTGCCGCTTTTGCACCCAATCCACCACCGCGAGATCGTGCCCGAGACTGCTCTCCTGACAGGCCAAGACCATGCCGCTTTGGCGGCAAACGGAGTCGGAATCTTAAAGCCGGACGCACAAAAGGCTGTGAATAAGATAGGCCAGATTTTCAGAGTCAGGCGGCAACTCGTTGGACACATCTTTTACGCGCCGGGCACATCCGAGTGGCACTTTTTTCAATTTGACCAACGTGACCTTGAAGAGGAAGGAACGAACCACTGGAAGGAAGGCGCACACATCCATTTCCTCAATTGGCTCTGGCCCAACCACGATCGGAATGAGCTGTGGGCCAACTTCACATCAGGCCGAGCCAAGATGAACGACTCGCTGCACGTAAGATATGTCGATGCTGCACGGCGTCAACCTAAAGAGGAAGAATAAGCCCCCGTGCGCTCAACCACAGATGGAGCTTCCACTTTCCGGGGGCCGCTGCTGGTCCGCAGTTCTTTTTACAGACGATCGAAGATCTCCTTTGGCTCTTGCTGACCAGGCCGGGCGAAGACTTTGAGCATCTCTTCGTGCATTGCCCAAACCAAACGCTCATCCGTGTGCCGCGCCAGCTTCCCGGCCGTGGCTGGGCGATTCTTCGATCAAGATTCGACGCGGCTTAGTTTCGCATCTCGCCGCTTTGGTCGGTGGAAAAACCGTTAGGCAACAGCTCAGCCCTACTTCCTAACCGATACAGCCTCGGCCAAGCCCTGACCATCTTGCGTCCGGCCAACGCGAGAGAATTTAGGAGGCGCTTAGCGTCGTGGCCGCAGAGCTCAAAACCCTAGTGTTTGAGCCGCAGTCTACTCGTTAATGGCTCTTCCTTCACTCTTGGTGCAAGTTTGATACGCGAGGAGGGTGGCCAAGTTATAGATTCCAAGCCCGTTATGTTTGGCTGACATGGCCTTGAATGGAGCCTTCTCGCGACCTTTTGGATAGGACGCTCTATCCCAAAGCGTTTCAACTGCTTGCGGTAATTTGGAGGGTGTACTTGCACCAAGAGTGAGGAAGAGCCGAATTAACGAAAAGCGACAGCCGCAGGGGTACTAATCTTGCGTCATCCGTCTCAAGGTTGCCGTTTGTGCTTACTTTCCGCCAGAAGTACACGATGGAACCCCAGACCCCGCCTTGCTTGATTTGCTTTCTGACGTATCGATACAACAACTTGCGGTCCGATGCCGAGGGGCCAGTTAAATGCAGCAATTAAATTAGAGTGAGCACCCTTCTCCTCTTTCAGGTTTCCTGAACTAAGTCAGCTCATCTGAAGCCGTCTCTCTTAGCAACCCCAACCCTAAGGAGGTTGCCCAATGTTTGCACGCAATATCTCTATCCATTTGAAATCGAATATGTTGTGGGATTACACGCGATGTTTTGAGAAAGACATCCTGCCTTTGCTTCGCAAGCAGAATGGCTTTAAGGACGAAATCACTCTCGCCAGCCCGGGCGGAGTTGATGTGACCGCGATCAGTCTGTGGGAAAACAAGAACGATGCCGACACTTACAACACCAATACTTATCCGCAGGTGTTGAAGACGCTGGCAAGATTTATCGAGGGAGCGCCCCAGGTTCATACCTTTGACGTTGTCACCTCGACCTTGCAAAAGCGCGAACTCGTAACCGCGTAAAGGCACCTTCATCCGTTGGCACGAGGAGGCGGTTTTGCTTCCGCCTTCTCGGGCCAAACGATGTGCGCTTGATCGCGCCAAGGAGAGTATCCGTGCACCTCGCGCTTCAAAACGCAGAAACCATCAATCGTCTGGTAGAACAGGGCGAATTCCTTCTGAAGAGTTTTCACGATGAGCACCAGAAAGACCCGGCCGGGATGGAAACTGAGTTCGCGCGTGGCGAGCTGATGGGCTGGCGCAGCACGTTACATACCTTGTATCGGGGTTATGCGGAAGACATCGTGAACCGCGTTGTCACCAGGACACGCTTGACCATACCCGACGGCGAAGTCCCAAGCGGTGCCACTTATGCCTAAGGCCATCCTGCACGAAGGTGAGCAGCTCCATAGCGGTCAGCGAGCGTTTTGCGATACTGGCGAAGTTCGGATAGTTGCTGAGGAATCATGGCGTTTTTCTGCCGGTTCCGACCGCCGAAGAGGCAAGGTCAATTGGAATTTCCTGTTGGGGGTGGTCCTNNTTGTCGAAGCGCATCTCAAATCGAGCTGCTGAATGGAACGCTGCTCGACGGCTACCGCGTCGACCATCCACGCTTTCGCGGAGTCTCTGAGTTCGTCAGTGTGAGCGACTGACCTCGGCGCCCCCACATACGTTCCACTCCCTCAATAAGGAAAAACGACAATCAGAGTCGGGGCTTGAGTGCCGTGAGTACACGTGTAACATGCGGGTGAGCCTTAGCCTGTTGACCGATTCGTAGGATGATGGAGTCAGCCCAAGGGATGCCGTGACCATAGTGCTCCGGGTTCCCGACGCCCCAGGTCGTCTCATGAGGTACCCTGCCGGTGAGAGCAAACGTCCACCGCTTGCTCGGAGCGGTGCCAATGAGGTAGTTCTCTTTGCCCCACAATTCAGCTGTTCTTGTGGCTGGGTACAGCGCGGCTTTGGTATCGGCAGGCAGACGATAGTAGCCTGGATAATGAGGGAAGAATCTCATCCACGAGTCGGTCTGGCCCTGATTTTGCTCGAAGGTCAGGGGCAATCTTCCGTAGGTGAGATGCAGACGTGTTTGGGCTTCTGAAACTCTCGCAAACGGAGCGGGGGTAGCAAGAAGCTGGATGGGGATCTTCTCTAGCGACAAAGTTCTCTGCGACCACAAAAAGTGTGTGGAAAGCACCAGCAATCCTGACAACAGAATCGCAGATGGGTGCGAGAATGAGAGAAATAAGCTACGCATCGAACTCCCTTTTGTAAGTGTCTCCAGTAGGCCGCGGGTTTCTTTCAATCGCACTTTCACTTCTCAACATTGTTCTCCACGACTAGAACTTCCATTCGAACGATGTGGCAATCCTCTCTCGCAGACATAGCCACCCTCG
>PMHI01000172.1:643-2047 GCA_003156615.1 Acidobacteriaceae bacterium | reverse complement strand
CCGAGCGTATTCTCTCCTCTTGCAGGGGAAGACCTTTATGTCACGCTTGCGGATGTAACGAAGTATCGTGAAGCTCTGCCAGATTTCTGGCGCGAACTGGGCATGGCGAGTCTCCCGCTTGCCAGCGAACGGACCCAGCGCGATTCGTGCGGCACTGAAGAATGTCTCGGGTAGCGAACGAAAAAATGCTCTACTCGCTATTGCTTTGAAATTTCTTGACCCGCGCAAAGATGCGATCGTTCACCGCGTTCACGATGTCTTGCTCACCGCCGAGGTATTTTTCGGTGGTCTGGATGGAAGAATGCCCCAGCAGAAATTGTATTTGCTCGAGATCCCCGCCGGACTTGCGGCACAGTTTCGGGCACGTCCGACGCTCATGCCGCATGCGGCATAGCGACGCAAATCGTGGGGCGCCAGGTGCTCGATGCCAACCAGGTGCGCGTAATGCAGCACGATTTTCCAAACCGCCGTTGTACTCAGAGAGGTGCCCGACACTTTGTCGTTCTTTCCCACTGTCGTTTTTCCTTAATGAGGCTCTTCCCTCACTCTTGGTGCAAGTTTGATACGCGAGGAGGGTGGCCAAGTCATAGATTCCAAGCCCTTTGTGTTTGACCGACACGGCTTTGAATGGAGCCTCCTCGCGACCTTTTGGAAAGGACGTTCTATCCCAAAGCGTTTCAATCGCTTGCGAGCATTTGGAGGGGTGGACTTGCACCAAGATTGAGGAAGAGCCTCAAAAACGAAAAACGACAAACACATTCCCACCTGTAATCCACAGCCTGAACTAACACCGCGATTTCACCTGCTCCGAGACAAATGTTTGCCCTGTAATGCGTGGCCAGCCTGAGAAACGGTCAAATCGGTAAAACGGTCTCAGCTCCTTCCAGAATCCGCGTGTCGTAGCCGATCTAGCGGACAAGATCAGGAGGGCTCGCCAAGGGCTTGTACTTGAGGATCGGCGAAGCGAAGTGCAGAGACCCGTTGGGATGCCACCTGCAGCGGACGGGGGAAGTAGGTGGAGAAAGCTCGGTCAATAGGGTTCCAACTCCGGGGCCACCGTAACCATGCTCAGCAAGCGCATTGTCCTGTTCGCACCATTTGACATTTAGGATCTGCAGCTGCGAACATTTGCCATTCGGTTGATGCTTCACGTCTCGAGGAGAACCGGAGATCGATTTGCCATCTCTGGCTGAGTATGGATCCTTGCCTATGCGCGACCTTCGCCTCGCACTGCGCCAGCTCCGGAAAGCGCCCGGGTTTTCCCTAACCATCGTTCTTATCCTCGCGCTGGGCATCGGTGCCACCACCGCCATCTTCTCGCTCGTTGAAGGTGCCCTGCTGCGCCCATTGCCGTTTCGCGATCCCCAGCGCCTCGTCCTTTTGGGCGACCGCCTCGGTGATGGC
>PMHI01000172.1:339-608 GCA_003156615.1 Acidobacteriaceae bacterium | reverse complement strand
TCGCTCCCACGCTCGGCCGTGTCTTCACTCAGCAAGAAGACGACGCGCACGCACCCGTTGCGGTGATTAGCTACAGACTGTGGCTCAATCGCTTTCACCGCGATCCCCACATCGAAGGCGCCACGATCACTCTCGACCGCAAGAACTACACTATCGTTGGCGTGATGCCGCGCAGCTTCGAATTCCCGCTGCTTCCCGGCCGTGTTGGCCAGGCACAGCTGTGGGTGCCCATGAGTTTCACCGCCGATGAGCTTTCCCCATCCGCTGGC
>PMHI01000172.1:0-208 GCA_003156615.1 Acidobacteriaceae bacterium | reverse complement strand
GTCAGCGAAGGTCTCGTACTGAGTCTTGCTGGTGGCCTCCTCGGTCTGGCTCTGGCGGCACTTACTTTGCGCGCCACCGTGCCACTCCTTCCCGAGTTCATGCCGCGCATCGACGCTATCTCCATCAATGCCGGCGTTGCGGGTTTCGCTCTCCTCATCGCAGTGCTAACCGGAGTTCTCTGCAGTCTTGCTCCGGCCTGGGCTGCTG
>PMHI01000312.1 GCA_003156615.1 Acidobacteriaceae bacterium | reverse complement strand
AGCCACGAAAAAGCAACACAGCGTGTTGCTCACTGATCAGTTTTCATTCCTGTTGTGGCAATTGGGGGATCCGGACTTCCAAGACAAAGCAGCTATGGTCGGGACAGCTGGAGGCAGGCAAAAATACCAATAAGGGAGCAAGGAGCTCCGGGTGAGGCGAATCTTACCTTACGGGGTTCGGTAAGAGTATCTCCGTCACTCGCCACTACGAGCAGCGGCTAATCCTCTACAGCAGGACCCGAACTGCGCGAGGGCATACTCCAAGAGACGAGCCGAAGGACCGTTGCTGCCAGACTCCACCGCCAAACGTTACCTTTTCTTCGCAGTGATCCATGTTCAGTCTTCCCGACAGCCACCTCACTCACCTCACTTACCTCCCCACACGATCTCCGAAACGCATTCAAAACACATAGTCCCAGGCGGCGGCTTCGCTCAACCGACTCTATCGCTAGCGCTCAGTCCTGAAGCTCTGCGCAAGCCCTCATAGGATTCTGGCCTGAGCACTAGCGATAGAATCCTAGCTAAAGGCTGATGCAAAACCCAAGGCTCAACCCCTTGATTGGCGCGGGTCGCTGACCCTGCGGCGTGGCAGAACTGTAGATTCGCTCATCTTCATTCGCTAATCTTCCACAAATAAAATCGCGCGCGGCTTCCACTGTTTTTCCTTGACAAGATCTCTACTTACTCGATATACTCGAGTACGATTATGATCGCCTCCACTTCCCACCAAGACTGGCTATTCTACTTTCCCTTGGCCCAGCAAGCGGCTCTGCTCAAAGACGATTTGCTCGATCCCGTCGATCAGCTCCTCGAGGATCCCGCTCTGGTGGACTTGGTCCGCCAATGTCTGGCCGCACGCAGCCCGCTTTCCGAGCGCACTGGGCGAACCGGAATCGCCCCCGATCGTCTGCTGCGCTGCTGTGTCATGAAGCATCTCAAGGGCTGGAGCTTCCGCGATCTGGAACGGGAGCTGCGCAGCAATCTGGTCTACCGCCGCTTCACCCACTTCGATGCCGAGGTTACTCCCGATTCCACTACCTTCAGCCGCACCTTTGCCCTGCTGAGTCCGGCGGTCACCGAAGAGATTCATCAGCGGGTGGTCCGTCTGGCCTGCGAGCAAGGCGTAGCCCAAGGACGAAAAATTCGCACCGATACCACAGTTGTAGAAAGCAACGTTCACTACCCCACCGACAGCTCGCTTTTGGGCGACGGCATCCGGGTGCTCAGCCGCAGCCTCGAACGCATCGCTGGCGAGTGTAAGCAGGGAGCGGTGGAAGTAGTGCATCACGCACGCGCGGTGAAACATCGTCTGCTGGAGATCAGCCGCGCCGCCAAGTGTCTCACCCAGGCCAACCAGCAGCGCATGCGGGACAGCTACCAGAAATTGTTGGCATTGACTCGGAGCGTGGTGCGACAGGCCGGCAATGTGATCGAACGATGGGGGAAGAAACGACTGCAGGTGGTAGGCCAGCGGCTGCGGGTGGAAGTGCAGATCAGCCAGCTACGACACTTTCTCCCCTTGGTCGAGCAGGTGATCAGCCAAACCAAGAAACGGGTGTTGGGCGGCGACAACAACGTGGATGGCAAGCTGTTGAGTCTGTTCGAAGTCCACACCGAAGTCATTCGCAAAGGGAAAGCGCATAAGCCCAACGAGTTTGGTAGGCTGGTGCGGATTGACGAGGTGGAAAACGGTATCGTGAGTGGCTACCAAGTTCTCGCGGGCAATCCGGCCGATAGCGCGTCTTGGATGCCGGCCCTCGAGCAACATCAAGCGAGCTTCGGGCAAGCGCCGGAGATGGCGAGCGGCGACCGCGGATTTTTTTCCGCCAACAACGAGCGGGAGGCGCGAACCCTGGGAGTGAAGAAGGTGGCACTGCCAGCGCGCGGACGGCTCTCGGCCAAGCGGGCCGAGCAGCAGAAACAGCGCTGGTTTCGCCGTGGGCTGCGCTGGCGGGCGGGGATTGAAGCCACCATCAGCACCTTGAAGCATCCCTTCTCTATGTGGCGAGCCACCTATAAAGGAGGGCCTGGATTCGAGCGTTACGTGGGCTGGTGCGTGATTACCAAGAATCTGTTTTCCATCGCTCGCTATCAAGAACGTGGGAAGGACCATGGCCAGATCGGTTGATGCTACTGCGCAACGGCGCAAACTGCTGAGCGAGATTGAGCGTCTGGCCGAAGTCGCTGTCTTTGGAACGCTCTCGGAAACCTACCGCACTTGCGGACGAGCGGGCTGCCATTGTCAGAGCGGCGGACCCAAGCATGGTCCGCATCTGAATGTGAGCTACCGCGGGGAGAAGGGCAAGACCACTGGCTACTATGTTCCCAAGGGAGCGGAGGAGGCCACGCGAGAAGGAGTGGCTGCTTGGCAACAAATGCAGCAATGTTTGCGCGAACTAGCGGAGTTAAATAAGGAGCGCAATTTGCAGCATGCCCGCGAGGCCGATTCGCAATGACGCCCTGGTTCCGTCTAACCCTCATCTGCTGCCTACTGCTGTGTCTATTCCTCGGCCTTACTCAGGCAGTCGATTGGAATTACCAGCCTGTCGTCAGCTCGGGATCCTCATCCGATCGAGGTACCAAAGCCACATCCGACTCGCCCACGAGTTCCGTTGTCGGAAGCATGACGTTCCATCTGGCTCGCACCGGACCTTTCGGATCTCTGGTCCTGGATTGTGGATTGACTGTGGGCAATATTGGTCCACCCGGCCAGGAGAACCACGGGCCACCGGAACCGATGGATCTTGGCAAGTTGCCGGCCACGGCCGGCAACTCAAACCATCGCCATCGAGCAACCTTGTCCAAAAAATTATTGGTTTTCAGCCGAAAATTTGAAGGCTCGGGGTTTTGCATCAGCCTTTAGCTAGGACCGCCAACTCCAGCGTGAAATACTTCTCGACTCATTTCCATCTCCACCTTAATTCACGATTACGGTTGCAACTTGTCCCCTTGCGGAGATCACTTCGTTAGATCGCGAT
>PMHI01000571.1:4369-4642 GCA_003156615.1 Acidobacteriaceae bacterium | reverse complement strand
TGCTTGAGGCGTCCCTTGGGCGGCAACAGGTCGATGGAGCGGCTGCGATTGTAGTCGCGGGTGAGCAGCCCCTTCTTTTCTAGGTTGGTGATGTGCTTGTGCACCGTGGCCAGCGAGTTCAGATCGAGCCCGTTGCCGATCTCTTCAAACGACGGAGAGTAGCCATGCTCCGCCACAAAGCGGGAGATGAAGTCATACACTTCGCGCTGCCTGCGTGTGATCGCCATGGGAACATTGTTGGCGAATATAAAGCGAATGTCAAGGGGAATCGGG
>PMHI01000571.1:0-4362 GCA_003156615.1 Acidobacteriaceae bacterium | reverse complement strand
TAATGGCACAGAACACTCCGGTTGAGATGGTACGGAAAGCGTCGACGGTTTCCGTTTTGTGGGGAGTTTTGCTGATTGTGTTCGGCATGATGGCGATTGGGTCGCCGTATCTTGCCGCTGTGGCGCTTAGCGTGGTGGTCGGGTGGCTGATTGTTTTGGCAGGCGTAGTCCACCTGATGCTGGCCTTTCGCGCGCATGGCGCGGGGAGCAAGATCTGGAAGCTCCTGGTGGGGATCGCATATCTGTGCTTCGGCGGATACCTGATCCTGCATCCCGCGATCGGTGTGGCATCGCTTACGCTGGCCCTGGCATTGCTGTTTCTGATTGAAGGCGTCCTCAACATCGTTCTGTTCGTGAAGATGCGTCCGGCGGAAGGATCGAGCTGGGTGTTGATTGACGGGATCGTTACCCTGCTGCTGGGGCTGCTGATCTACATGCAGTGGCCGTCGAGTTCATTATGGGCCATCGGGACTCTGGTGGGGATTAGCCTGATCTTCAGCGGGGTTGCGCGGGTGATGATGTCGTTCGCGGTACGCAAGACCACGGACAACATATCGCGGCTGGCGGCTTAGGGGCTGAAACGCGGGGCGAAGACTGGCGCGGCGCGGAATGGACTCGACGCTTCAGGAAAAACGCGCCCGGTGAGGCCTGCGCTCGACCGGGACGAGAGAGGGATGATCCGCCGGGGGACGCACCGCGGCGCCCGGCCGCATCCCTCTCGTCACCATCCTCATCATCCTGGTGAATGTTTTCGTCTTTGTGCGGGAGTTGATCCTAGTGACCGGATTCGCACGGTTCTGTTGATCTTGCTGTTTGTGAAGATCACATTCACCGCACGGTTGATCGGCTTTTGGTTTCTCGCTCAGCTTTTTGATGCCGGTCCAGGCGCGCACGCGCAGACCAGCGGAGTGTCGTAGCTGGCGCGCGTCGGCGGCTTCATGTTCGGGGCGGCCACGGCACCTGTAGTTCGAGAGCGCGGAGCGGCTATTGCTTCGTCGCGTTGTCGAGGAAGGCGGCTACGTTGGCCTTGAGCTTCGACAGGTCTGCTTCGTGGAGATACATCATGTGGCCGGCGTCGTAATACTGCAGGTGGATGTTCTTCTGCAGGTTTTCCGGCAAGCCTAAGTGGGTCATGGTGTATTCGGTGGCCGAGAAAGGTGTGGCCAAGTCATAGAGACCGTTCTCGACCTCGACGTGCAGTTGGGGATTGGTCACGAGGGCCTCGACTAGATCCTGCTCGACGTTGGGGGAGCCGGGAAAGCCACGGTGAGCGCCCTGCCCGGTCCGTTTCCAATCCCATTGATCGATATCGGCCGAGGTGTTGTAGGTGAGATCCTTGCCGAATTTCAGGTCGTCGCGGACGTAGCTGTTGAAGGCGGCTACGAAGGCTCCCTCGACGGCGGCACTTTGCGGATCATTGAATGCATATTCGGCTAGCAGGTCGGGTTCGGGGCCGGAAAAGCGGGCGTCCAGGCGGCCGGTAGCGAGGCCGCGGGCGCGCTGCAGCTCGGCCGTGAACTGAGGAAGTTTGACGCGCAGATCGGCTTTGATGAGGTAGTCCTCACTGAGCCCGGTGAAGCGGGAGAGCTTTTTCGCGATGTCTGCCTTTTCGGCGGCGGAGAGGTTGGAGCCTTTCATCAAGGCTCCGGCATATTCGGTGGCGGCGAACTGGCGGGCTTCGACAAGGAAGGCGTTGAGGTCGGCGGGCGGGTCCTTCAACAATTTATGGTAGGAGGCGGTGGCGGCGTAGCTGGGAACGTAGAAGATGTAGGAGAGGTCGTCGCCGGGCAGGAACGAAATCGTAGCGAGATCGAGAACGGAAGAGATGAGGTCGATGCCGTTGAAATACATTCCGTTGTGCTGCTGAAGATAATTGCCGAGCGCAGCTGAGCGGAAGGTTCCGTAGCTTTCGCCGATGAGAAATTTGGGGGAGTTCCAACGGCCGTTGCGGCTGACGTAGGTGGCGATGAACTGGGCTAGGGATTTGACATCCTGGTCAACGCCCCAGAAGTCCTTGTCTTTGGTCTTGCCGACGGCGCGGCTGAAGCCGGTGCCAACGGGATCGACGAAGACGAGATCGGTTTTGTCGAGGAGGCATTCGGCATTGTCGACCAGCTTGAAGGGCGGCGGCGGAGTTGGACCGGCGTCGGTAGTGACTACGCGGCGCGGACCGAAGGCGCCCATGTGGAGCCAGATGGAAGAAGATCCGGGACCGCCGTTGTAGACAAAGGAGAGGGGGCGCTGGCTCATGTCCTTGACGTCGCTGCGGGTGTAGGCGATGGTGAAAATGCTGGCGGTGGGTTCGCCCTTTTCATCTTTGATGAGCGTGGTGGAAGCGGTGGCCTTGTAGGCGATGGTCTGGCCGCCGATTTTGATGGTGTGGTCGGTGACGGAGGATTCTTCTTTGGGCGCGGCAGGCTCCGGGGCGGGTTTGGCTTCGGCGGGCTTGGCGTCTTTCTCTGACTTCTCCGACTTCTCCGGTTCCTGGGCTACGACTTGTGACGCCTGACTGAGAACTACCAGGATTGCCACCACGATAAGGCCAAGGATCTTGCGCATCATGCTTGCTCCTGAGTTTGATTCCTGGAAAAAGACAGGGCACATTGTATACCCGGGGACATCCGAAACTTCCTTCGGATTCGTAACTCTAATGATGAGGATGACGGCGAATCCGGCGGGGAGGGATTTATGTCCAGAGTTTCGGTTCGGATGGTGGCGATGATTTTGACGGTGCTGGCGGGGACAGTGGCTTGCCAGGCTGGGGGTGGGACGAGTGCGGCAGTACCGGTTCCGGCGGTGGATGAGGCGAAGGCTGCGGCTCCGGGAAAGCAGACGGCGGTGATGGCGGGGGGATGCTTCTGGGGAATCCAGGCGGTGTTTCAGCATGTGAAGGGCGTGATCACGGCGACCTCGGGATACTCGGGCGGATCGGTGAAGAATCCTGATTACGAGACAGTGAGCAGCGGGCGGACCGGTCATGCCGAGTCGGTAGAAATTGTTTACGATCCGTCGCAGGTTACTTACGGAGA
This sequence comes from Acidobacteriaceae bacterium, assembly GCA_003156615.1. The sequence goes on along the minus strand of PMHI01000571.1, from coordinate 1,333 downwards.
GTTGCTGCGAGTGTTCTTCTCGGTGGCGCACGATCCGACCGAGCTGAACCGTCAGGGACCGGATGAAGGGACGCAGTACCGGTCGGTGATCTTCTATGGCAGTGAGGAGCAGAAGCGGATTGCCGAGGCTTACATTGGGCAGCTCGACCAGGCCAAAGTTTATCGCCGTAAGATTGTGACGCAGGTGGTGGCGCTGCAGGCGTTTTATCCGGCCGAGGGTTATCACCAGAATTATGCGGCGATGCATCCCGATAATCCTTACATCGTTTATAACGACGCTCCGAAGGTGACGAATTTGCGGAAGGAGTTTCCCGAGATGTATACGGGGAAATAAGGAAAAAAGAAACGCAGTTCTCAGTACTCAGTCCTCGAGCAAAGGTCTTGGCTGAGCACTGGGAACTATGGAGGAGCCATGTTTGACTTGGATCGCGGTAAAGAAGAAAGCAATGTTTCGCGGCGTGTGTTTCTGGCGGGCGTGGGAGCGGCGCTGGGGGGCACGTTGTTGTGGTCGTGGCGGAGTCCGCGCGTGATCGCCGTGGCGGCGAAGTCGGAGCCGGGAGAGGTAACGGTTGTGCAATTTTCGGACGAGGGCAAGCGGGGGGCGAAGGTGAAGATTGCCAGGGTGGTGAAGACGGACGAGGAATGGCGGAAGCAGCTTTCGCCGGGAGCATTCGACATCACGCGGCACGCAGATACGGAGATCGCCTACACCGGGAAATATTGGAACCTGCACGACAGGGGGATTTACCGCTGCATCTGCTGTGACAACGCGCTGTTCAGCTCGGGGACAAAATTTGAGTCGGGGACGGGCTGGCCTAGCTTTTGGGAGCCGCTGGCGCGGGAAAATGTGCGGGAGATACGCGATGTGTCGCTTGGTATGGCGCGGACTGCGGTTTCCTGCACGGAATGCGATGCGCACCTCGGCCATGTATTCGACGACGGTCCGCAACCGACGGGACTGCGGTATTGCATGAATTCGGCGTCGCTGCGTTTCGTGAAAGCGGCCTAGCGTGGCGTGTCGACGGCGCAAGCTCGACGATACGACGGGATGCAGGAATTCCAGCCTGCCAGTTTTTCGCGAGCCGACTCCCACTGGAAAGCCATCTGCAACCGCGTTTTCGGATTTCTGGTTGGGATTGGTTTCAGATTTCCCCACGAATATCCTCGGCAGGTCCGCGGACGCAAGAGCCGTTATTCCAGCACGCTGTCGTCGAGCTTTTTGCGTCCCCAGTCGGCCGCGGCCTGGACGAAGGCGAGGATTACGGGATGGGGATTTTTTTCGGTCGAAGATAGTTGTGGCTGGAAGAGCGTGGCGATGAAGAAGCGGTGCGTG
>PMHI01000699.1 GCA_003156615.1 Acidobacteriaceae bacterium | reverse complement strand
CGGCAGCCTTCCTCTGAGCAATGGCGGCGGCGGCATATCGAGAAAGTCGCCGTTTCCTGCCAGACCGTGGACAATCGTCAGATAACGAGGAGAACTGCCGCAGTCCCAGGACAGTTCGGCGGCGGCTCCTGCTTGAGCTCCTGCCGCTACTGCGGCTTCCGGTGCCGCTGCCGCTGCGTTCCAATCAGGGCTCCACCGGATCTTCCGGGAATTTGCGGAGATACCATATCAATGTGACAATGTTTATATGCAGAAATCATTCACTGTCGCCGTCATATTGATGGCTGGGATGCTGCCAGGGAACGCTCTGGCGCAGGAAACTCCAGCCACGACTCCCCCAGCTTCTTCAGCTCCTGCTGCCCCAACTGCCGCTGCTCCGGCCAAAGCTCAGACTCCCGCGGCGAAAACGCATTCGGCCACTGCGGCAAAGGGCCCGGCTCCACTGACTCTCAAAACGCAGAAAGATAAATTCAGCTACGCCCTTGGGATGAGCAGTGGCAAGAAGCTGGCGGACAGTCTCAGCAAACAATCGATTCCATTCGATCCGGCGCTTATGGCGCGCGGCCTGAAAGACGGTCTGGCGGGCGGCAAGACCCTGCTTACCGACCAGGAAGCGCAGGCTGCGTTGGATGGGGTGCGGAATGACCTGATCAAGAAGCAGCAGGCAGAGGGCAAGAAAGAAGGAGACGATTTTCTGGCCGCCAATAAGGGCAAGGAAGGCGTCGTCTTACTGCCGAGTGGGCTGCAGTACAAGATCCTGACGGCGGGCACGGGGCCGAAGCCCACGGCGAGCGACACGGTGCTCTGCAACTACCGTGGCACGCTGGTCAACGGCACGGAGTTTGACAGCTCCTACAAGCGCAACCAGCCGCTGAAGATATCCGTGAGTGGAGTCATCAAGGGATGGACTGAGGCGCTGCAACTCATGCCGGTCGGGTCGAAATGGCAACTCTTCATTCCCTCCGATCTTGCTTACGGGGAGAGCGGCCAGCGCGGGATTCCGCCCAACTCCACGCTCATTTTTGAAGTGGAGTTGCTCTCGATTGAGGCCGCGGATAAGGATCAGAAGAAATAATTCTGCGATTCTCGGTCTTCGGCTGTTGGGTTTCGGGCTTCGGCAAATGCGCTTCGCGAAAGCCCGAAGCTCCTTGTAGTAACCTTGAAGGTTGATAAACCCCTAAGTGAAGGAAGTGTATGGCGCACACCGTCTTCTGCGTGAAATTGAAAAGAGAAATGCCCGGGTTGGACGAGCCTCCCTTCGACAACGACCTCGGGCGCAAGGTCTATGACAACGTCTCCCAGGAAGGATGGAGGATGTGGACCGAACACTGCAAGATGCTGCTCAACGAATACCGCCTGAATCCGGCCCGGCGCGAAGATCAGGAAGTCATCGTCAAACAGATGGAGCAATTCTTCTTTGGTGAAGGATCGGCGTTGCCGAAGGAATATGTGCCGCCGACGCAGAAGTGAAAGTTGGAGTCAAGCGCTCCTCGACGAATCCCGATAGCCGAGCGCGGCGAGGATCTCAAAGCCCAATTTAAAAGCGGCCCTGAATCCTTGCGGGCCCGGCGGAGAAGTGACGAACTGACTGGGCGCCGCCAAGGAAAGCAGGTCCGGTCGGAATAGGCGCGAGATGCCGTGCCGGGCGCCCACCTGGGTCATCGTCCAGTTCTCCGACAACCACTCCTTCACAAAAAAGCTGCGCTTCTCCACCACGCCGCTCAGGTTCCAAGACATGCTCCTTTGTAGCTGCCTCCCGGGAACGGATCAAATCTGTCAACCCTCTGCCCGGTCTGTTATTTCAACTCTGTCCCCGGTCTGGCCCCCTTTCTAATCCCACGGCTTGCGCCCTGAGCTCAATTCTTGCGCCGCTCCGCGGCTCACCCTGCGCCGCCACGAATAGGTCTGAGCGATTGAATGCCGAAGTCAAAGTCGCGATCAACGACGACGGGCAGGAGTGTCCGTCCCGCAGGGGCAATTGCCATTCCGAGTCCTGCCCGCATAGAATCTTCTATTCAGCGGCCTGTTGCTGTGAGGACGATTGAACAAAGGCATCGCTATCTATCCCGGTTCGTTCGATCCGACTACCAACGGACACCTCGATTTGATCGAGCGGGGCGCCAAGATTTTTGAGGAACTGGTGGTGGCGATCCTGCGCAACTCGGAGAAGACTCCGATGTTCAGCGTGGCCGAGCGGCTGCAGATGCTGCGGGCGCTCACAGCGCATCTGAAGAATGTCCGCATCGACACGTTTGACGGGCTGATGGTGGAGTACGCGAAATCTTTGGAGGCGACTTGTATATTGCGCGGCATCCGGGCCATCAGCGACTACGAATATGAATTGCAGATGGCGCTGATGAACCGCAAGCTCGAACCCACGCTGGAGACAGTGTTCATGATGCCGGCCGACAAGTACTCCTACGTCAGCTCGCGCCTGGTGCGGGAGGTGGCGCAGGCGGGCGGGCCGGTGAAGGGACTGGTGCCGGAAGTGGTGGAGCAGAAGCTGCGTGAAAAACTCGATCTTGCCTACAAATTTCACGACGAGATGCATGCCATCAAGCCGGCAGGCGTGGGCGGCAAAGAAAGGAAGAGGAAAAAGAAAGCATGACCACTGCGGCCAGCCAAGCGCTTAGACTCACCAACCGGATCAACCGCATTGAGCCCTCAGCCACGATGGCGGTCGTGGCCGAGGCTGACAAGTTGCGCGCACAGGGAATTGATGTGGTGGATTTTGGCGCCGGCGAGCCGCATTTCTCCACGCCGCAGCACATCAAGGATGCAGCCATCGCCGCCATTCAGGGCAATTTCACGAAGTACACGGCTGTGCCGGGCACGCCCGAGTTGCGCGACGCTATCGTGCACCGTCATGCGGCGGACTTCGATTCCGATTACCGGCGCGAAGAAGCCATCGCCTCGACCGGCGGCAAACATGCGCTGTTCAACGCGATTCAAGTACTCGTGGATCATGGCGATGAAGTGATTTTGCCGGTGCCCTACTGGGTTTCGTTCAAGGATATTGTGCGATATGCGGGCGGAGAGTGCGTGTTGCTGCAATCGGACGAGTCGCAAGGCTTCCGGGTCACGGCGGAGATGGTTGCTGCGCTGATCACGCCGCGGACCAAAGTCATTATTTTGAATTCGCCTTCGAATCCTTCCGGTGCGGTGATGAATCCGAAGGACTTGACGGAGGTTGTGCGCCTGGCGCACGAACGTGGAATCTGGGTGCTCTCCGACGAGTGTTACGTCTACCTGAATTACACGGGCCAGAATTTTTCTGTGGGATCGTTGCGCGAGTATAAAGAGCGCGTCGTGGTGCTCGGCTCGCTCTCGAAAACCTACGCCATGACGGGCTGGCGCTTGGGGTACGCGCTGGGGCCGGCGGCAGTGGTGAGCGCGATGGCGAAGTTGCAGAGCCAGTCTACTTCGAATCCGACTTCGATCGTGCAGAAAGCCGCCGTTGCGGCGCTGAAGGGACCGCAGAACTGCGTCGAGGAAATGCGGCGGGAATATATTGAACTCCGCGACCATGTGGTGAAGGGATTGCGCTCGATTCCGGGCGTGACCTGTACGCTGCCGGAAGGCGCGTTCTATACGTATCCCAACATCTCCGAGTTTTTGGGACGCGGCGGAGTGAAATCTGCGTCGGAGGTGGCGGGAAGGTTGCTCCGGGAAGTCCACGTGGCCACTGTGCCGGGAGAAGGATTCGGTACCGGCGAGCACATCCGTGTTTCCTACGCGACTTCGAAGGCGGAGTTGGATCGCGGGTTGGAGCGCATGCGGAAGTTCTTCGCCGGGCTGTAGGCGCGGTTTCAGGCACATGGTTGGCGGATTGATGTTTTAGATTCGGCTGAGGCCTTCCGTTCGCGAACGGCCTTTTCTATGTAGATCATTTTCGTATGGGCAATCTCTATCCTTTGTTGATGCTTCCGGGATTCGATCCGCGCCCGTGGGGCACGCAGAACTTGTCGCCGATTTATCCGAATCGGCGGTTCGAAGAAAAGATTGGTGAGGCTTGGCTCACCGGGGACGATTGCAAGATTGCCAACGGGCCGCTCACCGGGCAAACGCTGGCACAACTTTGCGAGAAATATCAGCGGGAGCTTGTCGGCGATGCTGCCCGCGATGCGCGGCACTTTCCTCTGCTGCTGAAGTTCCTCTTTCCGCATGAAAAACTCTCGGTGCAGGTTCATCCCGATGACGAGCAAGCCCGCCGCGTAGGTCTACCCTGGGGCAAGACCGAGTGCTGGTATGTGGCGCACGCCAAGCCGGGATCACAAATTGCGTTGGGATTAAAGTCGGGCGTGAGCATTGCGCAACTGGAGCAAGCGATCCATGAGGAGCGCGCCGAAGAGGTACTGAACTGGCTCAACGTTTACACCGGTGACATGATTTATGTTTCGGGCGGAACCGTGCACACGCTGGGACCTGGATCGGTCATGGTTGAGACGCAACAGCAGTCGGACACGACGTATCGTTTGTATGATTACGGACGACCGCGCGAATTGCATTTGAAAGAGGGCCTGGCCGCAGTGAAATTGAAAGTTGCATCGGGAAAGGTTCTGAGGCCGGCGCCCGTGCCAATCACGGGCAGCAACAACCGGCAGGCTCCACTGGTGGCTGCGCCTTATTTTGTGGTGGATATGTTTGAGATGAAGGACGAGCAGGAACTGAGCACGCGCGACGATTCCGGCAAAAGTTCCGCGCAGATCCTGGTGGCAGTGGAGGGATGCGGAGTGGTAGAAGCGACCGAGGCGGAGCCCGTTACTGTGGCAAAGGGAGATGCGGTGGTGGTCCCGGCATCGGTCGGGAAGTTTACGGTGCGACCGCAGTGGACGCTGGAGTTTCTGAGGGCGCGCGTTCCGGGTGCGGCGGTGCCTGAGCCGGAAACGCGAATGTAGCGAGTGGAATTGAAAACTTTGGCTAAGAACTCGAATTTCTATCCTGTGATTCTTGCCGGCGGGCGAGGCACCCGCTTCTGGCCCTTGAGCCGGAAGAAGAGGGCCAAGCAATTGCTGGCGCTCGACGGCAAGCAAACCATGATTCAACAGACGGTGGCGCGGCTGCTGCCTTTGGCTCCGCCGAAACGCTACTGGATCATCACCAACGACGATCTCCGTCCCGCGATCTTGAAGCAGCTTCCGAAATTGCCGAAGACACAAGTGTTGGCCGAGCCAGTTGGAAGAAACACAGCACCCGCCATTGGCCTCGCCGCGTTTCTTCTGTTGCGTGAACGTCCCGACGCAGTGATTGGGATGTTCCCCTCGGACCATGTGATCGGCGATGAAAAAGCTTATCGCGTAACCATCGAACGCGGCGTGGACATCGCAGCCGCCGGCGAAAACATTGTGGTTCTTGGCATTCGTCCAAATCGGGCGGAAACCGGATACGGCTACATTGAAGCCGGCAGCGGCTCGAGCGGCGACGCTCTCCGTGTACGCCGATTCACGGAGAAGCCCGATGCGGAGAAAGCCGCGGCTTTCGTGGCTGCGGGAAATTATTTTTGGAACAGCGGCATGTTTCTGTGGAGTGCCCGTACGCTAGCCAACGCGCTGCGCGAGCATCTTCGGCATACCGCATCTCTGCTGGAAGAGATCGCCGCTGATTTCGGCACGCACAAATTTGCTGCGACCTTCCGCAGGCTATACCCCAGGTGCGAGAACATCAGCGTAGANNTGGACCGCGCTGCACGAGCATCGCAGTGCGAAGAGCAGTCCGCCCGAGGGCAACCTGATTGATGGCGCAGGCATGTTCGTTTTGAACGCACACGGCAACTTCGTTCATGCGCCGGGCAAATTTGTCGCGGCCGTGGGCGTGAGCGACCTCGTCGTGGTCGAAACCCTGGACGCTTTGCTGATCACGACCCGGCAGCACGCGCAGGAGGTTGGTAAAGTGGTGAAGTATCTGGACGAGAAAAAGATGCGCAGACTTACCTAGTTTCCGGTTTTCAGTTTCTAGTTTCCAGTTAGTATTCAACGGCACTCTCAGTTCAGGTCACTGGAAACCGAAACGGATCTTCCATGGCTCAAGAGATCAAGTTCGGGACCGACGGTTGGCGCGGCATCATCGCCGACGACTTCACCTTCGACAATGTACGCCGGGTCGCGGGCGCGATCGCGTCCTATGTATTGAAATACGAGGACGCGCAACATGGGGTAATCATTGGCTATGACACGCGGTTCGCCTCGCAACGCGTGGCGCAAGTGGCGGCGGAGGTGATTGCCGCCGCAGGTGTTCCGGTGAAGCTGGCCAATGACTACACGCCCACCCCAGCCGTGTCCTATGCAGTGAAGGACAAAGGGGCAGCGGGCGGAGTGATGATCACCTCCAGCCACAATCCGTGGAACTGGAACGGAGTGAAGTTCAAAGGGAAGTTTGGCGGCTCGGCCACGCCCGGCATCATGAAACGAATTGAAGAAGAGTTGCACGCCGGGGCGATGCCGCAAGGGGTGAATGCTGCCATCGAACAAACCGACCTCAAGACGGCTTACATCGCCGCGGTTTGCCGTTTTGCCGACATGGATCTGATCGGCAAAACCAAGTTCAAGTTCGCCATCGATTCAATGTATGGCTCCGGCCGGGGCGTTCTTGCCGGAATCTTTCAGGGTCGTGGCGTTCCGTTCATCGCGATCCGCCAAGAAGTAAACCCGCTGTTTCCTGGCATCAATCCTGAACCCATCGAGCCAAACCTCGCTCTCCTGCAGCAGACCGTGGTCCGTGAGCACTGCGATGCCGGTTTGGCCACCGATGGCGATGCCGACCGCATCGGCGCGGTCGCCGAAGATGGCAGCTTCGTGGACTCGCACAAGATATTCTGCGTGCTGTTGCGCTGGCTGCTGGAGCGCAAGAAGTGGCCGGGAGACGTGGTGCGCGCCTTCAATACCACCCGCATGCTTGATCGCATCGCCGCCAAGTACGGGCGCAAACTTTACGAAACGCCGATCGGATTCAAGTACATCGCAGATCTGATGATGGAGCACGACATTCTGATCGGCGGCGAGGAGTCTGGTGGCATCGGCTATTCGCGCTTCCTGCCCGAGCGCGACGGGGTGCTGAATTGCCTGCTGCTGGCCAATGTCATGGCCGAAGAGGGCAAGCCGTTGGGCCAACTGGTTGCGGACTTGCAGCGCGAGTTCGGTCCGCACTATTACGGCAGGCGCGATCTGCACATTCCTGAACAGATCAAGCAAAACGCGATCCAGCGGGCTCGCGACGAAAGCACGCAAAGCTTGGGACGCTATCGCGTGGTGAAAAAAGAAAATCTCGACGGCATCAAGTTTTTTCTCGATGCTCCAACCGACGGCAACGGAGCGGAAGCATGGATTCTGTTCCGCGCCTCGGGAACGGAGCCGCTGCTGCGAGCCTACGCCGAAGCCGCATCCCCGGAGTTGGTAAACGAAATCCTGACCGCCGCGGAGAGTTTTGTTAAGCACTAGGAATGAGATCGGCGGTTGGCGGGCCCACTTCGTCCTGCCCGAGACTCCACATTTGACGCGGTAGTAATGCGATACTTCTAGATAAGAATGACCTTCGCCGGAAACTCGAACTCGCCCCCCGACTCGCCTGAGGCGCGCCGCTACAATCGGACTCACCGCTGGCTGGGAATGGCCGATTTTGTCATCGGTTCCGCGTTCCTAGTGGTTCTTTTGACCACAGGCTGGACCGGCTGGCTGCGCGATCTGGCTTTGCGCCGGGGATTTCAGAACTACACGCTGGCCGTGTTCGTCTATTTATTCTTCCTGCTCTTGATCAGCAAAGCGCTGGGCTTTGGACTCGACTATTACGGTTTCCGGCTGGAGCGAAAGTTTCAGCTCTCCACGCAGAAACTTCGCTCGTGGCTCTGGGATGAAGCCAAGGGCTTTCTGGTGGGACTGGTGCTGGCGGGGATCGTGGTGGAGTTGCTGTATTTCATGATTCGCCAATCTCCGCAGCATTGGTGGCTCATCACCTGGGCGCTGTTTATGGGGCTGTTCATATTGTTGGCCCAGCTTGCTCCGGTCATGCTGTTCCCGATCTTCTACAAGTTCGAGCCACTGGATAATGAAGACCTGCGGCGGCGGCTGGTTCTATTGAGCGAGCATGCGGGCACGCGCGTGCGTGGAGTCTATCGCTGGAAGCTTTCAGAGAAGAGCAAGAAAGGGAATGCGGCTCTCACCGGACTGGGCCGCACGCGGCGGATCATCCTGGCCGATACGCTGCTGGATACCTACGCTCCCGAGGAAATCGAAGCGGTGCTCGCCCATGAACTTGGCCACCACGTCCACCGGCATATCCTGAAGAGCATTCTGGTGCAAGCCGGAATTACCTTGCTCGGTTTCTGGGTGGCGAACTGGGTACTCCACTACGCGGTCGATCATCACATGTTCGAAGAGCTTTCCGATTTCGCCAACCTGCCCTTGCTGGCCCTTACCGCGACGGCACTTTCGCTTCTGCTGATGCCGGCGCTCAATGCTTACTCGCGCTACAACGAGCGGCAAGCCGACCGCTATGCGTTTGAATCGATCGCCAGCGTGGGGCCTTTCATTTCGTCGATGAACAAGCTGGCAGAGCAGAACCTGGCGGAGCGTACGCCGTCGAAGTGGATTGAGGTGTTGTTCCACTCGCATCCCGCAATTTCGAGGCGAGTTGCCGCCGCCGAGGCTTGGCGCCGTGCGCAGGATGCGGGGCCGCACGTATAGACCCTTATCCCGAGCACCAAGTCCAGAAGGTCAACGCTTCCGCAGAATCTCCGCTACCCGTTGTAGATCTTCTTCCGTATCCACGCCGACAGAGTCGTAAGGTGTTTCTCCCGCGTAGATGGCAATTCCATTTTCCAGGAAACGCAGCTGTTCCAGCCGTTCACTTTTCTCCAGCGTGGATTCCGGCTGGCTCACAAAAAAGTCGAGAGCGGGTTTCCGGTAGGCGTACAGGCCGAGATGCTTGAAGTAGCGTGGCTCAGTCCCGTCGCGGTCGAAGGGGATCGTTGCCCGGGAAAAATAGAGAGCGCGACCGTCGGGGGCGGTGACGACTTTGACCGCGTTCGGATTGCCGATCTCTTGCTGTGGGCACGGAGTCTTCACGGTTCCCACCTGGACAGCCGGGTCCTTCATCACATCGAGCAGAGTGGCGATTTGTTCCACGCGCACGAGCGGTTCGTCGCCTTGCACGTTGACATAAACCTCCGCTGCAATTGAGTTCGACACTTCATGCACGCGCTCGGTTCCGCTGCGGTGAGTGGATGAAGTGATTCGTGCGTTCCAGCCGTGTCTGCGGCAGCTGTCCATGATCTCTTCGGAATCGGTAGCGATAATCACATCGGAAAGAAGCGACGAGGAGTGAACCGCCTCGTACACCCAACCGACCAGCGGCTTGCCCGCGATCTCGCGCAGCATCTTCCGCGGCAGACGGGTTGAAGCGAGTCGAGCAGGAATGATGGCGACTGAAGTCATGGATGGATTGACCACCACAAGCCTAAAGAAATCCCGACTTGGGGACGGCCGGCCGAACTCTGGTGGTTGGGCTCGGTGGCTTCAGCATCCAACGTTTCATCCCGCTCTTGAATCATGGCTCGCCCGAGCAACGAATTCCCACGTTCTTGCGGATCGTTCCATTTTGGTGCTTGCCACATGTTCAACTTCAGGATCCATCTATCATCATATGGAGTGCTGGGAGAATATGCCAAGACGCGGCCTGCGAATCTTGCAGATTTTGCTCAAACGGAGTGGAAGAGACTGAAAGCCAACTCCCTACCAGTGGGGTATGCTGAGAGCAGACGGCTGTTCGCTGACAGCTCCGCATGATTTCCGACTCCGCCATCCTGAAACTTATTGCCCGCCAGCCAAAGCGGGCTGCGGGATTCAAGCAGATGGTGCGCGAGCTTGGCCTGCACGGCGACGCCCGCGGAGAACTTGACGCCCTGCTCCAGAAGCTGGTCGCTGCCGGTGAATTGATGGCACTCAATTCCGATCGTTACGCCCTGCCGCAAGCCGCAGCCGACAAGAATCTGGTTGTCGGACGCCTCACCATGCACCGCGACGGCTTCGGTTTCGTCATCCCCGATGCAAGCTCGCTGAGTGCAGCTCTCAAGTCTCGTCTCGTGGGAGATATCTTCGTCGCGCCCCACGCGATCGGCAACGCCATGCATGGCGACCGGGTGCTGGTCGACATCGTCGCGATTCGTCCCGATGGCCGCGCCGAGGGCCGGATCGTGCGGCCGGTGGTGCGGGCGCATCCCACGGTGGTCGGGATTTTTCACTACGGCAGCCGGCACAATTTCGTGCGGCCGATCGACAGCAAGATCACGATGGACATCGTGATCCCGGCGGGGATGGAGCATCCGAAAGTCGGCCTAGCGCCGCCGTCCCCGGCGGCTGCCAAGAAAGCCGGCGAGACGCCGGCGCCACAAAGAAAATCTGTCGACCGCGTGCTCGGTGACGAGGCCGCGCGCCACTCGGAATGGGATGACCTTGAAAACGTGGCGGTTGACGTTGAAATCACCGACTGGCCAACGCCCACGCAAACTCCGCGCGGCCGGATCCTTGAAATTCTCGGCCGACAAGACGACTTCGGCGTCGACGTCGAGATTACCATCCGCAAGTTTCATTTGCCGCACCAGTTTCCCGCGACGACCCTCGAAGAGGCGCAGAATGTCCCCGCCGTCATCCCGGCGCAGGAACTTCTCCATCGGCGAGATTTCCGCGCGCTGCCCATCTTCACCATCGACGGTGAGACCGCGCGCGACTTTGACGATGCTGTGACGGTACGCAATCTCGCCGATGGGAATTTCGAACTGCAAGTCCACATTGCCGACGTGGCCCAATACGTTACGCCCGACTCCGCGCTCGACCAGGAAGCGCGCCTGCGCGGAACCAGCGTCTATTTTCCCGACCGCGCCGTGCCCATGCTGCCGCTCGAACTCTCGACCGATATCTGCAGCCTGCGGCCGCACCTGGACCGGCTGGTCCTGTCGTGCGTGATGCGAATCGATCCTCGCGGCGAAATTGTCGGCTACGAACTGAGCGAAGGCGTGATCCGTTCGACCGAGCGCATGACCTACACCGCCGTTAACGCTGTGATTGAAGGCGATGCCGCCGCGTGCGAACGCTACCAAGCGCTCGTCCCCACATTCGAACTCATGCGCGACCTCGCGATGATTCTCAACCGAAAACGCCAGCGCCGCGGGTCCATTGACTTCGACTTGCCGGAGCCGGTCATCGAGTTCGACGAATTCGGTTTGATGAAGAGCATCGCACGCTCGGAGCGCAATATCGCCCATCGTCTGATCGAAGAGTTCATGCTTTCGGCCAACGAATGCGTGGCGCAGTATCTGGAATCGAAACGCATCGCGTCGTTATATCGAATTCATGAAAAGCCGGACGCCAAGCGCGTGTATGACTTCGAGGTGATCGCTGCGACCTTCGGATATTCGCTGGGAGTGGGCGCGCTGCCCATTCACCGCGTGCAGCTCAAGACCGACCGCCGCGCCACGCGCGGCACCGGCAACCAAGCACGCATGATCGAGGTTCCCAAGGAAATCCATGTCACGCCACGGATGTATCAGAAGCTGGCGGCCAAGATCGCGGGAAAACCAGAAGAGCGCATCCTGAGCTACCTGATGCTGCGCTCGCTCAAACAGGCGCGCTACTCAGAGGAGAATCTCGGCCACTTCGCGCTGGCGGCTAGCAGTTACACTCACTTCACGTCGCCCATCCGCCGCTATCCTGACCTGATCGTGCATCGTATCTTGAAACAAGTGCTGCACAACTCGGCCGAGCGGCATGATGGAGGCGCGCCGGTTGGAGTTTCGTCGGCCCTCGTCGATAGCGCCGAGAACCCTTCGCCGTGGTCGAAGCGTCGCGATCACACGGCACATCGCCAAGCGCTGGAACCACTGGGCGGACCAATCAAAATCGAGGAACTGCACGAGATCGCCGAAGAGTCCAGCCAATCCGAGCGACGTGCCGACGATGCCGAGCGCGAACTCATGGAGTGGAAAAAGGTCAAGTTCATGCAGGACCGCGTGGGCGAAGACTTCGACGGCCTCATCACCAGCGTCACCCGGTTCGGCCT
>PMHI01000206.1 GCA_003156615.1 Acidobacteriaceae bacterium | reverse complement strand
GAGCCGGTGATCCTCACCCTGCGTCCGTTAGGACCATGGTGTGCGGCGCATCGGATCCTGATTGTCGAAGATATCGAGCACCTGGGCCGCGACGCTGAATGCTACCACCGAACAGCAAGGAAGATCGGTGGTGGGCTGGTGATCCACCGATTTGGAAACCCCGAGCGTTCAAGAAGCCTGGGGTGATTAGCGGAGTTCGCAGAGCCTTCCGACCAAACGGGTCACCAAGCCGCCCCCAATGGTTACGATGACGCCAGAACCACTTGTTTGACTGGACGACGAGACGGGGCGCGGAGGTGAACTGACGCATGGCCCTGGACTGTCGGGTAGCATGGCTGGCAGTCATTCTCGCAGTTAGGAGCACGAGCAATCCTTGGAAAGTGGCAGACGATTTTCTGCAAACCGAGTAATCGAGACTTGTCCTTATTCACAGAAAGAGACCTTCGTGGGCTGGTATTCAAGTTTCTTCTTTATCTCGGGGTTCTGTAGCATTCTTTATGAACTGGTCTGGCTGCGCTTGTCCATGGCGCAATTCGGGGTTACCACCGCCATGGTTGCTATCGTGCTGTCGGTTTTCATGGCTGGACTGGGGTTGGGATCGTGGGCCAGCGGGGCATTGATACGCATGCATGGGGGAAGAATCGACTTCCCAACTCTCCGCCTTTACGCTGCGGTCGAGCTGCTGATTGGCACCTCGGGAATCCTCGTTCCCGACGAGCTTAATCTGGGACACAGCGTCCTGGAAAGGTCGGGATCAAGCTCATCCGCCGAATATTACATCGTCTCCGGCCTCTGCGTTGCCTTCACCTTGATTCCCTGGTGTGCATTGATGGGAGCAACCATCCCGGTCGCGATGCTGGCGATCGAGCGCACGTTTCCCTGGGAATCTTCGCGGTCATTCAGCTATTTGTACACGGCCAACGTGGCCGGCGCGTTAGTGGGAACGGTTCTCTCTTTGTTTTTGATCGAGCTGCTGGGATTTCACGGGACGCTGAGGGTGGGTGCTGCTTGCAACGGCCTCATCGGGGTTCTGGCGCTGATGGTATCGACGAGCATTCGGCTGAAGGAAGTCGGAGAACAGCAGCAAACCGCCAATGAAAGAGTCCGAACTTTAAGTGGAGAGGGGTCTCTCCTCGCCTTGCTATTCGCCACCGGGCTCACGAGCATGGGCATGGAAGTGGTCTGGGTCCGTCTGTTCACACCCTACATCGGAACCGTGGTATACGCCTTCGCGTCCATTCTGGCCATCTACCTGACTGGGACTTTCGTGGGATCGCGCACCTACCGCAGCTCGAAATCCCAAGGTGTGAATAAAAGTACTTTGCCCTGGACGCTGCTGGCCCTTTTCTCACTGTTTCCGCTGGTGGCCGCCAGACCCCATATTGATATCCCCGCCTCACTGCGGCTGGTGTTGGGCATCGCGCCCTTCACGGGCCTGCTCGGGTATCTGACGCCCATGCTGGTCGACCGCTGGGCGGGAGGCGATCCAGCCAAGGCGGGGAAGGCCTACGCGGTGAACGTTATCGGCTGCATCTTGGGGCCGCTGCTGGCCGGCTTCGTGCTTCTGCCGTGGATGAGCGAGCGCTGGGCGCTGGTGTTGCTGTCGCTGCCTTGGCTGATCATGGGCGTTCGCCCCATGCGTCGGTCCGCCTCGGCTGGTTTCGCGCTGCGCACTGCGTCTCTCCTATTGTTGCCGCTGGCCTTGGTGCTCATTCTGGCAAGCTGGAGCTCTGAAAGGCAGTATGGCGAAGGCAGTAAGCTGCTGCGGGATTCGACCGCCACCGTAATCGCGACCGGAAGTGGCATGAACAAGTTGTTGTTGGTCAACGGCTACACCATGACCACGCTGACGCCAATTACTAAGATGATGGCGCATCTCCCGTTGGCTTTCCTCGACCGTC
This sequence comes from Acidobacteriaceae bacterium, assembly GCA_003156615.1. Next base: position 2,803 of record PMHI01000206.1, on the reverse strand, counting down.
CTCCCCAAAATGCCCTCGTCGTCTGTTTTGGCATGGGGACAACGTTTCGCTCGCTGCACTCTTGGGGAATTCCGGTGACGGCTGTGGAACTGGTTCCGAGTGTGCCGCGCTTGTTCGGCTATTTCCACAGCGACGGCCCCGCGATTCTGAGTTCTCCTTTGTCCCACGTGGTGATCGACGATGGCCGCCGCTACCTGGAGCGTACGTCGCAGCAATACGACGTAATCACGATCGATCCTCCACCGCCAGTGGAGGCCGCTGGTTCCAGCCTGCTCTATTCCGAGAATTTCTACTCGGTCGTCCGGCAACATCTTCGCCCGGGGGGCGTTCTGCAGCAGTGGATACCGTCTGGCGATGCCGAAGATTTGGCAGCCGTGGCACTTGCCCTGCGCCGATCGTTCCCCTACGTCCGCGTGTTCACCTATAGCCCAAATTGGGGATTTCATTTTCTCGCCAGTGACCATCTCCTTCCCAATCGCACTGCGAATGAATTGGCCCTGCGCCTGTCGGAGGATGCAGCGGTCGATTTGGTGGAGTGGGGTCCACAACCCACGGCGGAAGGCCGCTTCGCAAGTATTCTGAACAACGAAATGCCCATCGATCGACTCATTTCGGCATCTCCCTCCACCCCCGCTCTGAGCGATGACCGTCCCATCAACGAGTACTATGCCCTGCGCCGGTAACGAGGATGTAAATCGCGTCCGTCAGCGCTAATGTCATTCGCCGGACCAGTTCCCATTGCTGCCTTCATTCCTGGTCTCCTTTATTCCCTTCATCTGGCCTCTCTTGCTTGACCAGACGGAGCAAGGCCGATGAACCGCGGCCAGCTACGGATTGGCACCTCCAATGAACTGATGAATCCAGTATTATGGGCGGCATCGTGATACAAGCCCACTCGCTTCTGGCGAGCAGACGATGGTAGTGTCCTTTGTTAGTACATTACTGCAGACGATCGGCTGGCTGCAGCGGCGGCATATTCGAGATAAAATGGGCTCGCTTCATTGAGGCAGTTGGGTTGAAAAGTCCTATTTTATTGTCATCCCGAGCCGATCGAGGGAACCTTCAGTTCTTACAATCGAAGGAAAACTGCGGTTTCTCCGCGCTGCTGCGCCTCCACGGAATGACACGATTTTGAGGTTTTTCAACAGGCTGCCAGCCTCGTGCGAGCAATGGTGCTGCGTGAAAGCTTCGAAGCTGAAGTCCGCTGTTTACCTGTACCTTACCGGTATGGTGATGATCCACGCTATCGTCTTTTGGAATGTGCGCGAGTTCGTCTCGAAGGGATATTCGGATTTCACCATCTACTACTGCGCGGGGACAATGGTCCGACAGGGGCTGGGACACCAGCTGTATGACAACGTGACACAGTTCAAGGTACAGCGAGAATTCGCTCCCGAAGTAGCCATTCGCCTCGATGCGCTACCTTACAACCATCCGCCGTTCGAGGCGGTGCTCTTCGCTCCCTTCGCTTATGTCTCTTATCCTTTCGCATTTGGGCTGTGGGCGCTGGTAAATCTGGCGATGCTGATCAGCTTGCCATTCCTGCTGCAGCCGGAACTGCATCATCTTCAAAACTATCCCTGGCCGTCCTGGATCCTAGCCAGCCTAGGTTTCTTTCCGATCTTTTTCGCCCTGCTTCAGGGCCAGGACGCGATCCTGCTTTTATTCCTCTATACTCTCGCGTTTCTATGTCTGAAGAGGAACCGCGACCTCTTCGCCGGGGGCTGGCTTGCGCTTGGACTGTTTAAGCCTCACCTCATCCTGCCATTCATCTTCTTCTTGCTGGTGCAGGGAAGGAAGAAGGTCCTGTATGGATTCTTACCCATTGCAGCGGTCTTGGCATTGGTCAGCACTGTCATTGTGGGCAGGGAGGGAATGCTGCTGTATCCCCGCTACGTAGTGCAGTTGGAGGACACCATGGCGCGGGGTGCGATCATGCCTTCGGACATGCCCAACCTGCGTGGAATTTTGTACGTGCTTCTGCATGGCGATTCCTACGTCGGGGCAGTTGCACTGGTGTCCTCTGTTGCAGTGCTCCTCTTCGCCGCATGGCGGTGCCGTGCNNCTCGTCAGCTATCACGCCCTGGGGTACGACCTGAGCATGATCATGCTTCCCGTCTTGCTGCTGGCGAATGAATTGCTAGGCAAAGATAAAGACAAGGTTCGGGGATGGTCCGATTTTCTGACGATTGCAGCGATCGCTGCGCTGTTCTTTTCGCCGCTCGAATTGGTCTTGCTGATGCGTAGTAACCGGTTGGCACTGATGGGTTGGGCTGTTCTGTCATTGTTGTGCGGGACCGCCGGTCAGATGTCTTTGCGCAGCCGCCAGGCGGGAGCAGCACTGTGAGCGGGCGCATGAGACCAGTAGCGACGGGATTTGTGATCCTCGTCGTTATAGGTCTGGCGCTGAACCGCAACTTCTACCACCTAACCGCGATCGATATGTTTTTCTCAATAACTTTGGCGAGCACGGTCATAGTTTTTCTTCGCATCCGGCCTGTGGGGGAAGTCCTCCAGCTTTTTGTCGCCACTGCCCTGCTGATCCTATTGCAAGCCGCTGCTCTCAAAGCGCTCCTGCGAACCACACCAGCGCTGGCCTTATTAGGAACTAGCAGTCCTGCGCTTCTGGCTAGTCGAAGAATCTGCAGTGTCGAAGAAGAATGCGAGCGGCTGCACTATGCATTCTTGCCAACTTCGACGCTAGCATGGGAGTGCAGCTAAGCTTCCAGACGGGGCAACTTGTGTTGCGGTCGCGATGGCTTACCCGGATCGCCTTGCTTTGTTACCGAAGTCGGCGTAAAGC
>PMHI01000578.1:17539-17736 GCA_003156615.1 Acidobacteriaceae bacterium | reverse complement strand
GTGCAGGGGATCATCTTCCGAAAATCATCGGGAGCGGTTTCGGTAGAGCGTCGCGTCGACCTGGCGGCCCAGGGCTTCCAGGTTCAAACCGATTTCCAGGAAGTCGCTTAGTTTCTGCCCGATGCCCTCGGCATCCCGCAGTGCCTCGTGGTAGGGAACGCGCAGTGTTTTCACCTAGTCCTTGTGGTCGAGCCAGG
>PMHI01000578.1:13321-17446 GCA_003156615.1 Acidobacteriaceae bacterium | reverse complement strand
CCGCTTCGGCGATGCAGGCTGGGTCTTTGGGGAGCTGCTTGATGCGCTCCCACTCCAGATAGCCCCGCGGATTGTCCACCTCTGCCTGGCGTTCGCTATCCGAGAGGATGGGCATTCCGCCCGCCGCCAGCATCTGCATCATCAGCGAAGTGCCCGAACGCGGCAGTCCCGAAACAATTGTGATCACGAGGTTCCTTGGCCTTGATTCCTTAGCTCTGATTCTTCAGCGGTACTTCTGCGCGGTAAATGGCCTGCCAGTGGCCGGCCTTGAGAATGTAGATCGAACTACCGTTCATGTGGATCGGCGCTTTTTCTCCACTGCAGGTAGCGTACTGTTCGGCCTTGTAGGTAAGCAGGTAGGCCCCGCTGGCGAGTGGGAGCGCTCCGAAGTCGGACAGACCGTAGCCTTCCAAGCTGCAGGTTTTCCCGGAAGTTTGCTGCTCCGCGAGTTGCTGGTCGCGGGACACCGTTCCGTTCTCACCCCAGAAAACTCCGTTCTCCGACATGTGCTCGCGGAAATAGGCCTGGTCTTTCGTCTTCCAGGCTTCGAAAAAGCCGGTTTCGGTGCGNNCCGAGCAGAAGCGCGAGCGGGAGAAGAATGGCCGCGCCAGTCAGGAAGGTCTTTTGCGGGCGAAAAGGCTCATGGTTCATAGGGCACCCATTCTGGCGATCGATCACCGGCCACGAGAACAGACCTAGCATACGACATCCCGGGCTTTGGCCTCATCTTTCGCCTTCGAGTACAATGACGCTCGTAAGGCCGAATCCGGCGGCGCGAGCGCCGCCCGAAGGAGGGTAAGCGCTTTGGCGACTGGCGAAATCACCACTTCAGGCCCGCAAACTGCTCCGCAGCTTCCCCATCACAAGGTGAAGATCAAGAAGGCCGGGCAGCGCGCCTGCAATGAGAAAAATGAGAAAGGCAAATTCTGCGGCGGCCATTTGAAACGCTGGTTCTACACCACCGACGTAATCGAGCAGGCCTGCGGCGACGCCGAAAAGGCATGGGGACCCGATGCCGAGGTCTACCGCTGCGAACACTGCCAGACGCTGTATTTGCCGAATCCCGCGGAAGCCAAAGTGAACGTCGCCGGGCAAGGGATGATTTCCGTGTTCGGGTTGACATTGCCGCCGAAGGAAAAGGGAAAATAGTACCGAGTACCTGGTATCGAACGAGAGAGAACCGCAGGGTTGACTCGGTACCAGGCACGAGCCCATGAACCACTCCGAACTGATCTACGACTGGAACAACAATCATCCGCCGGGACTGAAGCCGCCGGGACCGGTGCAGCTCAATGACGAAAGCCTGCGCGATGGGCTGCAGTCGCCTTCGGTGCGCGACCCCTCAATTCCGGAAAAGATTGAGATTCTTCATCTGATGGAGGCGCTTGGGATCGACTCGCTCGACCTTGGGTTGCCGGGCGCGGGATCGCGCGCGGTCGAGCACGGGACGGCATTGGCCCGGGAAATCGTCGCNNCCCATTGCCGACATCGTGCAGAAAACGGGGTTGCGCATCGAGGCTGCAACCTTCATTGGATCCAGCCCCATTCGCCGCTTTACTGAAGGATGGACCGACGATTTTCTTTTGCAGACCACGGAGAAGGCCGTGAAGTTCGCGGTTTCATTGGGCCTCGACGTCATGTACGTTACCGAGGACACGAGCCGCTGCGATCCGGAGACCGTGAAACGGCTGTATTCGACGGCGATTCGCTGCGGCGCCCGGGCCATCGTGATCTGCGACACTGCCGGGCATGCCACGCCCATGGGCGCGCTGGCGCTGGTGCGGTTCGTGATTGAGGAAGTGGTGAAACCCTCCGGCGAGAACATTCGCGTGGACTGGCACGGGCACAGCGATCGCGGACTGGCGATTGCCAATTCGATCGCAGCGCTGATCGCTGGGGCGAATTGCGTTCACGCGTGCGCGATCGGACTGGGCGAGCGCGTGGGCAATACGCAGATGGATCAGATGCTGGTGAATCTGAAGCTGATGGGTATTGCCCCCTGGGCCGAGCAGGACCTCACCAAACTGAAGCAATATTGCCAGGCGGTTTCGCGGGCCACGGGCGTGCCCATTCCGGCGAACTATCCGGTGGTGGGCGACGATGCGTTTCGCACGGCCACGGGCGTGCATGCGGCGGCGATTATCAAGGCTTATCGCAAGAACGACGTGGTGCTTGCCAACACGGTTTACTCGGGCGTGCCTTCGCATGTGTTCGGGCTGGAGCAGATCATCGACATCGGTCCGATGAGCGGCAAGTCGAATGTGCTGTTCTGGTTGGAGCGGCGCGGCATTCCAGCGACCGACGATTTGGTGGATCGCATCTACCAACGCGCCAAAGCCAGCGACCACACGCTGAGCGATGCCGAGGTTACGGAGTGCTTGTCGGCGGCCGTAAAGGAGGGTTGATCCCGATGCACGAAACCATTTCAAAACCAATGCGACATGCGATTCTGGGGGCCGGCGGCGTCGGCGGCCTGATGGGCGCAAGTCTCGCGCATTCCGGAGCTTCTGTCACTTTGGTCGTGCGCCGGGAGATGCTTGCGCAATATCCCAGACGACTTCGTTTGGAAAGTGCTTTCGGCAATTTCGAGGTGGAGGTCGCCGTCGCTGCGGAAGTTCCTCCGGTCGACGCGCTTTGGATTGCGGTAAAGGCCACGCAGTTGGAGCCGGCACTCAGCGCCATCGGAAATCCTGATGCGGTAACAGCAATCGTTCCATTGCTCAATGGCATTGACCACGTAGCTTTGCTCCGCGCCCGGTACGGCTCGGGCCGGGTGATTCCGGCGACGATTGCGGTTGAAACCGAGCGTGTCAGCCCGGGACACATCGTTCATCGGTCTCCGTTTGCCCGTCTTAATGTGTCGTCGGCGGGTCACGCGCTGCTCGGGAGCACTGTCGATCAGCTTCAGAAAATCGGTTTTACCTGCCAATTCATCGACGATGAGCCGACGCTGCTGTGGGGCAAGCTGGTGTTTCTCGCGCCCTTTGCGCTGGCTACAACCGCGGCAAATAAAACTGTCGGCGAGATTCTTTCCGATCCGCAGTGGCGGAGTTTGGGCGAGGCTTGTGTTCGGGAAGCGTGCAGTGTTGCCGTCGCCGAAGGCGCCAAGGTTGATGCAGAAGCGGTCCTGGCTGGGGTGAAGGCGATGCCGGCGACCATGCGCAGCTCCATGCAGAAGGATGTCGAACAGCTCAAGACTCCGGAGCTAGACGCGATTGCGGGACCGATCCTGCGCGGCGCTCGCCGCCATGGTATCGAGGTTCCTGCGACGAAGAAGCTGGTGGTTGTGGTGGAACGGAGAGCGGGATACGTGGAGAGCCGGCTGGCGTAGCCGCACGCATCCCCGCCCTGTAACGCCGTCTCGCCCTCGTCCATCCCTTCCCCTTGCCACGCGTTGTAAGATGACGCATAACTTCCAATGAGCCCTACTCCCCCACGCGCGGACATGCCGCAGGTTACTCCCGCGGTGCAGCAGGAAGTGGCGCGGCTGGCGGCTTCGCCGGAGGTGCGGTCGGCTTACAACTGGCTGCGGACGCAGGAGCCGCAACTGGCGCAGTGGCAGATGGAGATGGCGCGGATTGCAGCCCCTCCGTTTGGGGAGTCGGCGCGCGGAGCCTGGCTGGCGGAGCGCTTTCGCGAAGCCGGACTCGACGATGTTCGCATTGACGATGTGGGCAACGTGTTTGGCGTGCATCCCGGGTTCGGGTTCATGGAATCTGGATTTGGGCAGCGGTATGTGGCGCTGAGCGCGCACATCGATACCGTATTTCCCACGAACACTCCGCTCAACATCCGGCAGCAGGGCAGCCGGCTGTATGGGCCGGGAGTTTCCGACAACGGCGCGGGCGTGACGGCGATGCTTGGGATTGCCGCGCTGCTGCGAGTGGTTCGGCTGCGGCACGCGCTGCCGTTTGTGTTTATCGGTAATGTGGGCGAAGAAGGTGAGGGCGATCTGCGCGGCATGCGGCACATTTTTTCCACGCCGCGCTGGAAGAATTCGATTGCCTACAGCGTGGTGCTCGACGGTGCGGGCGCCGATACGATTGTCGCCGAGGCCCTGGGCAGCCGGCGCTTTGAGGTGATTGTGCGCGGTCCGGGCGGGCATTCGTGGAGCGATTTTGGCGC
>PMHI01000578.1:4569-13237 GCA_003156615.1 Acidobacteriaceae bacterium | reverse complement strand
CGGGAGTGAATTGCGAAGTGGTGGCGATCGGGAACCGCCCGGCCGGAGAACTGGCGACGGGCTCCCGGATTCTGCATGTAATACGGGCGGTGGATGCGCAGCTCAACAATGCGGCGCAGGTGCAGCGGGCATCGACCGACGCGAACATTCCCTTGTCGTTGGGGCTAGAGGCGATCGCCATCGGCGGTGGCGGTTCAGGCGGCGGCGCCCACACTTTGCAGGAGTGGTTCGACAGCAACGGACGCGAGCTGGGGCTGAAGCGGATTCTTTTGACGATGCTGGCGCTGGCAGGGGCGGGAGCGGGGGAATGATGGGGAGATGTGTGGTCCTCGGGAGCGAAAGCGCCTCATGAAAAAAAAGGCTCTATTCGCAGCGCTTAGGCGCAGTGCTACCCAAAGGCTTCACCTGGCACTTCAATCTTTTCATCGTTCGCAAGGAAGGCGAAAGATGGGCCAGCCGGCGCTGATCCTGTGGGTAGCCGTGGCGCTGTGTTGGGCGCAGCCGCAGAGTCCTCCGGCTCGACCGGCAGCTGCTTCTGGGCCGAAGGCCGACATTATTTTCATCCACGCGAACGTTTACACGGGCGTGCCGGCGACCACGCAGTTCACTGCGATCCTGCGGGAGGAGGCGATTGCGGTGCGGGGCGACCGCATCCAGGCAGTGGGCAAGANNGGCCACTTCGTCATGCCGGGATTCAACGACGCGCACCTGCATCTGGCCGATGCTGGACGGCAGAAGCTGAACCTGGATCTGACGGGTGTGAAGACGCTCGATGAGTTCCGCAAGCGCGTGGCGGCAAGGGTGGAGACGGCTCAGCCGGGCGAATGGATTTTGGGCGGAGGTTGGGATGAGACGACGTGGCCGGTGAAGGCTTTGCCCAGCCGCTGGGATCTGGATGAGGTTTCGGGCGGTCATCCGGTGTTTCTGGATCGCGTGGATGGTCATCTGGCCGTGGCCAATACGCGGGCGCTGCAGTTGGCGAAAGTCACGCTGGCTAGCCGCGATCCGGAAGGCGGCAAGATTGACCGCGACGAGAATGGGCAACCTAACGGGATTCTGCGCGAGGGGGCGAAACAGGCGGTGCGGGTGGTGATTCCTCCGCCGACGAACGAAATGCGGCGGCAGAGAATTGAGGTCGCGCTGGCGGACCTGGCCAGCCACGGTGTGACCTCGGCGCAGGATTATTCGCCGGACGTGGAAAATTTCCGGATTTACGAGGAACTTGAAAAAGAAGGTAAGCTCACGACGCGCATTTCCGAATGGCTCCCATTTAATGATTCGGTTGAGGAATTAAAGAAGATGCGCGATTCGCATCCGCAGTCCGATCTGATGCTGCACACGGGGATGCTGAAGGCCTTTATGGATGGATCCGTCGGCGGGCACACGGCGGCGCTGCTGGAGCCTTATGCGGATGATCCGAAGAATTCTGGTTTGCCGCAATACGATGCGGCGACGCTGAACGAAATGGCCAAGGAGCGCGTGCTCGCCGGCTTCCAGCTCGGGTTTCACGCGATTGGCGACAAAGGCGTGCAGATGGCGCTCGATGCTTTTGCCGAAGCCGAGAAGGCCGCTCGCGAGCAGAAAGTGAAGGCTCCGAATGGGGGCAATGATTTCCGCCTGCGGGTTGAACATGCGCAGGTGACCACGCCTGCGCAAATTGCGCGCTTCAAGGAGTTGAGAGTGATTGCCTCCGTGCAGCCCAGCCATCTGCTTACCGACATGCGCTGGGCGCAGGAACGGCTTGGGCCAAAGCGCGCCGCCACCGCCTACGCTTGGGCGGCATTCTTGAACCAGGGAGTGAGGCTGGCTTTGGGCACGGATTATCCGGTGGAGCCGGTGGCGCCGTTTCGCGGCTTGTACGCTGCTGTCACCCGCAAGAGCGAGAATGGGAAGCAGGAGTATTTTCCCGAGCAGAAGCTGACCATGGATCAGGCCCTTGCGGCTTACACAACGGGCTCGGCCTTTGGCGAGTTCGAGGAAAAGGAAAAGGGCAAGCTGGCGCCGGGGATGTTGGCGGATTTTGTGGTGCTGGACCTCGACGTCACGGCGGCGGCGGCGGAAAAAGTGCTGGCGACCAAGGTGCTGCGGACGGTGGTGGGCGGAAAAACGGTGTATGAGGGGAACTAAAGGCCGCAGATTGCGGACTCACTTCGAGCCGCCGTCGAGCGGCCACTCGTTTGTATTATCAATGCTTTGCATGTAGTTATTTCCTTTTTCCGCTAAAACGAAATGCCAGGTTCGTGCGTCTAAAACATTAGGATCGCGGCGATCTCATACTCGGAGGGAGCATCGACTGTGGGGTTGAGGCTTCCGGAAACGGGGTATAATGAGCAGTTCGTATAGATCTCGGAGGGAAGTAGGCATATGGATTCGCGTGCAATTTGGGTGCGTTTGAAGACGCGTCGTTGGGTCTATTCGTTCAGCATTGTGGCTACGCTGGCGCTGGGTATTTTGATCGGCACGGTAGTTTCTTACGGAGTGAAGGGCAAGGAAGGCCAGAAGTCCTCCGATGCGACTCCGCTATCGGTTCCTGCGCCGCAGCAGCTTTCCAATGCGTTTTCACAGATCGCCAAGGACCTGGGGCCGAGCGTAGTTAACATCAATACGGAATCGACTGTCAAGACGCAGCGTAAGCGGCGTGGCGCGCAGACGCCCGATGACGACGATAGCGGCGGCGGCAATAGCATGGATGACTTTTTCAACCGCTTCTTCGGTGGTCAGGGAGGCGACGGTGCGATTCGCGAGCGATCGCTCGGTTCGGGCGTGATCGTGGATCCGAAGGGTTACATCGTCACCAACCGGCATGTGGTGGAGAAGGCCGACCGCATCCGAGTGCGGCTGCAGGACGATCCGCCGGGGGTGCAGCATGACGCCAAGGTGGTCGGGGAAGACCCGGAAACCGATCTGGCGGTCATTAAGATCGACCTGGAGCGCTCCGCACCTTCGGCAAAAATGGGCAACTCCGACAGTATGGAGGTGGGCGATTGGGTGCTGGCCATTGGCAGCCCGTTCGGGCAGGTAGGGACCGTGACCGCCGGTATTGTTTCCGCCAAGGGGCGGGATATTGTGCCCAACCGGCAATTCCAGACGTTTATACAGACCGACGCCGCGATTAACCCGGGGAATTCGGGTGGGCCGCTGGTCAACATGAACGGCGAAGTGATCGGCATCAACACAGCGATTTTGAGCGAAACCAATGCCTATGCGGGCGTGGGCTTTTCGCTTCCTTCCAATACCGTCGTGCAGGTCTACAACCAGCTCATTGGGCCTGAGCACCGGGTCTCGCGCGGCTCCATTGGCATCATGTTTGACTCGGTGGAGAATCCGGCGATCGCGCGAGTCTATGGCGCTGGCACCGGAGTGACCGTGTCGAGCGTAGTGCCCGGCAGTCCAGCCGACCAGGCGGGGCTGAAGGTGGGCGACACCATCACCACCGTCGACGGCCACAAAGTATCAAAGGGAACGGAGTTGGTGGCGGATATTGCCGCGCGCAAGCCGGGAGTGAAGGTAGCGATTGGCTTCCTGCGCAACGGCAAGCAAGAGGATACGACTGTAACCATTGCCGACCGCGCCAAGTTGTTTGCGGCGCGCTTGAACGAAGATGACAGCGGCAGCGACGAGAGCACGCCCAAGCAAAGCAAGTTGGGTATCACGGTTCGTAAGCTGACGCCGGAGATGGCCGAACGGCTGGACATGCCGGCCGGCAAAGGCGTGATCGTGCAGGACGTCAAAGCGGGGTCGTTTGCCGAGGACATCAATCTGGGCCGCGGCGACGTGATCTTGGAAGTCAACAAGCAGCCGGTGAACAGCGAAGAAGATTTCGCCAAGATAGAGTCGAGCCTGAAAAGCGGACAGGACGCCGTATTCCTGGTGCGCCCGCGAGGCTCGACCGCTCAGGATGGAACCATCTTCATGGCCGGGACACTTCCGTAACCTGGGAACTGACCCAACGGGAACTGGCATTGCCTCCTTCGAGGGGGGATGATTACAATGCCAGCTTCTGTTGGGTTTTACTTTTGGNNTAAGGCACTGGAGCACGCCGACAGTTTTCTGTTTTGGTGCTGGGGCGGGATTCGCCCTCGAAATCGGGTAATGCCCGAGTCAGGAATCCCAGAGTTCGCCTCTGGGAGGATCAGGTCTGAGGGTTGCCTTTTGGAACCGAAGCGGAAGCATCGCGCGAAAATACGAAGATGGTTGGGCACCGGTTGCGCTCTGGTCCTGACGTGTGCCTGCGCTTCGCCGCGCGCAGTGCTTGGACAATCCTCCGCTGCTGCCAGCTCGAAGGCGACGAACAGCACGAATCCCAAAACGGCGAGTCCCAAGGCGGCGAACTCCGCGACGGCGAACCCGCAGACCCATGCGAAGGCTGCCGCGAAGAACTCCAGAGCAAGCTCGTCTTCTCCCGCCCAACCTCATCCGGCGTCGCATCCTCCGGCAGATAAGCATCCGAAATCGAGTACGGCCGCCGCGACTCACAACAGCAAGTCGAAGTACCCGAACTCGCGCAAGAACAGCAAAAGGAAGACGATCGCGCGGGGCCAGCAGAAAATTGACCCCGAACGGGCGCAGGCCATCCAGGTGGCGTTGATACGCGAGCACTACCTGGACGGGGAAGCGGCCGGCAAGTGGGATGAAGCCAGTGAAGAAGCGATGCGGCGCTATCAGGCCGATCACGGCTGGCAATCGAAGACCGTACCCGACTCGCGCGCGTTAATAAGCCTGGGGCTGGGACCGAGCCACGACCATCTGCTAAATCCGGAGAGCGCGATGACCACGGAGCCGGCCGCGCCACGTGCTTCATCCTTGACTCCTACCTCGCACAGCGCCGAACCGGGAGCGAGCGTGAACACCACTCCGCCGGTGGCTCCAGCGCCCGCTACGCGTCCCGAGCACGATTCGTCGAGTCCGCAGTGAAGCGATCCAGCGATTGAAATTCCGCACTTAGCACCCAGCCAGCCTGGCATCCTTACTGGTCTCCCGCGAAAGCTTCCCATGAAACCCGTTCGCGCACGGCGGAGTGCTGATTGCTATCCTGGCTGGGCGCCGGGTGACTTGCGCTAGCTTCCCAGCACCGGCCGTGGAAAGTAAGGAAGAGGCTGGGAGTGGATGATGGCTTGCGGGTTGCCCTCGACGAGGGCTTGTGCGACGTCTTCGCCGCAGAGTTCCGCAGCGGCCTCGCGAGCGGTGGAGAGGACTGGGATGCGTCTCTCGGTATCGTGAGCATCGGTGGCCAGTACATGCACGGCGTCGCGCTCGAGCAGCCAGTGGGCGGCGCGGCGCGCGCGGTCCCCCCAGAATCCGGTGAGCGAGGAGCCGGTTACCTGGATCACGCAACCCTGCTCGGCCCACTCCGCCACGCGCTGCAGGTTCTCCCGCAGAATCGGGTTGCGTTCGGGATGGGTGATGATCGCGGTGATGCCGCGGTCGCCGAGCTGCCTAAAACAGTCGGTGGTTTGCTGCGGGACGCTGTAATTGCTCAACTCGACCAGCATGTAGTGCGAGCCTTCGATGGCATAACGCGCGGGATTGGCCAGCACATCCTGCATATTGTCGTAGGAAAGATGAAAGTCGCAGCCCAGGCTGAGGGTGAGCGCAGCGCCGACCCTTTGCTGCAGGTGAGAGACCAGTCCCTGAAGATAAGCGCGGTCGTAGTGGTAGCGGTCGTTGGCATGTGGTGTGGCGACCTGGTGGGTAATGCCGTCGGCTGCCGCCATCCGGCACATGGCGACGGAGGTTTCCCAGGACGTGGAGCCGTCGTCTACTTCCGGAAGAATATGGGAATGAATGTCGACCACAATTGGTAGCAACTCTGAGACGCGACCGAGGTTGCGCCTGTGGATTTAATTTAAGCAGATTCGCCGAGAAAGAGAAAGTTAAAGGCTTTCACCGCGAAAGACGCCGAGACGCGGAGAGGGATAGAGATCACCCCATACTCACCACAGGCGATACCACGTCGCCGGTAATTGGGCCATACGATGCCAAAGCCGGCCTCTGCGGATAGGAAAGCCTTGGAATCGACCTTCATGTTGGCGGTTCTGGCGCATTCCTCCTCTGCCGCGTCGAGGTGAAGGGCCACAAAATAAGGGTCATTGCGAAGCCGATCAGTAGAACTTGTTGACNNTCGCCGTTTCAGGCCTTTCCATATCGTTCCTGAATGAAGTCGGCGATTGCGGAGTAGGCGTTGCTCAGCGTCTTCTCATCCGGCAAAAAGACGATGCGGAAATGCCGCGTGCCGGGTTTCTGGCCGAAGCCGGAGCCGTGGACGACCATGACGTGTTTCTGGCGGATGAGTTCTTTGACGAAAACTTCNNTTCTGCGTGAGATCGCGGCGGGAGCGCAGTTTGCGCTGCACTTCGAGGAGGTGATCCTGCGGACCCTCGAGTGCGGGCTTGATGGCATATTGTTCGGGATGGTTGGCGCAGAGGCGGGCGCGCAGCAGCCGGTGAATGCCTTCGGTATAGGGCTTCAGCGCCGCGGCATCGCCGGAGACGATGCCCCAGCCGATGCGCCATCCCGGGACGAGGTAGTTTTTCGACATTCCTCCGAAGGTGATCGAGGGAACGTCGGGCGCGACTTTGGCGAAGGCGATGTGGGGGGTGCCGTCGAGAATTAGTTTGTCGTAAATTTCGTCGGAGAAGACCACCAGGTTGTGGCGGCGCGCCAGGTCGGCGACTTGCTCGAGCATTTGCCGGGAACACAGCGAGCCCGTGGGATTGTTGGGATTGATCAGCACGATCGCGCGAGAGCGCGGCGTGAGCTTGCGTTCGATGTCGGCGAGTTCAGGCTGCCAGGCGTCGTCTTCGTTGAGATCGTAGGCGTTGAGCGCGATGCCCAGCTTACACAGTACGGCGGAATAGAGTGGATAGTCGGGACTGGGCGTGAGAATGTCTTCACCGGGGTTGACCAGTGCGCTGAGGCAGAGGTCAACGGTTTCACTCACGCCGGTGGTGACGAAGACGTCCCGCACCGTGGTGATGCCCTTGCGCGCAGCCTCGCCGCGAATCGCTTCGAGCGCTTCAGGAATGCCGGGAGATGGNNGTCTGGAAATCGAAGTTGAGCGGGTCGCCGACGTTCAGCGGCAGAACTTTGTGGCCCTGCTTCGTGACTTCGTCGGCGACCGAGGCCAGGTCACGAATGGCGTAGCGGACGTTGTCGAGGCGCTTGGCAGCGGTGATCTCGCGAGCTTGGGTGGGCATCAGAACCGCTCACTTTCCCAAGAATTGTACAGGACTCTGAGGATCGGAATGGGAGGCAACTCGGGTGGGTGCAAGGGAGGCCAACTATCGGTCGCTTCTGTCGCTAAAGTCGAGCACGACTTCCTCCTCGGTTTGAGAAGGCGCGGGAGCATACTTCCAGTTCTTCACCGCCTTGACCGCGTTTTCGGCGAGGATGGGATTTCCGCCCCGCACTTTAACACTCGCCACGGTCCCGTTCGGAAGCACGGTCGCGGTCAAACGGACCTGCCCGCCAACGTGCAAGTCCTTGAGGATCTCGGGATACTGCGTCTTAACCTGAAGGATTACTTTGCGTCCGGCCTTCGCGGTCTTCTGGGCGAAAGAAACCGAGGCGAGGCCGAAGATCAAGCAGAGGGCGACCGGCAGGATCGCTAGGGCGAGCCCTTGCCGGGCGCCCCCGCCGAACCGTTGGCCGAAGCGCCAGACGCCCATAACGAAACCTGCCACTTGAAGAACTTGGAACCCAAACCCACGGTAGGTTTTCGAAGGCGTCAGGGCAAGATCACCAAAGTTACCGCCGACAAGGGCGAAGGGTAAGCAGCCGGGTACTCCGCACTTGAGGCTGCGAGTCTCTAGTCAACCCGGTCGATCTGGGCTTTCTGCAGCTTGTCTGAATAGTCGACGTAGACGGATTTCCACTCGGTGTAAAAGTCGATGGCGCCGATGCCGCCTTCGCGATGGCCGTTGCCGGTCGCTTTGGTGCCGCCGAAGGGCAGGTGCACTTCGGCGCCGATGGTCGGGGCGTTGATGTAGGTGATGCCGGCGTAGAGGTCGCGAATGGCGGAGAAGGCTTTGTTCACGTCTTTGGTGTAAAGCGCTGAAGACAGGCCGTACTCGATGCCGTTGGCGATCTCAATGGCGTCTTCCAGGTCGTCGCACGGGATGATGGAGACGACCGGGCCAAAGATTTCTTCCTGTGCGATGCGCATCTTGGGATCGACGTCGGTGAAAACGGTCGGCTCCATGAACCAGCCGTATTGGTACTCACCCTGGTCGAGCCGGTTGCCCCCGCACATCAGCTTCGCGCCCTCGTTCCTGCCGATGTCGACGTAGCTGAGGTCGGTCTGAAGCTGCTTTTCGTTGATCGCCGGACCCATCTCAACCGTTTCGTCGAGGCCGTTACCGACTTTGAGTTTCTTCGCGCGCGCGACGTAACGCTCAACGAACTCGCGATGGACGCCTTTCTGCACGATGATGCGGCTGGTCGCCGTGCAACGCTGGCCGGTGGTGCCGAATCCACCCCAGAGGCCGCCTTCGATCGCGAGCTCAAGGTTGGCGTCGTCGAGGACGATCATGGGATTCTTGCCGCCCAGTTCGAGCGAGCAGTGCTTGAAGGTCTTGGCGGCGATGCCGCCGATGATGCGGCCGACGGCGGAAGATCCGGTGAGCGAGATGGCGCGGACGTCGGCGTGATCGGCGAGCGGTGTCCCCAC
>PMHI01000578.1:587-4494 GCA_003156615.1 Acidobacteriaceae bacterium | reverse complement strand
TGGCGCACGGCCATGGCGAATTTGTTGGGCATCTCCGAGGGTACGGTGGGGCCGAAAAGGCGGCGTCCTTCGCCCGCGTTGTAGTAAGCGGCGTCGATGGCTTCCTGCACGTCGCCGCGAGTTTCGGCGAGCACCTTACCCATCTCGCGGGTCATCTCGCGGGCATAGTCTTCTTTGCGCTCGATGAGGATTTCGGCGGCGCGAAAGACGATCTCGGCGCGGCGCGGCGCGGGGACGAGGCGCCACTTCGCGAAGGCACGCTTGGCGGCATCCACGGCGGCGTCTACGTCGGCCTGGGCGGACCTCTGGAAGATGCCGACTACATCACGCGTGTCAGCGGGATTGCGGTCTTCGAAGGTTTCCCCGGTCGAGGATTCGACCCACTCGCCGTCGATGAAGTTCTTCAGGACCTTGGTGGGAGTATGACTTAGAGTTGCGGGGGAAGTGAGGGTGTCGGTTGCCATGATTTCTCCTAATATGAATGCCTGGATATTGATGCTACCGAACAAGTGGAAGGTGCAGCAAGGCAGGTGCTCGGCTTCGGCCTTCCGGGCTTACTTGGAGGCGATGGAATGGACCTGGCTAGATGCCGTAGTTCACGGTGCGAAGGGCGTCTTTGTAGGCTTCGCGGGCTACGTTGGCTTTGGTGTGTGCGTCTTCTTCCAGGAAGTGGGCGGCGTCCCATTTTTCCATGGCGATCATCGAATGGTCGGAACTGGCTAACGCTTCCTCGGAGCGAATGGTGGCGACCCATTCGTCGGTAGCCTTCTTGTAGGCAAGACGCAGTTGGTCAAGATCGGCTGGGCTCATGGCTTCGAGAGTAATGCTGCGCTGTACTCCGGTCAATTGGAGGGGGCGAAATTCCTGGAGAATTCATGGAGAATTAATATAACGGCGGGCAAACCACTCCGGCTTCGGTCGGAATGACAGGGGTTTATGGCCGGCGAGTCACGGTCAAAAGGTACACCGGGTCATTCGAAGGCCGCCGCGTAAATCATTGCAGACAGCGATCTAGTGCCAGTGCTTTAGTTGCGGCCAGAGTTGGGCCAGGGTGCCGAATTTCGCGCCGCGGCAGATGAAGACGCCGATCTCCTTCTCGAGCGCGTAGGGATTGTCGGCGGATGTGCCTACGTATTCGACGTGATCGAAGAGTTCTTCCAATCGCTTTCTGCGATCGCCGAGGACGATCAGGCAGTTGCCGGAATAGCCGCGCGGTCCCCAGAGAAAATACGTGCGGTCGCCGCTGAGAGCCCGCGGCAGGCCGTAGGGGCGGCCGAGGAAATCGATGGCGCCGGCCTGACCGTAGTCCTGGGCNNGGCGGTTTCGGCGACGATCTCTTGCCATCCGAATTGGTCGGCGTACCACTGCGGCAGTGCGGCGCGGGTGTGGTCGTGCTCCATGACCGGCAGCTTCATCGGTAGATGTTTCGCGTAGGCGAGAAAGCCGTCGGGAGAAAGGATCGGCACGACCACGGGAGCGAGGTGGGCGCCGGTGGCGAGGAGCAGGGCGACAATCGCGGCTTTCAGCCAGGCGCGGCGCGGGCGGAGGTTTTCCGGCTGACCATTTTTCCTTCCGTCGATCGCGGATTCGATCACGACTGCGCCAGCGGCCAGCAGCATGGGATATACCGGAGCAAGATAATAGATCTTTCCGTGCAGGACGAAGAAAACCGTGAAGCAAGTCAAGTAGCACCAACCGAGCATGCGGTAGGGTTTCAGCCGCGCCGAGAACAGGAGGGCAAACAATCCGGCGAGCCAGATGGGCACGGTGATGGGGTCAACCAGGAACGTCTGCTGGAGAACAAATTGAGGGAGTGGGAGGATGACATCGCGGCCCTCGTCGCGGATGTTGCGGATGAGTTGAAGGAAAGGCCAGTCATTGTGGATGTTCCAAAGCAGGTTGGGCAGGAGGATCAGGAAGGCGGCCAGGCCGCCGACCCAGATCCAGGGATCGAGCAAGACGCGGCGTTGCGCGGTCAAGAGAAGACCGATGACGATGCCGAAGCCGAAGATGGCGATGGAATACTTTTCTTCCATGCCGAGGCCGGCGACGACGCCGACCCAGAGCCAGTAGCGTGGGTTGGCACGTTTTATGGCGAGGATGGCGAAGTAGGCGCAGCCCATCCAGAGGTTGGGTTCGAGGCAGTTCGTGCCGAGCAGGCTTCCATTGGAGAGGTACTGTGGCGCAATGACGATGGTGATTGCGCTGAGGAGCAGGGCGAAGCGGCCGCCGCCGAATTCGCGGGCCAGGACGGCGGTTTGCACGACCAGAAGGGAAGAAGCCAGTGCGGGAATGAAGCGAATGCTGCGGAGGGAGTCTCCCAGGACGGCGCGGCAGATGTGGATGAGAAAGGGAATGAGCGGCGGTTGGTCGACGTATCCCCAGGCGAGATGGTCGCCGCAAGAGATGTAATCGAACTCATCGCGAAAGTAGCCATAACGGTTGTTGAAGTAGATGTGGAAGAGCAGGTTGGCGAGAGCGATGGCCAGAACGATCAGCATTCCTCCGGCAAGCAAAGCGTGGTTGCGGGTGGGTGCGGACAGAGTTGTCGGAGTGCCAGCCATGGGGAAGAAGGATAGAACAATAACGGGGGAGACAGGTAGCTGTCGTGGAACATGGAGCAGGGAATCCCTGGCAACCACGAAGGATACAAAGGAGCACGACGGAGGTTGTCAGGGCATAGGGGCACTGGGTTCTCGCAGCCGGAAAGAACGGTCCAGGAGTAGGAGTTTCGCCGCAAACGAAGGTAACGTTCCCAACTGATTACCTATTTTTGATGCGGACGCGCTTGTGGTACCGTTGGAATTACCGCATATTCAATAGGTTTGAATAAGGTTTTCAGTCAACGTGTCTTCGCCGACTCGCAAACCGGGCATCCACGTCGCGTGGAAGACGGTCACATATCGCAGCGTGGCCCTGCTGATCATGGCGGTTGCCGCGGTGGTGTTGATTGGGATAAGACTGACGTTTCCGCAATTCACTGAGAGCAGCATCAAGGCCGCCGGAGGCTTGGTCGATAAGGCGTTGGAACGGGTAGCTGGCGTAACACCCGCGGCGGGCCATGGCGTGTCCACGGCACAGCAGGCCCACTTTACGGCACTCGACGGTGCGGTGCGAGTGAAGAAGGGCGACGGCAATACCTGGATCGAGGCGGACTACAACATTCCCCTGGAGAAGAGCGACGTGGTGCAGACGGGGTCGCAAGGTATGGCGAAGGTGGTGTTCAACGATGGCACCAGCTATACGGTGAAACAGGATTCGCTGATCGTGATTGAGGAGAACTCGGCCAATGATCAGCAGCAGACGAACGTGTCCGTGGCGGTGAGCACTGGAACCGTGGATCTCTCGACCGCAACCTATTCCCAGGGGTCGAAATCACAGGTGATTGTGGCGGGTGCGACGGCATCGCTGGCGCCTGAGTCTGCGGCGCAGGTACACAACGATCCGAAGATGGATCAGCACGAGATCCTGATAAAGAAGGGTGCCGGCGAGATTACGCGAAAGGGAGAAACGGTGCAGTTGGCCAACTGGGAAAAAGTAAGCTTTCAGGCGGATCAGGCGCACATGGAGAAAGAGAAAGGGACAGGGCCGCCGACGCCGATTTCTCCGGCGAACATGGCGCCGATCTTCACTTCTGGGGAGACCACCAAGGATGTGTTGTTTTCCTGGACGCCGATGGCAAATGCAGCGGGTTACCGGCTGCGGATCTCAAGAAGCCCCTACTTTTCCTCCATCCTGGTTGACAAGAAGGTGAACACCGCCGACGTTACGGTTACAAGCTTGGGCGAAGGAGCGTACTACTGGGTGGTACAGTCATATGAAGCGTCGGGAAAGGAGTCGATGGAGAGCGAGAAGAACCGCTTCACGATCATTCCCAAGTCAAAACAGTCGCAAGCCATCGACTTGA
>PMHI01000578.1:0-570 GCA_003156615.1 Acidobacteriaceae bacterium | reverse complement strand
ACGTTCCATTACTTTACCCCGCCGCTGACGACGGGCGAAGCGGTGATTACGGTGACGGCGCAGACGGCGCAGGGTGGAGTGAATACGCAGCAGAAGAAGATCATGATTCAGTGATCCCTCCGCGGGCTAGCGCCCGCCTCAGGGATGACGGAAAAATGCACGGTGGCAAAAGAGAGAGGTAGGGTTTCGCCCAAGAGGATGGGACCCTTCGGCGCCGGCAGGGTTGTGAAGCCTCTCATAGACTAGAGGGAGGATCGAGTCGCGCTGGATGGTGCAAATCGGGTTCGCCCGGAATCATTGCCCTCAACGCAGATCGCGAGAAGAGCTCGTCAATGTCAAATAACGGATTTCATTCATCACGTTCTCACAACCTCAGGTCGCTATTCAGCCTGTTCTCAAGCGACCTGGCCATCGATCTGGGCACGGCCAACACCCTGGTCTACGCCCGGGGTAAGGGCATCGTGGTCAACGAGCCTTCGATTGTCGCCATCAACAAGAACACGGGCGAAGTGGAGGCCGTTGGAAAAGAGGCGAAAGAGATGTTGGGCCGGACGCCGGGCAACATCGTGG
>PMHI01000290.1:264-8912 GCA_003156615.1 Acidobacteriaceae bacterium | reverse complement strand
TTGGCCACCAGCGCCCCCGGGGTTGCCGACGGATTGGTCCCGAACAGGCTGCCAACAATGGCGTGGCCTGTGTTCTTCTCGTAGTCTTCGGCAATCTCCTGATCCGTCATTTCAGAGGTGACGGGTACCGGCCCGTGGAAATAATCCGCATGGGTTGTGCCAAAACAAGGGATCGGGCGGCGGGCTTGGGCCCAAGCGGTGGCATACTCCGAATGGGTATGGGCGACACCCCCAATTTCGGCGAACTCTCGGTACAGCACCAAATGAGTGGGCAGATCGGACGAAGGCCTCAGATTGCCTTCGACGATCCTGCCCTCCAAGTCTGTCACCACCAGGTGTTCTGTTTTCATCTGCTCGTAGGGAACTCCGCTGGGCTTGATCACCACCAAGCCTTCCTCACGCGAGATCCCGCTGGCATTGCCAAACGTGTAAAGAACCAGGTTTCTTCGAACCAGTTCCAGGTTGGCCTCTAGGACTTGTTCCCGCAAGTGCTGCAGCATAGCTTCCGTCGTATCGCCCCAATCGCGGCTGGTAGAGCACGGTAATCGTTTACTCAAAATGGCGGAAACCAGATTATTCCCATATCCTGTCAAATGCAACTTTCTTCTGGGATTTGAGGAATTTTCCGGAAAACTACAGCCCATAGGAGTGCGAGGAAGCGCCCTTCTAACGCGAGGCCGAGACTGGCGTTTTGCGGGAACCGCTGGCCCGGCTCCCTTTTGGAATCATGGCCGGGGACCTTCCGGCCGGGGCTAGAGCCGTAGAACGCCTGAGCACCAAACTGGTTTTCAGCTCGAATTTGTGGTGTGCCGAAGATGGCTGCTCGCTGGCAACCTCGTTCAACAGGGCCTCGAAAGCAATCTTGGCCAACTCATGCTGAGACATCTGCACCGTCGTAAGCGGAGGAATCGTAAACTCTGCCAAGCGGATATCGTCGAATCCTACTACGGATAGGTCATCCGGTATCTTGATGTTGTGGTCGTAGGCCTCCCGCATCACCCCGATGGCCGTCATGTCGTTCGAGCACAGCACCGCGGTCGGCGGATTACTCAAACGGTGAAGTTGAAGAAGTGCTTGCATCCCACCTTCCATCCGGTGATCTCCCACTACGATCAAGTCTGCGGAAAGCCCGATTTCCGCCATGGACACTTTGAAAGCATCTCGCCTCGCCAGGGCAGACTTCAGATGCAGCGGGCCAGTGATAAAGGCGATACGAGTGTGGCGGAGTGCAGCCAGATGCTGCACCGCCTGACGAATTCCATGTTGATAGTCGATCTGGATATTCGCGATTCCCGGGACATCGGGTCCTACGTCGACGAAGACCAACGGAACCTTACGGAAGCGAAGGTGCTCGATCAGGGTGTCTTCCATACCGAACGTCAGGATCGCCACACCATCCACACGGCGTTCGATCATGCGCCGGACCGACGATTCCATCCGTTTTGGGTCATGCACGGTGGAGGTCACCAGGATCTCGTAGTTGTTCTCGACCGCAAGATTTTCGAACGTCTGCACAATTTCCGGGAAAAATGGGTTGGTGATCTCAGAGACGATCAGACCAAAGATGCGACTCCGTCCTAAAACCAGCGCCCGCGCCTGAGTGTTGGGNNTGGTTAATCGCTCTCGATACGGTGGCGGTGGAAACCTTCGCTCTCCGGGCAATCTCGCGGATATCCATGGGTCGATAGGCGGAAAAACCCTTTACAACGAACAACATTTTACCATAGCTATTCCGACGCTTCGGAACGACGTTGATGCCCGCAAACGTTTGCCCCACCTGGGGGGTCCGAATCAGTAGAGCTTCGGTCTGGCTCTTCCAGTCTCTGCAATGATCCAGTCCTCCGAAGACAATCGAGGACGCGAGATCGGTAAACGATTACTCGAAGGGCGTAATATCCGATTCTCCTCGAGCGCCAGTTCACGGATGATAAAACCGCGAGCTTTTGGGGGAAACGACATCGTCTTCGAGGTTCAGGAGGGGCGGCTCATGGAGCGGTTCGCTCGCGTTGCAGTGGATCCGCCCCTTGGGGGAATGTTGCCATTCACCGTTCCGGCGACTTCCGCCGGCTCCAGGTTGCGGTTTGCCGGCGGAGGAATTGGGGATCCCTGGTATCGTTCCGAACCACAACGTTGGAAGCAATCGCGGCGAATAGTCGGAGGCATTGCATCTGTCTTAACAATAGGGAAGGGAGTTGCATAATGGGTTTTGTGCCGACTCGGATGGCTGAGTTCTTGAAAGGCGCCTAAAGACTGGCAGTCCCGCTTGCATTGAGACTGAGGGGGAGTAAGAATGCCAGATACAGGTGATTGAGATATTGGGGTTCGTAGATGGAGACAGCCCCAGACTGCGAGGCACGATGGCTAAATTGACGAGCTTTCAAACGGATATTCGCCCCCTCTTTACTGAACGAGATATTCACGCGATGAGCAAGGCTTTCGATCTCGGAAGTTACGACGACGTCAAAGCGCACGCTGCCATCATCTACGACCGCATTCGAGGGATCGGTGGTGCCGTCATGCCGCCCCCGCCGCCGAGAGGAGAAGGTCCTTGGCCGCAATCCCGGATTGAGCTTTTCGCCAGATGGATGTCGGACGGGTACCAACCTTAGAAAAGGAAGCCAGTGCGCCGAGTCGACCGGATCAGAGCGCTGAACTGGAGATTTGTTCTCGCGAATACGCTGATCGTTCGAGATATCGAACGCTCAGTGGCGTTCTATCGCGATGTCCTTGGTGCTACGGCGTGACCGATATCAGAGGCCACTCGGACCTTTGGTCTTCCGGGGGCGCGCAATGCCGCCGTACAGCCCTCAGCTGTTCGTCTGGCAGAGGTTCGCAAAGCGTATGACGCGGTCTTTGCCGCGATCCGCCTGACAACAGTGAAATTCAAGATTGCTGAGATCTTCGAGATGAGTCCCGATTGGGTTTTTGCGCGAACAAATTCAGCGGGCACACGCTCAACCATGCGACTGGAGCGGTCAGCTAAGAGGGGAAATCAGGAGCTTTTCATTTTCCATAAAGAGAAGGATGGCAAGTTCAAGATCGCCCGCTACAGAGAAGCGCTTCCTAGAGGCGCGACCGACTCGCTTTGAAAGCAATCTTGGTGAATGGCTTCCGCTGTATGAGAAATCTTCTCCTCGGCTGCCGCCCAATCTTCAGTTGGGACCAAAGCTAAACCACGGAATGCGATCGCAACACTTAGGATCGCTTGCCGTCGTGTGGGCCCATTTCCCAGCGCTTCTTGATTTCCCAAATTGGGCATCATAATCCTCCGAGTTTTGTCTTCCACCTGACCTTTGTGAACGGCTGTGAAATGTCTATTCACCCTCATATTGGATCCCATAGGATGCGCAAACTCCCTGGACCCTTAGTTACGACGTGATAACGGATCTCATCTGATCCCGGGGGTTCGCGGCATGTGATCCGGGTCCCCCGGAAAAACACATCGACCGAACGTACATTTAGCCATGCGCGGATACATTGCCTCCGTCGCCAGTTTCTTGGGTCGGCGCTGACTTGGCGGTTCTCATATCTGCCCAAAAGTGAGCAATATTGAACAGCGGCAGCATTGCGAATCGCGTATTTTTTGTTTTTCGCGATCCGGTCGCGACCGCTCGCAGTGGTTTTGGCTTGCATGGGTTCACCAAGGTTCGAAACGGGAATTGGCGCCCCGGATTTTCGTCTCTTCGGTGCGATTCTTGTTGACGTTTCTAAATGAGTCCCAAAGGATGGAGTTTTAGGATCGGTGCGCCACAGAAACTTGGGCTGTTGCACATGCTGGATAAACTGCTGCAGTCCGGGGAGCGCAGGAATGCGAATGCCGGGAGATTGGAAGGCGTCTCGGATTCTTCTGTCCCCCGTTTTATTTGTCTTTGCGGGCCTCGCCTTTGCGCTGGGCCAGAGCGGTCCGCCATCGCCGGCTAAGAGCGGTCAGTCCAGTAACGCACCCGCGGCCGGTGCCCCCTCCCCTGAAGCGTCCAAGTACGTGGGAGCGGACACCTGTAAGACGTGTCACGCTGAGATTTACGATAGCTGGGAGAAAACGCCACACTGGAAAACAACGTTGGACAAGCAGGGAGGCCCTTCCCGTCAGGGCTGCGAGGGCTGCCATGGTCCGGGTGCCGACCATGTGGCGGGAAGCGGCGATGTAAGCAAGATCTTCACATTCAAGAACGCTTCGACGAAAGACATCAATGCCCGCTGCATGAACTGCCACGCCGGTGGCACGCAGCACTTGAATGCCATCAACTCGATCCACACGCAAAACCAAGTCAGTTGCATCTCCTGCCATTCGCCGCACCACGCGCAAACCAAAGAGTTTCTGTTGACGAAAGCACAGCCTGAACTTTGTTACTCCTGCCATGCGCAACAGAAGTCCCAATTCGAGATGCCCTTTCACCATCGCGTCAATGAAGGCTTGATCCAGTGCTCGGACTGCCACAATGTGCACGGCACGGTGGGGCCCAAGCAAGTGCGGACCTCGGCCACGCAGGATGCTGTTTGCTTCACCTGCCACACCGACAAGCAGGGACCCTATGTGTTCGAGCATGAGCCCGTGAAGATCGAGGGGTGCACGTCCTGCCATGTCCCCCACGGTGGCGCCAATTCTCACATGCTGCGGGTGAGCAACGTCAATCTGCTGTGCATACAATGCCACACCAATTCTGCTCCCAACGCGAAAACCGGTGGGGCGCCAGGGGCGCCTTCATTCCACAGCCAGGAGACGTTCTTCAAGTCGTGCACGTTATGCCATAACCAGATCCACGGCTCCAATTTCGACCCAACGTTTTTCAAGTAGAGGCCGCCATGAGGCTTGTCCTGACATCTCAGAATGAACGCTTTCCAGGCGCAGCCGGCGAAGATTGCAGGTCTCAGAGCGCGGAAAGAATAGTCTTGAGATCCAGATATTGTGCGACGCGTGGCCTCAGCTTTTTGGTAGTCGGCGTGGCGCTATTGGTTTTTGCGCCCTGTCCCCAAGCCCAGAACAGCTCAGAAGAGACCAAGGGAATCGATTCGGGAGGCTACAACACCCACCAGTCCATCGAGGCTGGCTACCGGAGCAGCTCGATCAATGGGAATCTCGACACCTACGACACCTTCGTGAATCTCGGTTCGGGCCTTCGTCTCTTCGATTACACAGTTGATATGCGATCGCTGGACCACAACGGTCCCCTGTTCGACAATCTTAACTTCAGCAACTTTGGCTATGGCGGTGACCCGAATGACGTGAGCCGCCTGCGCGTCGATAAGAACAAGTGGTACGACTTTCGCGTGCTGTTTCGCCGGGATAAGAATTTCTGGGACTACAACCTGCTGGCGAATCCGCTAAACCCATCGACTTCGAGTCCTGAAGTTGGCATTTCAACTTCGCCGCATTCGCTGGATCTCGTGCGCCGGATGCAGGATTACAATTTGACCCTGCTACCACAATCGCGGGTGCGACTCCGGCTCGGTTTTTCGCATGATCGTGACCAGGGACCCGGATTCTTTACCACCGATGGCGGCACGATTCCGCAATTCAACGAAGCTTACAGCAATACGACGAATGCCTATCGTCTCGGGGTCGACTTCCGGCTCTTGCCCAAAACGACAATTTCTTTTGACCAATTCCTGAGTTATTACAAGCAGGACAACGTGGTCACAGACAACCCACAGAATTCCGGCTATCAGCTCGCCAATGGCACGCCTGTCGACCCCGGCATTATTTGGAGTACGAATGGACCCGTGGAGATCCTGCCGTGCGCTGCGCCGATTATCGCCGCACCCAAAATATTCAATCCCGACTGCAACGGATATCTGTCCTACAGCCAGGTCAGCCGGCCGCGGAATTTCATGCCCACCGAGCGGCTGCGTTTCCAGTCAAATTACTTCAAGAAGTTTGAGACCTCGGGTTCACTGGGTTACAGCTCGGCCGACAACTCCGTCCCAGACTTCAATGAGATCATAAACGACTACGTCTCGCGGGATGGTTCGCGTGGAAGCACCACGGGTGGCCCAGCGGATGCCAAACGAGTCTCGGTGCATGCTGACTGGTCAGGGGCCTATTCGGTCACCGACAAGTTTCGCATCCTCGATTCGTTCCGTTATGACAACTGGCGTACTCCCGGCCTTTGGAATACAGCGGAGACAAATATATTCGGCCAACTGCAGCCAGGGCTAGTGGGTTTAGCGCAACCGCAGGCGCTATTTACGGCGGCAACGTTTCTTGCCCTCTGCCCCGCGCCGTATACGGCGGACACCTGTCCCAGTCATAGCGCGAGCTCGTCCGCCGACATCGTCAACGGCCCGACCGCGACGTTTCTGGGACAAAACATCAAATCAAACACTTTCCAGCTCCAGTACGACCTCAGTAAGCGTCTGACCTTCCGGATCGGCTACGAGTACACCAATCGCACGATTGCCGATTTCAACGCTACCTTTTATACCGGGGAAACCTACTTCCCCGGTGGAACCGGCGGCACCCCTGCCAACGATTACTTCGCGGCGCGCGGGGCCTGTGCGGTGGTCGTGGGTGTGCCTTCTCCCTGCACCGAGAACGTGGATCCCGCGAACGGCCAACTCATTTCTCTGACCTTTTCCGGCCCTGCGGCGGGCAATGATGCCTCGCGCAACATCACCGGGATCAGCGAAAATACGCTGGTCGCGGGCTTCATCGCTCGCCCCATGGACTCCCTGCGCATTACGGGAGACTTCCAGTTTGGTTACAACGATTACTCCTTCACTCGGATCAGTCCGCGGCAGGTGCAGAGCTACAAGGTCCATGCGAACTATAAGCCCGCTTCCTGGATCAACCTCGACGGGGCAGTCGACATCCATGAAAACCGGGACAACGTTTCTACGGTCGACGACCTTGAGCACGATCGGAGCTATAGTTTCGTCGTTACTCTCATGCCGAAGTCCAAGGTCTACTACGATCTTGGCTATACCTACACGGACATCTCCACCCGGGCACAAATTTGTTATTACCAGAACGCCTTCGGCCCTCCTCCCACCACGCCGTGCCCAGCCAGTTTGGGATATTCGCCGGCCGCAATCTCAGGCCTAGGCTTTTACACCAGCAACCAACACTTCGTGTATGGCGACATCCTATGGAAGCTCGCACCACGAGTCACTGCCAGCATCGGATACGCGGGGACCTTCGTCGGGGGCAATACGCTGGCAATCGATCCGCTTCAGGTACCCGGAACGCTTGCTTTCAATTATCAGAAGCCGTATGGGAGGGCGACTTTCGACTTGGGCAAGGGTTTCACTTACCGCGTGACCTGGAACTACTACGGCTATAACGGCAGGGGGCAGGCGTCCAACGCAATAGCTGGGCTGTCGCCGATTCCCACACCGGATTTCAACGGCAGCACAGTCGAACTCGCGCTCCGCTACGCTTTCTGAAACGGTGGCGGAGAAGCGTGGAACAGAAATACTCTAAATTTGAATGGAGACACAAACATGAAGAACGCAAGCATTCGAGTTGTCGCCACTTTGGCGGCAATCGCTGTCATGTCTTTTCCATCTTTGTCGGCGCAAGCGCAAGACGGATCTGCGACTTATCAGGCAAAATGCGCCATGTGCCACGGGGCCAACGGAAGCAAAATAGCCGCCCATGATCTCCAGGGAGCGGCTGCGCAAGCCATGTCGGATGGCGATCTCGCCGCCATCATCAGCAACGGAAAAGGCAAGATGCCGGCGTCGAAATCGCTGAAACCGGATCAGGTTACGGCGCTGGTTGCTTACGTCCGCACGCTGAAAAAGTAAGCGCTGGCCGGTGGCCGGTTTCGAGATCGAGAAGCATTGGTTCAAGGCAGAGCTATGGTCCGGCGCATGGCAGAGGTTGAGTGCGCCGCACCAAATCTCGAAAGCGCGCATAGAACAGAGTGAAGTTTGCAGAGTGAAGTTATCGAGAAAGAGAGGCGCGCTTTCCAATGAGTATGCGGGACCGCTTCCGCAAGTGGTCGCAGCCCACTTATTTCCTGGGCCAGAATCCCGTCTCGCTTACGGGTGCCGTGATTACCACCAGCACGGCACTTACTACCATCGCCTTCTGGTTCTATGAAATCTTCTTACCCGGGCCGCCGCACCCTTATATCGGCATCCTCGTTTTTCTCACGCTTCCGGCCATTTTTGTGCTGGGTCTGTTGCTGATTCCAGTTGGCATTTGGCTTAGGCGGCGAAGTCTGCGCGGAAGTGGGGATCTGCCGGGAGCGTTCCCGGCGGTCGACCTGCACCTGCCCGTGGTGCGGCGCACCTTGGAGTGGGTAGCCCTGGCGACAGGGATCAATCTTCTTATTATTGGCACTGCATCGTACCGCGGTGTGGAGTATCTGGATTCGACGAATTTCTGCGGAACGACGTGTCACGTGATGCTTCCCGAAAATACCGCTTACCACATTTCTCCTCACGCGCATGTGGCGTGTGTGGATTGCCACATCGGCCCTGGGTTGCCCTGGATGGTCCGAGCCAAAGTGAACGGTTTGCGGCAGGTTTATATGGTCGCTACCCATACGTATCCGCGCCCCATCCCCTCGCCGGTAAAAGACCTCCGCCCGGCGAGCCAGACCTGCGAGCAATGTCACTGGCCGGGACGTTTTACCGGCAGCAAATTACTGGTTCGCACCAGCTACACGGACGATGAAAAAAACACACCCCAAACAGACGTG
>PMHI01000290.1:0-172 GCA_003156615.1 Acidobacteriaceae bacterium | reverse complement strand
AAGCCGAGTAAAGAGCAGTTGGACCGAGGTGAGCATCGCGTGATGGATTGCTTGGATTGTCACAACCGGCCAGCGCACGCAGCCGATCTGCCGGAAAACGCGGTGGACAAGCAAATGTCGATCGGGCAGATCAGCCCCGATCTTCCCTATGTCCGAAAAAAAGCGGTTGAGG
>PMHI01000708.1:6139-6577 GCA_003156615.1 Acidobacteriaceae bacterium | reverse complement strand
CGGAGAATGACGCGACGGGTACGATGCGCTTTCTCCTCCAGCTGAGGCAAGACACGCTTTCGTTCCTTTTTCAGTACGTTCGCTCCATTATCTTAACGGAGGAACTACACTCCTGAAGAAAAGGTTGCGGGAAAATCGAGCGCTGGCACAAGTCGCTCAAGAGCGAGTGTATCCGGCCAGGAACACCTCTTTCGCTGGACGATGCGCTTCGAATGGTGCAGGGCTACATCGAACATTACAACAACATCCGCTTTCAACAGTGCCATCGGCTACATCACTCCGAACGACATGCTCGCCGGAAGCCAGCACGAGATTCATGCCGAACGGGACCGGAAGCTACAAGTGGCCCGGCAGCAGCGACAGGCTCGTTGGCAGCGGGCCTCATAAAAAACCGAACCCTCGCACCGCATTGAGTGAAGACGGCAAGGCCCTTTTGCC
>PMHI01000708.1:870-6133 GCA_003156615.1 Acidobacteriaceae bacterium | reverse complement strand
GGATTTGTTCAATCGGAAACACCCGTGGTGCTTTTGATTTCGGCTCGTTTTGATTGATGCTTCGGACTCAGCGCAAGACTGACGAGGGAAGGAGCACAGGATGCGTGTGGTCGTCAGCACACTCTCTCTTCCCGGACAGCAAGTGCCGAAGGACCAGCCCGCACCATTCTATTTTGTCGCATTGACAGATCCTGCTTGCCCGGTGACTGGCTACACGGCCCCTGCTCCTGTCACAAAGGAGATCCGCGTGCTTTATTTCCCCATGGGACAGGGCGCAACCATCAAAGAACCGAAATCGCCCATCCTGCGTTTAGTTTTTGACAGTGGGTTCGTTCCTGATGACGAGCAAAACCTCCTTTTCACCAGACGAGAAGACGGTGTATGGGTTGCCACGATTCCTCTGAAGGACAGGTACTCCCAATACGCGATCTATTGGATAGAAGATCGCGAGACCAAGCAGGTGGATACTAACGACGGCGAGTATTTCGATATCTCATTTTGTGATATTCAGGGCCGACGCAACGAACAGAGCGTGCGCTACGAGGCTGCATCGTATACCGGAGAACTCGAAGCGCATGGCATAGAGCGCCCCGCCGATTACGCCAAGGCGATAGAAATTCTCGAGGATTACATTCACCCACCATTACGGGGTCAGAACCTTATCGACAGCCTTTGGAGATATAAATGGAAGCTCCATGGCGATTCACCGGAAGCTCGTTCCGCGCTGTTAGCCGAAATCAAGAAATTCATCAGCGATCATTCCACCGACGGGTTCGGTCTTATGGGCACGCTTAATTTCGCAGCCTATGAGGATTGGATTCCTCCAGAGACGATGGAGATCCTCATTAGGGCAATCGTGGACAAGCACCCCGATTACAACCCGCGCGCGTTCATCCTTCAGGCGCACGCCTCAAGGGAAAAGGACAAGGCGAAAAGGATTACTCTGCTGCGGGAAGTTGTTGACAAGTATCCTGATAGTCACGACGCGGACTCCGCCCGAAAGAGGTTGCTGCTAGACATTACAGACATAAGCCAGCGCGAGGAGCTCTATCAACAGCTTCGAACAAAAGATCCCGCTGATCCATTCCAGCCTTTTGACATGGCCAGCTTGTATGTCCAGATGAATCAGAAGCTGCCGGAGGCTCTGGCTCTGCTCGACGAAGCCGACAAGCTATTCGATGCAAGCGTACAGAATAAACAGGCCACAATTCACTATCCCGAATCGACGTTAAAAGATATGAAGCTCCGCATCGCGATCATGCGGTCCGATATTGATCCGATTGGGCAAGCCTGGCGATGCTCTCTCGGTCTTGCAGCCACTCAGGACCGAGTTCACCTCTGGCTCTCCCTACTATCTTCTCGGCAAAGCGTTGGAACAGACGGCAGACAAGCGCGCTGCGATCGATGCCTATTTAGAGTCCGTCGTGCGCCCCTCCAAGGACCAACAGCGGGCGAATGCAGCACTCGAAGCCCTCTGGTCGAGCGAAAAACTGGGCAGCGACCAGGACTTGCAGCAGCGGATCGAAGCCAGGCTCGTTCAGAACTTTAGCAGCGCAAACTATGTGCCGCGCGTCTTAGGTCACCCCGCCCCCGATTTCGATCTGACCACAACTCACGGCGAACGGCTAACCAGTTCTCAGTTGCGCGGGAAGAAAGTCATCTTAGACTTCTGGGCCGTATGGTGTGGACCATGCCTAGGGGAGCTGAAGGCACTTGAGGACTTCCAGGAAAAACATCCCGAAGTAGTCGTTGCCACGGTTGTCGACGCGTCAACAGATGCGAACCAGCTCGATGCGGTAATCCGTAACAGGAAGTTGACGAGCCTGCGAATTTCTACCACATCGTCCGAGCTGCGGCAGAAATTCAGCATGGGCGGCGTGCCCGATACGTTCGTTATTGACGAAAACGGGTTCGTGCGAATTGAGCACCTTGGGGCCGTGCCCGATGTTTCGCGCTATCTTGAAGCAGACTTGAAGGCAATTGCCGATGCCGGACCGGCCAAGGAAGTAGGTCACGACGCACCGCGAAAATAAGAAGTCGGTCCCTGATTTGGAGCTACAATGACTTCGCTAAGTCAAACGGAAGCTGGCTCTGCGGGGACGCAACTGTGCTGAGGGATAACTTGGCGGGGCTCATCGAGCNNATAGACCCCTACATGCCTTGAAAATCCCCGCCCCGAATGGGGCGGAATCTACACTAACGGAGAACTCTGCTTCTCCATTTCACGCTGAGCCACTACACCATGGAGGCGAATATCTCCGGCGAGGGCCAATGCAAGGGCATGAATTGTGGTGAATGACGGCCTGACGCTGTCAAGAATGTGTTTCATTATCTGGTTGCTCCTTCAAGAACAAAGTCGAGATAGGAGATATCAAGCGGCGATCTAGGCGCTCAAGGAATCTAGACCGAGCTGCCCAGTGCCATCCGGATTGCTACCAACATGAAATTGCTTGAAGAGAGGATGACGGTCGCCCAGGTGAGAACATCGCTGCAACAGGTGCTGACGAATCTTCTCACTTTCTGCGATATAGAACCTGTTTCTCCTCGCCGTTTCTGATTGAGTCTCTGCTGGAGTCTGATGGCGTCCGCGCCTGCCGTTGTTTCCGCCGTTTGCTGGTCAACGACACCATTCCGAAAGGAAGCTTCGCCACGCATGACTGCTTCGTCGCGCGAGGCGAGGCCTAACGCGACAATGGAGGGTGCAGCAATGAGATCGCGCAGTGATTCCTCGCTCTGATACGCAATAACGATGCGTTCACGACCAGTTTCGGTCTGGAGCACTTCTATTACTGCGTACCTCACGTCTGGAAAATCAACCACCGCGTTCACAACCGCACCTCCGCTCATTCATTTCCGTGATCGATCTGCCTTGAGTCGTTAGCAATTGGCACTCCAAACTATCCTTCGCAGGGAATTGGGAATAGATGCTGTAAATCGGCCGATCGAAAGCGGTTTCTCAGCTCGGGAGACTCTAGCGACAAACCGCACAAGGGAAACGGCGACCGCCGCTCGAGCCGCGTCCACGAAATGTCGTCAATTTCGTCAAATGGCAAGCCAATGGTCAAGAAATTGACGCCATGGATCAAACTGAAGAGGAGTCGAACTTGCCGCTTGTCTCGAAGATTCAGTTTTTCATTCAGAGCGGTACCATGAGGGCGACGAGGTGCGGTAAGGGAAGCATAATCCTGCGAGTCGAATGGTAGTGGCAGTAGATCGTCGGCCCCGAGATCCAGGTAACAGGATTCAGTTTGGCCGGATCGCTGCCGGTCCTGATCGCTTGCTTGACCGACTCTGAAATCCCGCGGATAAGAGTTGCTCCCAAAGCGGACGCCAATCCGTCTGACATTCGCCCCGGCACCTGAACTCTTCACCAGTTCCACCCATGCTTCCGCCGCAATCAGGGCACACGCAATTCAGAATGCTCGATAGGACCTCAGAACCCACCATTGCCTGCATATCCACCTCCATGAATGACAAGGAAGCATCAACTGATTGTCCGCCAGCTTCAGATCGTGCACATTCTGGCAGTCTGAAAAGCCCAACAGAAATGCTGTGTGCATTTCACGTTCCAAAGATTACCAAGAGAGATTCGGGGTGCTTCGCTCGGATTGGTAATGACGTTCAATTAAGAAGGCGTCGGAATTGTCTGCGACAGCATCAGAGGAGCATATGGCAATGCGCCAAGAGCGACAGTCGCCTTCGTAGTCCCGCCCCCTGGATGTTTCATTCCACTGCGAAGGCGGCTCTTGCTCTCTGTCGAAATGTGGCGTTGTGTCGTCCGCATGACGGAACGGGTGCGCTCGGGGATCGCTGCGGACCAGTGGGCACCTTTGCGCTTTCTTGCTTGCGCAAAATCCAACTCAGAACCCAACATTCGCGATCAGGAATGCCCGCCCTAAACGCAATGGCTGGGCCAGCGCCCGGGGAAACCCGAGAATGAGAGGTACTGGGGCCTGAGCTTGATCTTGACACTGCGGTGTTGCCCTCCGGAGAGGATCAGAGGCTCTCCCTCATATTGCGCCTCCTCATGTCCCTCCGCTGTCGCAATAAGGTGGATAGGCTTGCTCGGCACCGTGAACCGGAAGTGTCCCGTTTTGTCCGCGAAAACCTCAACGAAGGCGTTGGGGCTCTGAGCGTCGCGGATAGTTACCTTTGCATTCGGAATGGGTTGTTGGGTCAACGCGTCCCGCAGATCACCTTCCAAAACCCCGCCCCTGGTTCCTAAGGCGACCCGCACCCCCGAAACGTCCAACCCCTCGACCGAAACCCGTGGAAAGTTGGCACTCGAATCAGAACATAGCAGGAAGCTGGGGTCGGGATATCCATCCGCCTCGTCCTTCGCGCGAATAACGTAATGCCCTGGCCTCAGAAAGAGGCGAAACCTGCCACTGTTGTCAGTATGTACCCATCCGAGATCACCCGCACTGCCGCCTTCCTTGAGTGGGACCGCCGTTACGGAAGCGCTTACGACTACGGAACCGTTAATATCGGTAACCACACCCAGAATAGAATGGTCACTCGAAAAGCCCGCCGGTGTGAGTCCCACGAGCAAGAGCGGTACAATCGCGGCGAACAGACGTTTTCTCATGTCTTAAATTCCCCTCGACGGTGACCGAGCCACACTTGTAGACTAGCGCATTGGCATGGGCAGCGAAGCGCCTGCGACTGTCCAGTTTTGCATCGCTCACCCCGCTGCTCGCCGCGGGCCGATCTCATCATACCGTCGCTCGAACCCGAAGTCGCCGATGTGGTTTTGATCGGCGCGGGCGGTTCATGAATGCTGCCTGGAAACCAGTCTGATTCGGCTGCAGAAGCCAAGAGCCGAGCGAGCCCAAACGATGACAGCCGGTTGAAGTTACCCGCGGTTATTGCATGACGGTCTTCGATGCCAAGCTTTTGCATGCGGTAGTAAAGGTTAGACCTGTGGATTCTCAATCGTGCGACGGCCCCACCGGGACCGGCGACAACCCACCGGGTGGGTTCAAGAGTCTTGCGTATGTGGTCTCGCTCCGCTTCTTCCAGCGTAACTGCCTCCTGGGACTCGGGCTCGTCCGCGGCCTTCAGGCTTGGGCAACACAGGACACTCTCCGAGCTGAAGAATTACGCTCCGAACTTTGCAGCCGCGCCGGACGGCCCGTACTCCCTTCCCTGGCTTTCGCTCAAGGCGGTCTCGATCATTGTTTTCTCTCGAGAAGGAAGGTTTCTATAAAGGATAAGCTGGCGGCTCGCTGCAGTCGCACGGGGATGCCGCGAAAGCCAACTC
>PMHI01000708.1:0-786 GCA_003156615.1 Acidobacteriaceae bacterium | reverse complement strand
CTGACTGCAAGACGTGGTGCGGGCGGAGGGACTTGAACCCTCATGGGCCGTTTAAGCCCTGCGGATTTTCATACCGGCTACGGCTTTCGCCGCCCGAACGTGGCGCCATGGAGGGCTCACGTCAGGTTTGCGGTCTGGACTATCCCTTCACCCTCCCCCGGAAAAGTCCGAAGCTTAGGTGCTGCCCGTCTAGTCTCTACACCTTCCCGGTTGCGTCTCTCCGGGCTTGGCTCGGGATTGCCATTTGAGGTTTCCCCGAATTTGAGCAGTGCTGCATCGCCGGTTTCCCGGCGAGCACTCAAGTTTTCCTTAAGTCCGCTGCGTATGCCATTCCGCCACGCCCGCGCGCGGCTGTCTTACTCATGATAGGGCACGTAGCCAGATTTTACACATCGGTTTCCTCCGGCGGTCGTTGCGGTGAAATCCGAGTGTTCTGGATCGCTTTCCTGCCCCTCTTGTTTTTCTTGGGCCTCATACGGTTCGGCACATCGCCGAGATTCTCCGCGTCTCCACCGCTCCGTACTTACTCTCTTGCGGAGTGAGAGCCACCACATCCATGCCTGCCGCCGGCGACACGCGCCGCATCTTTTCCCACCCACTCCTGGCCAGATGATCGGAAAACAAGCCCCGGTTGCCCACGATTAAGCCCATGGTGACCTTCTTTTCTCGGCCATAAAGCTCCGGCTACGGACTACCAAGAAAAGCTAGGCGTGTTTTCCTGGCGCGAATTTCCAGCAATACATAAGCCCGAACACGAGCAACACCGCCCCCCACCACACATTGGCG
>PMHI01000528.1 GCA_003156615.1 Acidobacteriaceae bacterium | reverse complement strand
TTGTTGACACGCGCCGCGCCGATTGATCGCATCCGATGGTGTGATTCACCAGGAGCGGCCTTAACCCTGTCATTTTCCGAAAGCCTGGTACAAATTCCTTTAACGTCTGAAGTAAAACCACAGCGTGAACAGGGTGAGCATCGGCCCAAGCTCCGACTGCCTTCAACCCTCCGAGGGTTGAAGGGATAACGGCAGGCAGGGCTTCTGCGATTGCACCCGGTAACTGCGCTCCGGTGATCCCCGCCGCTGTTTCAGCCGTCTCTGCAAGCGTGGACTGCAAAGACTGCGTTGCCCTGAGCCTTTTACCGCACCTTTTTATCGCCCATCTCTTGCTCCATTGCTCCTTCAGCACCGCTCGCAGGCGCATAAGGCCCTGAAGCGGTCGCTTGCCGATAAGCCTTTTGTGCATCGGTTGGGCCTGATGAGGTTGGTATTCGTGAAACCTCCATTTCTCTTCGCGATCTTGTGACACTACGACTCCCTGAGCCGAGATACAGAGTTCTTCTAACCCGCGAAATCGATTCGAGAGCCGACAGATCCTGCTTATTTCAGATCGAACGCCTGGGAATGAAACTCCATGACCTCGGTGAAGTGTGCCAGGAAATAGGACAGGCTGTGGTCGCCGGGATAAGGATGATACTCGTGTTTCACGCCTTGCTTCTCCAGTTGTTCGTGGAGCGCGGACGCGCCCTTTTCGAAACCGTAGTTGTCATCCTTGCCGCAGTTGAAATAGATAGCGAGCTTTCGCCCGGCGGTCAGATTTCTCTGGGCCAGAACGAACGGACTGTTCTCTTTCCAGTGTGCCACGTCGATCGGGCTTCCAAAAACTGCAGCCAGCATTTTTCCAAGCGGAGCACCGGAGCGGGCGGCCGTGTCGAGTTCTTGCGGAGATTCGGTGATCAGGGCAGCGCTTTGCGCGCTGACGGCCGAGAACATTTCAGGATGAGAGAAAGCGAAACGCAATGCACCATAGCCGCCCATGGAGATGCCGCTGATCGCTCGATTCATCCGACCCTTGCCGATGCGGTATTTCGTTTCGATGAGGGGGACGAATTCCTCGAGGAAGAAGTCACTATAGCGCACCGAGCCGTCGGCAGAATTGATGTAGAAGGTTCGCCCGCCTTCGGGTGCTACGATGAGGAATTCTCCCATCTTGTGCTGCCGGCGAAGATCGTCGAGCAGCGTCCATCCTCCGCTGTTAAAGAGGGTTTGCTCGTTGTCGCCGAGACCGTGGAGGAAGTACAGCACGGGATATTTTTGTGCGGGATGCTGGGTTGCGCCGGCGTCATAGCTGGCGGGAAGGTAGACGCAGTAATGAACTGCGGATTTCAGTATCTTGCTGTTCAGCGCGCCGCAGTCGATGCGGCTTTGAGCGTGAGCCGAAAGCGAAACAGCGAAAGCTGCGAACAGGAGGATGATTCGGAGCCGGCGATCCATCGATTCAGTTTACTCGTAGCGCAAGGCCTGCACGGGATCGAGCCGGGCTGCGCGTCCTGCCGGGTAGAGGCCCGCAGCNNAGTGCGAAGGCCACCAGCCACCAAGGTACCGACCAGAAATGTTCTGGTGGAAAAGACTGGCGCTTGAGATAAACATTCGTTCCCAGGTTGATGACCTGTCCAATCGCCCAGCCGAGAGCGACTCCGACGATGCCACCGAGAATGCCCATGGCGCCCGCTTCCGCGAAGAATAGTTTCTTTATGTCACCGTCGCTGGCGCCGATGGCTTTCATAATGCCAATTTCGCGGCGGCGCTCGAGGATCGCCATCACCAGCGTATTTACAATCCCGATGAAAGCGACGGCCAGAGCGAGGCTGCCGAAAATTCCGAGAAACACGTCCAGTACTTTAAAGAACTGCTGTATGCTGCGGCTGGCATCAAGAATCGAGAAAGTGTTGAAGCCCATCTTCTTGATGGCGTCTTCCACCTTCTGCACCTGGCTCGGGTTCTTCACTCGCACACTCACTGAGGAATACACCGGCTGATCCGTGGCCGCCCGGGAAATTTCCCGCAGGTCGGTGGGCTGCATCACGTGCAGGCTCTCGGCCAGTCGGAGTGGAAGAAACACTCGTGCCCGGGTTGGCCCGCGCATACTCTCGGGATCGAGATCGGCAACACCAACAATCCTCAGCTTCTGCTCGCGCGAAACAACCGAATAGGCTGCGTCAGCAAGATTCTGGCTATCTGACCGAGCGGTGCGGTCCTTCGCAGGCGTCGGAGGCGCTGCTGGCGGCGCCTCGCGCTGGGCATAGCGCATGATCAATTCCTTGCCCAGAAGCGGAGCGGCTAGTTCGGCTACGTTGGTTTCGTCAAGACCGGGCTTGGGAGTCCTTCCCAGCAGTTCTTCGGCGAATGCTTTCTGAAGAATCGCTTCGGGAGCCATGTCGGACGAGAAGAAGTGTCCCTGCACTGTTTCAAAGGCGTCGTTCGATTTGGCGGAAGCAGGGAGGGCCGCGATCATCGTCAAATGAGGCTTGTCTTCGTAGCGCAGTTCGGTGATGAGGCGAATGTCGGGATAGGCTTCTAGCACGTTAGGCAGGTGCTCGATGTCCTGCCGCGTGGGTTCGTCAAGGATGCGGCTTTCGCCTGGGGCCGGGCCATTGCGTTGTTCTTCGCGGCCGAAGTTGCGCAAATCGCGGCGCGAGGTGACAACCACGGTATCGAACAAACCGGACTTCATCAAGCGGCGCGATGCCAGCTGTTGCAGGCCGATTCCCAGAGAAAGCATCGCGACCAGCGATGCCACGCCCACCGAGATGCCGATGGTAGTCAGCGAATTTCGCAGCACAGATTCGCGCAAATTGCGCAGGGCAAGTTCGGTCAGATCGGGAAGCTTCACAACCGCTCTCCCTCCGCTCTGGTAGGAGCGGTTCGAGACTCGGCGGCCACAGGCGAGTTCGATTCATCGCCAGCCAGCTTGCCATCCGCCAGGAAGATGAGGCGCTGGGCATAGCGCTCGGCCAATGCGCGCTCGTGCGTCACCATAACGACCGTCATCCCCAATTGCTGGTTGAAGTCGCGGACCAAATTCAGGATCTCGCCTCCAGTGCGGCTGTCGAGATTGCCGGTGGGCTCGTCGGCGAGCAGGAGTTG
>PMHI01000245.1:30730-36623 GCA_003156615.1 Acidobacteriaceae bacterium | reverse complement strand
CGCGTCTCCCGCCAGAATCGCGAGCGCTTCCCCGAACACCTTGTGGCAAGTGGGACGGCCGCGGCGCAGATCGTCGTTGTCCAGCGCCGGAAGATCGTCGTGAATCAGCGAGTAGGTGTGCAGCATTTCCAGCGCCGCACCGAGTTCTTCGATTTTGCTGGGCAACGATCCGGCGACCATCTTCCCGGCCTCCATGCACAGCACCGGCCGCAGGCGCTTGCCGCCGGCAAATACGCTATGGCGCATGGCCTTGTGAATGGACTCCGGATACTGGGTCTCCAGCGGAATCAGCCGGTCCAGCGCCGCGTCCGTCAACCCTCGTCCTTGCTCAAGAGTTTCTCGCAGCATCGAGCAGTGAGTATAACAAGGCGCGAGTTGGCAAAGCACGGCGGCGGGAAACGATTTCCAACCTGCGGACAGTAGAAAGTTAGCCGCAGCTACGTTACCATACAGCGATTCGCGTGCTCGGCGGCTGCCGAATCGTTGTGCGGAAATAGAAAACTGAGTTTCGGAAATTTTCTTTTTCTTGTATTTCGAAGGAAGGGCTTATGAGCGACGATGCGAAGAACGACGCTTATTCGAGGCGTGGATTTTTAGGAATGGGGTCGGCGGCGTTAGCAGCTGCCGGGATGCTATCGGCAGCGGACGCTGCGGCCCAAGATCAGAAACCGTACCCAACCAAGAGCGATCGAAGCGCCAGCGCTCCCGGGCCAGGCAATCCCCCGCTGGATGATCAAAACCCGGACTCTTTCCTGCCCCCGCCCACCGACGCAGGCGGCGTGCAGACCTTCAAATATCCTTTCGGAATCGCGCACAAACGGATGCAAGAGGGTGGGTGGTCACGCGAAGTCACGGTCCGCGAGCTTGCGGTCTCCAAATCGATTGCCGGCGTGGACATGAGATTGACCGCCGGAGGCATACGAGAGCTGCACTGGCACGCCGCNNACCGGGATCCCACATTCCATTCAAGGCTTGAATCCCGACGGTTGTGAGTTTCTGCTGGTGTTTGACGATGGTGAGTTCTCCGAATACGAGACCGTCCTGCTCACCGACTGGATGGCTCACACGCCTCATGACGTGCTCGCGAAAAACTTCGGCGTGAGCGAGCAGGCGTTGGAAAAAATGCCGAGGCGGGAGAAGTTTATCTTCCAGGCTGCAGTTCCCGGTCCGCTCGCCGCCGACCAGAAAGTGAGCGCAGGCTCGCTTGGCTTGTCGCCCCTCGATTTCGCTTTTCGCACCTCACAACAACCGTTCACGAAGCGCACCAAGGGAGGCGAGGTGCGGATCATCGATTCGAGCACGTTCAAAATATCGACCACGATTGCGGCGGCCATTGTCACGGTTCATCCGGGAGGGATACGGGAACTGCACTGGCATCCCAATGCCGACGAATGGCAGTACTACATCAGCGGTGCCGGAAGAATGACCGTGTTCGCTACCGGAGGCCGCGCTCGCACCATGGACTTCCAAGCTGGAGATGTCGGCTATGTGCTCAAGACATTGCCCCACTACGTGGAGAATACGGGCCACACCGACCTCAAGTTTCTGGAGATGTTCAAGAGCAGCGTCTATCAGGATCTTGCGCTGTCGGAATGGCTCACTCATACTCCGCCGGAGCTCGTGATCGCCCACCTGGGCATTGATAAGGCGGCTCTCGATGCCATGCCCAAGGACGAAGTTGTAGTAATGCCGAAATAGCGCGCTATGCCGGCACGCCCGTTCGGCCGGTGCTGCTGCCGACGGTCCCTCTGCGACGGTCGTTTGCGTTCAAGAAAACACGAGGACGCCCGAAGGCGTCCTCGCTATTTCAAGACTTCGAATGACCTTATGCAGCCTGGCTCTTTGCGACCGCCACGCTCCGCAGGACCGAGGTCAACACATTCTGCACGTCATCGGCGGGGCACACGTCGCTGGCGCCCGCTTCCATGGCGGCAATCCACAACTGCTCGTCCGGTATGCGATGGGTGCACACAATCGGCAGTGAAGGAAACTCTCGGTGCAAGTTCCGCACCTCGGTCAGGCGGGAGTTTTCGATATCGAGAATCACGACCTCCGGCCGGTTCCCGGCGACTCGCTCGCGGAGTTCGTCTCCGGAGCGCGTCAAGTGAATGGAATTGAAGTAAGAAGAAAGCCCGCCGGCCAGAGACTGAGCCAGCCTGGAATCGCTTTCAAGAACTACTACACTAGAGCCCATAGATCCTCCTGACTTACAACCGTCAGCTACCGCGGACTAGGGCTGCGGGGAAGGGTTCGAAACCGCCACTCCACAGACATTGCACCCACGAGACCCACGGCGAATCGCCTACCTGGAGGCAGGCGCCTTTTCTGCCAGGGGCTCAAACGGCTCGGCTTGGAGCTTCCCGTTTTTCTTCAGCAAAATCTCCACCTTGCCTTCAGCCTGTTCCAGTTCCTTCCGGCAAGCGGACGACAGATGCATGCCTTCTTCGAAAAGGGTCAGAGACTTCTCCAAAGGCACATCTCCCTTTTCCAGTTCCTGAACAATCTTCTCCAGGCGCTGAAGACACTCTTCAAACTTGGCCAACGGGTTAGCTCCTTGACTTTATTGTATGCAACGTTTTGCGCAGGGTGTCCAGTCTTTTCTTGTAAATAGATTGTGAACATCCGTGAGTCGTTCCGAAAAAGGGAACGCTAGGCTGGGGTGGAACTCTTCGTGCCCAGCGCCTCGAGCACGTCCACTGCCGAGCTGTATTTTCCCTGGGGCGCGCTGATTTGCGCCCCCTGCACGGTGTGCCGGACCGCCACTAGCATCTCTCGAGCAATGGCCACGCCCTCTGCCCTGGCCGCGTCCGGTGTCGGAGCCCGCTGCATACGTTCGAAAATAGAATCCGGCACCGAAACCCGGAGCTCATTTTTCATGAACTCGGCATTGCGCGCGCTGACCAGCGGCCAAATTCCCGCCACTACGGGGATGCGGCAGTGTTCGATCCTCTTCAGAAAGTTTTCCAG
This sequence comes from Acidobacteriaceae bacterium, assembly GCA_003156615.1. The sequence continues at coordinate 33,656 of PMHI01000245.1, read as the reverse complement.
GAGGCGGATGTCGAAAACCGGTTGCGTTACCGCGTACTCGGCTCCGGCCTGCACTTTGAACTCGAACCGCCGGATCTCCTCATCGAGGTCCGTAAGCCCCGGATTCGCCCCTACCCCGATCACAAAGCCCGTTCCCGCCCCGATCGGATTTCCGCCCAAGTCGAGCCCCCGGTTTAAGTTATGGACAATGTTGACCAAGCCGATGGCGTCCACATCGAACACCGCGGTCGCGTCCGGATAGTTGCCCATCTTCGGAGGATCGCCCGTAATGCAGATCAGGTTNNCAGGTGTAATGCAGAATCGCCTCGATCCCGACCTCCCGCTGCATCAGCAGCGAGAGTGCCTGGTTGCTCATGCGCGCCGAAGCCCGCGGGCTGTCCGGAATGTTGATCGCATCCACACCCACTGATTTCAGGAATCGCGAGCCGTCCAGCTCTTTTCGTATGTCGGTTCCTTTAGGAGGAACCACCTCCACCATGGTGACGAACTCCCCGCGCGCCAGCTTTGCCCCCAAACCTGATCGTTCTTCCAAAGGTTGGGCCGGCGTGGCCAAAGGTGCGGCCGCGCTTCCCGCAAGCTGAACTGAAGCCGCCTTTCCCCTGGCTTCTCCAACTCGCAGCGCGGACTTCATAACTCGGATGTGGTCCGGAGTCGTCCCGCAGCATCCCCCCACGATCCGCGCGCCCGCAGCCACGAACTTCCGTGCGTAACTTGCCATGTATTCGGGCGAACACAGGTAGATGTTTCTGCCTTCCACCGAGCGTGGAATGCCTGCATTCGGCTGCGCCGAAAGCGGCAGGGAAGTGGCGGCCCGCACCCGCTCGATGGCATCCAGCATAGCCACCGGACCCACACTGCAGTTGCAACCGATGACGTCGGCGCCCCACTCTTCGAGCCGAGGCGCAAAAGTCTCCGGATCGGAACCATCCAGGCAGTTGCCGTCTTCATCAATCGTAACCTGCACCACCAGAGGCAATTTTGCCCCTACGTCCTTGGCCGCCAGCATGGCCTGATGAAGTTCCTCGAGGTACCCAAAGGTTTCAAACATCAGCAGATCGACGCCGCCTTCCGCCAGCGCCGCGATCTGTTCGCGGAATGCCTGCCTCGCCTCCTCGAAAGAAGTTTTTCCCAGGGGCTCGATTCTCGTTCCCAGCGGGCCAACCGATCCCGCCACCCACACATCGAAGCTCTTGGCTGCCTCTCGGGCCAGCCGCGCGCCGGCGCGGTTAATGTCGAGCACTTTGTCGGCGAGACTGTGCCGTGCCAGGCGGAAGGCATTGGCTCCGAACGTATTGGTTTCGATGATTTCGGCCCCAGCCTGCAAGTAATCGTGGTGATTGCCACGAATTAGGTCGGGCTGGGAAAGATTCAACTCGTCGTAGCACCGGTTGATGAACACGCCCTTGGCATAAAGCAGCGTTCCCATGGCTCCGTCGCATAGAACGGGGGATTGCTTGATCCGGGTAAGAAAGTCAGCCGCCATATACTGGTCAGAATACAGGATAAAATGGGGGTCGTACATCTAGGCATCCGCTCCCCGGCGAGGTCCCGATGGGCCGCCATCCCCCGAATTGCCTTTGATCAACTGCGAATGATGCGACTCTTCTGGTCTGCTATAATCCGCTCTTTCGCACCTAAATCTCCATCTTTCATGTTGTTAGGAGCCTGCCGTTTGAAGTTTGATCGGAACAAAGTGGCGTTTTTGTCTCCCCTGCTCGTGGTCGCCGGTTTCAGTCTTGTCTGCTGCGGTGCTGGGCCGAGCACATCTACTACGTCGTCCACTCGGTTGACGACCCGGGTTGTCGCTTCACAAAGTGTCTCAAGTCCGACGGCTTTCCCCGGTCTGCTGATCATTGACGGCGAGATCGACACTCTGGTCAGGGGAGGCGAAATCGGCGCCGGCAGCTCTCCAGGCCTCATGGCGATTTCGCCCGATCGAGCGACTGTGCTCGCTTTTAATTCAACGGTCAATAATTGGGCCGTCGAAATCGTTGGCACCCCAAAGGCATCTCAAAGCGGCAGCGTACAGCTGCCGGGGCCGACCACCAGCATGGTCGCCCTGGATAGCGGTTTTGGCTACGCGGCGGTGCCCTCGGCTCCATTTGAGGCCGGACCTTCGCCCGGAGCAGTGGAGGTAATGAACCTTCCGGCCGGCAGTCTGGCAGCGACGATCAGCATCCCCAACGCGCAAACCGTGGTATCGAGTCCGAGTGGAAGCCAGCTTCTGGTTTTCAGCGGCGATTCCGACGTGGTCACGATCATGGCACCCAACCTGGTGAACAGCGGCAATCCGGTCACGGCCACACTTTCTGGCTTCGATCGCCCTGTGAATGCGGTGTTTAGCACTGACGGCAGCACAGCCTACGTCTTGAATTGCGGTGCTCAGTGCGGAGGCACGCAAGCTAGCGTGCAGATTCTGAACCTGAGCACCACACCGCCTGCGCTGGGCGCGCTTATCCCGGTGAACGGCGCAACCATTGGATTTCTCGCCGGTTCGACGCTTTACGTGGCGGGAACGGGAACCCCCACCGGCCCACTCTGCACCTCGATCCCCAGCGCAGCCCCCACCGCCGCAACTTACTGCGGCACGCTCGACCTGGTCAACCTGACCACCCTCGAGGATCCCTATTACAACAATCCTGCCACCGAAATTGCCATCACCGACGGCTATCACGACCGCATCGACATGAGCGTCAATGGCCAGCTCTTCATCGGTTCACAGGGCTGCACCAACATCGGCAACGTGGATAACCCCCAGGGAGAAGTGCGCGGCTGCCTCTCCATTTTCAACACCACAAATGCCGCGGTCGTCATTCCGCCAGACAACGGCGACGTCACCGGCCTGCAGAGCTTCACCAGTCGCGAGGTGGAGTACGTAGCCGAGGGCGGCAACCTGCGCGTCTACGACACACTCATCGATAGTTTG
>PMHI01000245.1:24787-30693 GCA_003156615.1 Acidobacteriaceae bacterium | reverse complement strand
CGGTGCGCCCCGGTCGCTTCCACTGCTTGTGAGGTGAAAGGCAGCGTGAAAGTGGTGCCCTCATACCACGCTTGCCATTGATCCATGTAGTAGGGGCCTAGAAAGTTTCCGCCCTGGCCGGTGACAGTATTCAGGGTCGATTGGTCGAGGTCCGCCAGATTCGCGGTGAAGCGCTCGGAAGGCCCGTGATTGCGCGTCACAGCTTTCACCGTGTATTTGCTGCCCGATTGCTCCCTCACTCCCGGTGCGGCCCAGCGCCGAATCAAAGGGATCTTCCCCAGCACCGGGTGCTCAATCTCCACTGCGTTAAAGCTGCCCCAATGCCACAAAGCCAGATCCTTAGGAACTTGCGGCCCGTTCACCGCGGCTTCCACTGCCGCAGTCAGCAGTTCGTCGTAGTTCGGATACTTTTGCGGCAGCCAGTGCTTGGGCTGATGCAACAGAACATTCTGCAGCCACACCGTTTGCATGTGCCAATGGTAGGTTTTCCAGCTCAAGGTTTCATCTTGTTGCTTCGGATCGTCCGGGGCAGGTCCCAGATGGGGCTCGAGCAGCAGGCGCGTCAACTCCTCAGCCGAGCGCACGGCGATGGTGGCTGCGGTCGAAGAGGCCAGCATGCGCCCATCCCAGTTGCGCATGAGATCGGCGGCCTGTCGCGCCCGTGCCGAGGGTTGCGCGGCGTGGTCGATGGCATAAACAAACCGCTCAGCCGCGAACAGATCATTTTCTGAGTGAACGTCATTCTCCAGCGCAACCATGTCCGCGGCCGCAAACTTCCGCCCCGATTCCAGCACATGATAGATGCGTTCGGTCCGCCACGGCGCGTCCCACTCCACGCTAATCGAATAGGGATAGTCGTCCGGAGTAATGCGTCCGTTAGCAGTCGCGATTACCCCGGAAGGAGGATTGTAGATGCTCGGCAGCTTCTCGAAAGCAATGAAGCCCGTCCATTCGTGAGCATCGTCGGCTCCACTCACCGGCAGACTGCCATCTCCGGCGGCGCGAATCGGAACCCGCCCCGTGGTCTGGTAACCGATGTTGCCGTCCACGTCGGCGTACACCACATTCTGGCCCGGCGCATCCAGTTGCGAAAACGCCTTGCGAAATTCCTCCCAGTTCTGTGCCATATCGACATCAAAAAACGGCACATGCAGGCCGTCATAGAGCGTCCAGCGCAGCGCCACCTGCCGCGTCTCGCCGGGCAAAATGTCCGTGACGATGGGCCCGTGCCGCGTGATCCTTACGTCCAGCGTGACGTCCGGCTGACCTTTGACGTGGATCCCCTCGGCCCGGTGCTCTGGCTGTTGCCAGCCCTGAGGTGTCTGGTATGCTCCCTGCGCGTTGAAATTCTCGATAAATGCATCTGCCACGGTGGGCCCAACATTGGTGAATCCCCAGGCGATGCGCTGATTGTGGCCGACGATCACATAGGGCATTCCGGGCAGCGTAACTCCCGCCACATCCAGAGCCCCCGAAGGATTGCCGCACTTGAGATGCGCTTCGTACCACAGGTTCGGCATCTGGTGCCCAAGGTGCATATCATTCGACAACAGCGGTTTCCCGGTGACCGTGTGCGCTCCTGAGATCACCCAGTCGTTAGATCCGTTCACCGCTTCCGGAGTCGGCTGTGCCCAGATTTCGGCCCCCGCGCCTCTCTGCTGCGTCACCGAATTATCCGGCCCATCGTCGTCGTCGTCATCTTCGTCGTTGGAATCTCCCTGCTCTTGTTGATCGTTGAGGTCTTCCCGCATCACCGTCGGCGGGCGATCATGCCAGGAGCGGTTCACGTACAGATCGGTCGTCAACTCCGGCCCCAGCTTGGCCAGAATCTTCTCTCGCGCCAGCGTGTCCCCAAAGTTGAAGTAGTTGAGGTCTTTCACCATCTGGTTTGCGATGACAATGGAATCTTCCGCCTGCCACGGCTTCGGTCGGTACTTCAAAATGCGGAACTCAATGGGAAGGCTGCTTTCATTGGTTTCGATGAACGCATTCACCCCACGCGCGTACGCATCAAAATAAGAACGATCGCGGGGACTCGCCTGCTGNNGCGCCCAGAATCTCGGAAAGTTCTCCGGCTCCAAAGCGCCGCATCACGTCCATTTGCCAGAGCCGGTCCTGCGCGGTGACATAGCCTTGAGCGAAAAATAAATCTTCCAGCGTCGCGGCCTCGATCGCTGGGATGCCGTGGCCATCCCGCGTCACTTTCACCGGCGCCGAAAGCCCTTTTACCCGCAGCCTTCCGTCGAGCCGGGGCAGGGCCGAGCGGTCGACAAAATAGGCATAAGCGACCAGTCCCGCTGCCACGAGGACCAGGATCATTACCAGCCACAGAAGAATGCGTCGCCCGGTCGGACGCAGCGAAGCAGGAGCGCCGGTCGCAGTAAGAGTGCTCATGCGCAAATCGATTCTAGCAGCCCGCGCCGCAACTGAGATTCGTATCAGGGCATTTTCGGTGCTCGAGTGTAGGGCCGATGCGTGTCCTCTCTTCAAGGTTCGCACGAATACCTTATGTTAGACAGATTCGCCACTGGACAAGACACGCCCGAAGAGCTGGACAGTCGAGATGACGGATGAGCTTTTCGAGGTTCTGTGCGCAATCGAGCGAGTCTTGCTATGGCACCAGCGCCATCGGCGAATCTGGACCGCCTCATTCAGAGTTCGCTGTTTAACGCCATTGAGCTGCCTGAACCAGAAAAAGCTGAACGTGAGTCCCCGTCCGAATCTCATCCAGACCAAGCACCACTCGATCGAACGGTTGCGCCCTGAGAGTCGCTGACGGGGGTTGGGTCAATGCAATATGCTGGTTCGGTAGTGCCCTCGTAGTGGGTTGAGCACTCGCGCATGTTTATCGCCCGCCTAGAATATCCACAAACAGCGGTCATGAACNNGTGTCCGTGAAGCGCTCCCGTAGCAGGTATGGTTTCCCATTCTTTAAGCCATTTTCGCGATACACACCGCTAACCACGGCAACCGCACTATAGAGATGTACCTGCATGGATTCGCTGACAATCCGTGCGGCATGCAACGACTCCGACTTCACGCTCGCCAAATACTCCGCCTTATCCATAAGTTTTCCGTCATAATCGACGTAGACCAGTCTTGAATCGAGCAGGGTTTGAATCGCTGCTATGTTTTTCCCTTGCACGGCTTGATTCCAGGCATTTTCGAGCGATAGGATTCTGCTTTGTTCGGTGCTGGCCTGACACCATCCCCGCAACGGAGCCAAACACACGACCGCCAGAACCAGAATTGTAGTTCTCATGAAACCCGGGTATTTATGCTGCGTTCCCATTGGCGCCAACTGCTTCATCCAAAACAAGTCCAGGAATCGGAAGAGTTTGAAGCTTCCAACCTTTAGGGTGAAGGGACCTAATGCAGCTCAGTGTGGGTAGATTAAGTCACTTTAACTGTACTGCTGCTGATCAATGCGGGGTTAGTTACCATCGGCCAGTGAGCTATTGCGGGTCGGTGGGCTTGCTTACGGCGAATGACGAACTTCGTCGTTGACGATCAATTTAAAGTCTCCAGCGACATTCTCGCCTGTCTCCATAGGGGCGATGCGCTTCCATTCTTTGCCCTGTCCTTTCGCTTTGCCTGCTTTCGCCCACTCGTCACCGAGCGCTACCAACTCCGCAGTCCTTTCCGCGTCCACGGCCCCTGTCGGCCGTGGTTAGGACTTATGGGAGGGCCGTCCCCCGCTGAAAATGAATTTCATTTTCAAGATGCCCGATGCTATCCTGACCCTTCATGCTGCAGAAGCGCATCGACGACCAGCCCTCCATCTCGCGCGAGATGGTGCGCGAGGCCCAGGATATCCTCCACCAGCACCTCAAGCGTGTCGGCCTCAAGCAGACCGCCCAGCGCGATACCATCCTGCGCTCATTCCTCGAAACCCGCGACCACCTCTCCACGGACGAACTGCACCGCCTCGTTCAGAAGAAAGACGCCGGCATCGGCTATACCACCGTCTACCGCACACTCAAGTTGCTGGCCGAGTGCGGATTGGCCAGCGAAGTCGCCTTCCACGATGGCATCGCCCGTTACGAGCACCAGTACAACCGGCGCAGCCATCACCACATGGTCTGCACCGAATGCGGCAGTTCCGTAGAATTCTTTTCCCGCGAAGTGGACCAGTTGGAAGAGGAAATTGGGCGCCGANNAGAATGCCGCGGGGCTGGTCTGAAATTCATGTCCACATCCTGTCCCGAGTGCGCCGCCTCCATGCCCGATGCCGCGATTTATTGTCCCGGCTGTGGTCGCGCCATGCGTCCTGTCGAGCGCGCGCAGGGCACCGTGGGTGGGTTGCCCGAGACCCTGGCTGGCGCCATGGCCTACTGCACGATTATTCCGGCCATCGTTTTTCTGCTCGTCGAACCCTACAGTAAGAATCGCTTCGTGCGCTTTCATTCCCTTCAGTGCCTCGGAGTGTGCTTGGTGGCCTTGGTGGTGGGAGCGATGCTCAGGGTTGCGGGCTTCGTGCTGTTTTTCATTCCGGTGCTCGGCCACCTGCTCGTCTGGCTGCTGTCCATGGTAGTTACCCTGGCGTTCTTAGTAGTTTGGGTCGTGCTCGTCGTGAAGGCTCTGCAAGGTGAAATGTTCAAGCTGCCGGTAGTGGGCGACTTTGCCGAACGGCGAGCTAGCGCGACATAAGGAAGTCGCCGCGTTTCTTACCCGCGGGGAAACCCGTGTCCCCTCTGTTCACTCCCTGATGCGCTGCCACACTGTCTCCAAATTTGCTTCCCATACCATTTTCTGGTACTTTGCCGCAGCGTCGCACGGGACCCAATCCGTGCTGCCTAACTGGGATCTCGGGTTTCAGCTAAAAGCCCGGAGGAAAATCCAATGGCGTTTTGCAATATGTGTGGTGCACAGATTGCCGATGGCACGACCACGTGCGCAGCCTGCAGCGGACGGGCCGCAGCCGCGCCCCCGGTCGCTGCCTCGGGAATGACAGACAACGTGGCCGGAATGCTGGCCTATGTCACCTTCATTCCGGCGATCATTTTTCTCGTGACCGCGCCGTACAACCAGAGCCGGTTCGTCCGGTTTCATTCCTTCCAAAGCATCTTCTTCTGTGTGGCGGTGTTTGCCATCCAGGTCCTGCTCTCAATTTTGACCTTCATGCCGTTCTTGATTTTGATCACCGGACCTTTGCACATGCTGGTCGCATTGGGGGCGTTGATTCTCTGGATCATCTTGCTCCTGAAGGCGAACCAGGGCCAAATGTACAAGCTGCCCCTGATTGGCGACTTGGCCGAAAAACAGGCTGGCTAGACCCCTTATCTTCAAGGGCGTCGTCCCGAAAGCCCCTCGCTTTCCGCAGCTTGGCGAGAGCCTCCCTGAACCAAGCCGAAGGATCTTCGGTGCACCGCCACGGCCATCAGGAATCAAACGCATCACTGGAGCTCTTGACTTTCTTCCTCTAAGCTGTCATTCCTATTAGCTTTCCCCTGCCCACCCCAATCCACCGGATGTGGCCTTGCGGGCGGCGGGATTCTTGGTCAAATGGGGCTTCATTGAGAGTCAGAGTCTTCTATCACGACAAGTGTTTCGACGGCGCTTCCTCGGCCGCGCTCTTCTCCCGTTTTTATCGCGAGCGCATTCGCGATGACGCCGACTTCGTCTTCTCCGGCCTCCTGCATCGCGCGGGATCGCTGTTTGACGAATCCCGTTTCGATGGCGACGAAAACGCCATCGTCGACTTCAAGTACTCCAGNNCCCGCCGACGCGGCCCATTTCGAGCGCGACCAGAGCAATCGAAAGTTTTACGATCCGGACTTCAAATCCTGCACCAGTTTTATCGCCATGATCGCGCAGCAGCGCTTCGGCTTCGATCCCGCTCCCCTGGCCGACCTGGTTCATTGGACTGACATCATCGACGGCGCCCTCTATCCCGATGCCAAGAC
>PMHI01000245.1:0-24735 GCA_003156615.1 Acidobacteriaceae bacterium | reverse complement strand
TTGCCCCCGCTGCTCCGGCGCCACGAACTTTCAATCGAAATCCTTAAACGGCGTGCCGAGTGCGTAGATGGAACCATTTTCTTCGACGTTACCGATCACGACCTCGAGGGCTACAACAAATTCGTGCCTTACTATCTCCATCCCGAATCGATCTATAGTGTTGGACTCAGCAAAAGCAGCTTCCGCGTGAAGGTCTCGGTTGGCTCGAACCCCTGGGCTCGGGAAGAGCCGGTCGTCAATCTGGCCAAGATTTGCGAGCGTTATGGAGGCGGCGGACACGCCCGCGTGGGCGCTATCTCGTTCAACGTGAACCAGCACGCCGCGGCCATCAAGGCTTCCCGCGAGATCGTAAACGAGCTTCGCGCCGCGGTTCGCGCCGGAAAAAGCTGACACCCTTTGCTGGTCATCCCGAGCAAAGCGTTCTTTGCCAAGCAATCATTCCGCATTTGGGTCGCTTTCCTCACCCAATTGCACCCCTTCTACCGATGCCCGGGAATGGAAAGAACAGATTTTGCGATGTCGATGGCCGTGGTACTCTGAGGATTCCTGGCGCGCCGCATGCTCTCGCCGGTAACGAAAATCGACCTGCAACGCGCCCAAAAAAATCTGCTGCGCGCGGTTGCTTCTTTCGAGTTCAGCAAGGGCATTTTAGTTTTGTTGATCGGTCTGAGCGCCCTCCTGCTCGTTCACAAGGACGCCTGGGTGATTGCCGAAAGCTTGCTGGCTTTGTTGCACATCAGCACCGACCGCCACTCGGCGCAGCTCTTTCTCGATTTTGCCGATAACCTCACCGACGCCCGCCTGTGGGCCGCTGCGCAACTCGCATTCACCTACTCGTTCTTGCGTTTTGCCGAGGCCTATGGCCTGTGGAGGCAGCGTATCTGGGCGGAATGGCTAGCCTTCGTGTCCGGGACACTGTTTGTCCCGCTTGAAATCCGGGAACTTATGCGCGGCATCACGCTGGTGCGCTCGGTGATGTTTGTAGCCAATCTTGGAATCGTACTCTACATGTTTTATCTGCTGCGTGCGAGCCTCCGCCGCCGGCGGGAGTTGAAGTCGATTGAGCCCAAAACCCCCGAAGCAGGCGGCAAGTAGGGTCCAACGACTCTGTCCGCGAAGGCTCCCTCTGTTTCATAATTTACATGCTGCACTGCGGAGGTCCTATGCGCATCCCTTCTTGTTGCATGTTGCTCGTACTCTCAGCCCTGGGAACGGCCCTTGGCCAGGACACAAATTTTCCCTCGGGCCCGCAGTACCTGATGAAAAGTGGTTCGCCCCTGTTCGCGCGTCCCATTTCGACGCCGTCGATATCGCTGTCGGGCCCGCCGCTTGAAGTTGGCGCCAGCGATGCCACCGGCGTCCTCGTCGCCGGCGCTGTAGATCAGAATGTCTTGCCGCCAAGTCCAGCCGCCCTGCCCAAGATAGATTTGTTTCCTATCTACTACGGCGGGTCCCCAGCCAGCGTCATCGAGATCAGTCTTCCCGCTGAACCGTCCTCCAATCCGCTTCCGGCCAGCATTGTCGACACCGGAGTCTCGCAGGTGACGACCGCGCACGCATTGCGCGAGCGCGGCTATGGAGTGACCCTGGCAGAAGGGGCGACATACGCCAAGGCGCAGACCCGGCACGCGACTCGCGTCTACACCAATGCTGACATCGACCGCCTGCATAGTGGCATCTAGGGAAAGCACTTGGTCGAATGAAAACGTGGGCGACAGGGCGGGTGGATTCGACCCGCGCCATAGAGCTCAGCACGTGAGTATGCCGATCGCGCGATCCCGGCTCCCCCGGCCCGCCCCGGTTCAGGATCGATCCCTTGGCCTCGACCAAAACCACTCCCTTAGAGTAAGGAGCACGCGCGGACCGTTCATGAGGGCAATGCTACGTGCTGAAGCTGAAGCGGGAGCAGGGCGCGACGGAGACAAAAGCTGGCGACGGAAGGAATCCGATGCGATGCCCCGGGCTGATTGCTACACGCGGGCGAAGTCGATATAGCCGTGCTGCACGTCGGTGCGAATCAGCTTGACGCGCAGTTTGTCTCCTACGTCGACTCCCTGTTGACCTTGAGCCAGCAATCCTTCGATGTGCGGTTGGGCCACGCGGACAAACGTTCCCTTGGGAGTTGCGCCGGTGACGATGGCATCGAAGATGGCGCCGATGCGATGCTGCATGGCGACCGCAGCCAGCCGCTTGGACATTTCACGCTCGACTTTTCGCGCGGCGTTGCCCTTCTCGGTGCAGTTGGCGGCGATCAGGGAAAGTTCGTCATCCGAGTAAGGATTGGGCTGGCCGGCGAGCATAGCTTTGAGGAGTCTTTGGGTCACGATGTCGGCGAAGCGGCGATTGGGAGCGGTGGAGTGGGTGTAATCCTGAACCGCCAGGCCGAAGTGTCCGGTCGCGGCATCTCCGGGGCGCTCCACAACGTATTCTCCAGGGCCAATCAACTTGATCACGGCGAGGGAAAGGTCGGCAAAATGATCCGGGTCTGCCGTTTTGCGCTTGATTAGAAAATCGTTAAGCGCTTTGGAATCCGGTTCGGCTGGAAGTTTCTCGCCATGGGTCGCGGCCAGTTGCACGATGCGATCCCAGCGCTCTGGCTGCTTCACGATGCGGCGTAAAGACGAAACTTTGTGGAGCATCCGCGCCACCACGCCGTTGGCGGCAATCATGAAGTCCTCAATCAACTCGGTGGCGTGATTCTTCTGTTGCTTCACCACATCGACCACCTGCGCATTCAGCACCAGAGGAAGCACTTCGTTGGTCTGAAGGTCGAGCGCTCCATTTTCATAGCGCCGACTCCGCAGTTTCTGCGCCACCGCGTCCTGCAAGCGCAATTGGGCCTCGAGATCGGCGGACGCGGCCACTTTCGGCGGCGCTGCTGCCGTGCCTTGCAGCCACGCTCCCACCGAGTTGTATTGCAGTTGCGCCTGGTTGCGAACCAGGGCGCGAAAGACGTCGCTCGAAGATACGTGGCCGTCTCCGTCCACCACAGATTCGATGACCACGCTCAAGCAGTCCTGATGTTCCAGCAGGGAAGTCTTGCNNCGTGGAAAGTTCTTCGGGCAGCATGGGGAAGTTGCGGATTCCGGTGTAGACCGTCGTCGTTTCCCGGGCGGCATGCTGATCGATCGCACTCTGCTTGGGGACGAAGGCATCTACATCGGCGATGCCGACCAGAACTTTGACCTCGCCGTTCGACAATCGTTCCGCAACCTCGATCTGATCCAGGTCGCGGGAGGTGTCGTTGTCGATGGAGGACCACAATTGATCGCGTAGATCGCGTACAGCTCCTCCGGCTGAGATTGTGGGAGGATGAGCCCGCAATTGGGCCAGCTGTTGCTGGACCGCGGGCGGGAAGTCGGGTTGAAAACCGTGTTGCCGCACGACGTCTTTCGCGACGGCTTGCAGGTCGAGGTGAGATGAGCCGGCCGTCACTCGGTGACCACAGCTTTCACCAGATTCCGCGGGTGATCTACGTTGTATCCCCTTTTCGTGGCCACGTGATAGGCGAACAGTTGCAGGGGAATCACTTCTACGATGGGCAGCAACAGTTCGGGCGCGGCCGGAACGAAAAATATATCATCGGCAACGCCGGCGACTTCGTGATCCCCTTCGGTGGCGACGGCCACCAGCCGTCCGCGGCGCGACTTGACTTCCTTCATCACTTCGAGGGTGCGGCGGTAGCGCAGAACCGAATCCGGATCATGGTGGTCGCAGGTTGCCAGGACGATGACCGGAAGGTGTTCGTCGACCAGCGCATTCGGACCGTGCTTGAGTTCACCCGCGGGATAGCCTTCCGCATGAGCATAGGAAGTCTCCTTCAGCTTGAGTGCTCCTTCGCGCGCGATGGCGTAATGTACACCTCGTCCAAGGTACAGAAGCTTTTCTGCCTGAAAGTGCTTCTGAGCGTATTGTTCCGCGAGATCGTCCCAGGCCCGGAGATTGTCCTCGATCGCGTCGGGGAGGCGCAGGAGCCGCTGTAAGTAGGAACGCGTGACCTCCGTGGTCATACGGCCGCGTTTTCGCGCCAGGAATAACGCCATCAGATAGAGAATTGTGATCTGGGTGGTGAAACTCTTGGTGGCGGGGACGGCGAGTTCGGGCCCCGCGCCGGTGATCAACGCGGCACTGGCCTCGCGAGGAATCGTGGCCTCAGCCACGTTGGAGACTGCGATGGTCTTTACGCCCCGGGTCAGGGCCTCGCGCTGTGCGGCAATGGTGTCGGCAGTTTCGCCGGATTGCGTGACCACCATCACGATGGGATCCACGGCTGCGTGCGTGGAGCGATAACAGTACTCGCTGGCATATTCCACGTCCACGGCGACGCCGGAAAGGTCTTCGATCATGATTTCGCCGGCCAGGCCGGCATGGCGGCTCGATCCGCTAGCGGCGATAATCAGCTTCTCGAAGGTCAGCAATGCACTTTCCACCGCGTGCAGTTCGTCCGGAAAAAGAATGTCGTTCTGCAGATGCTGCGCAACGGTTTTGGCGATGGCCTGGGGCTGTTCGTAGATTTCCCGGCGCATAGCATGCGAAAAACCGCCGCTCGCCAGGTTCGAGCTGGAGTTGGTTGGATTCATGGTCGACTGCGCCGAGAGTAAATCATTTGCCGCGAGCGGAGCAAACCGGTGGCGCAGATGAGCTTACTCCAAGGGCCGCGAGGGATCGAATGCTGCGTGGGCCCGGGCGNNAGGGAAGGGAACAGGGACAAAGAGAGGGGACAACGATGCCCCAGCTCGCAGGTGCACTCCTGAATGCACCGCGAGTCTTTTTGTCAATTATCTTGTCCCCAGACTGCGCAGCGGTATTGTCAAAATAGCTGCTGGCAGAAGATCGCCAGACCGCCAGAATTCCGGCTCCCCAGGATAATTTATTTGCGCGACTAAAAGATCAAAGTCATTTAGGCATCTGCTGATAACTCCAGCTCAAAGTTAAACAGAAAGCCATTGTGCTGATCATCGTGGCGAAGAATACGATTACAGCGGCCGCTACCACTATTTCGCGCGTACTTTTGTGTATGTACATGAGGATCCCCTATTCTAGTTTTATCCTTTCCTTGGTCCACAGCACAGAAAACAGAGTGAGCACGAGCCCGAGACGGGCACGAACCTGAGAACAGCGTAGAACCGCAAGGAGAAAAATGGTCACAGTACAGAAACAAATTGCTTCAGTGTCTTCTGGAGGTGAAGCGCATAGCCGGAAGCGTTCTCATTTTATTCGACTTATTCGGCGACACAGCCAAAGAATGCGCTTGGCGTTTCGTCGTACCGTCGAACTATCCCATAGCTGCGCTTTTTTTGGAATGGCCCGAAAGTAAATGGCATGAAAGTAACGTTACCAAACGGGACGATCACCACTGTTCAACAAGATCGCGTTACCTGCTTTTAGCGCGCTTCACCAGGAAGTCCTGCCGGCGCCCTTCGGCTAGCTACAGACAGTGCTTTGAGGTGACCCGCTGAGAGCTGGTTCGTTTTATAACCAAGCAACTAACGCGCCATTCGGTTTATGTCCGCTTGGTGCATTGTGCCGTCGACTAGGTTATAGGCGAGCTGTTGAGCANNACGTCTACTTACTCAGTGGTACGGTGCGTGTAAGTTGATCTCGGGTGGTGACATCGTTGCAAAGATCAACACACACCGGGTCTTGATGGAGGATGGGGTGCGACGATTAAGATTCAGCCAGCGCAGCAGATCGCCGCTTGTTCTTCGGGTGGGGGCCGGTACAGGACTGACGTGGGCAAAGGTCCAGGCTTTTTGCCGGCCGGGGCCGTGGACGGTCGCGCGATTTTTGGAGCGGAGGCGATGGGATTTTTGCTTTCGCTCCGGCACGCCGTTTACAATCTCTGTGGTCGAATAGCGCACAGGAAGAGCGTCTCAAGCTTCCTGGACGTAACGGCGCTGGTGACGGGTACCATCGAGACGCGGCGGCTTTGTGGGGGGTAATCGGTTGGTCGCTCGTAACACCCCGATCGCAAACGAGAATGCAGCAGTTTGCAACGTTTCTTGGTGACATCTCCGTAAGTTATTGATTCTACAAATGACCCCGTAGCTCAAACGGATAGAGCTCAGGTTTCCTAAACCTGAGATTCCGGTTCGATTCCGGACGGGGTCTCCATCTACCCCTCAACGCTCAATTCGGAAAAGCAGTTTCGACCTTGACGACAGGGTCCTGCACGCACGCGATCCACCCTTTCCCATCTTTGCCCCGAGGGCTCGCAGCTTATTGCCGTTGGGCGTTTTTCGGTGGGAGAAAAGACAATCCGCGACTACTAAATAGCGGCCTTGCCAACGAGGCGCTGAAATTCGGGATCATCGTACACGCAGGCGAGGTCAGGATCGCGCAACGCCCACTCGAAATTACTGTACCCGGCGTCTCGGGCACGTCTGAGCAGCGCTAAAGCGTCCAATTTTTGTCCCATGATGCCGTACGTACAGGCGGCATTGTAGAGAATGTTGGAGTCTTTGGGCCGCATCGTCACGGCCAACTCCAACTCGCGCACGGCCGCCTCGCTGTTCTTACGGGTGGCATAGAGATTAGCGAGGAAGATGCGTGCACGCACGTCTTCCGGAACCAGTTCGAGCTGTCGCTGCAGCACCTGGACCCACCGATCCTCGTAAATGGCGGCTTCTGCCGTTCGTCCCAAGGTACGCAATGAGTTCAGATAGGGCGGGAAGATGTTGTAGTCGTCTCCGTTGACGGCCAGGGCCCGGTCGGCCAGATCAGCGGCCTTACGGCTCTGCCCGGAAGCGAACAGCGCCCGCCCGAGCACATCGTAGACGCCTTCGCAGTCTGACTTGCGCTGAATGGCTTCTTCGGCGTACCGGCAGGCTTCCTCATACTTGTTTTCCGAGAAGGCAAGTCGGGCGCGAGCTACAAGCAATTCTGGCAGGTTCGGCTGCAAGGCCAAACCGCGCTCGCAGGCGGCCAGGCCTTTCTCAATCCAGCGCGGATGACGCTCGCGCCATTCGTGGTACTGGCCACAGACGTTGGCCAGGCCGGCATGCGCGAGGGCGAAATCCGGGTCGAGCTTGATGGCCTGCTCGAACATCTGTATTGCGAACTCAAGACTGAGCTGGCGAGCGTAGCTGCGGCCGCGGAGGTAGAAATCATAGGCCTGCAGATTCTCGGTGGGCTTGCTGGCGATAATCTTCTCTTCTTTCGGCGAAAGCGTGATGCGCAGGGCCTGAGCGATGTTCCGAGCGATTTCCTCCTGAATCGCGAACACGTCTTCCAGTTGTCGGTCGTAGCGCTCGGCCCAGACGGTATGCCGTGTCGAGGCTTCCACAAGCTGTACAGTGATCCGAACCCGATTGCCGGCGCGGCGGATGGAACCCTCGAGCACGTAGGCGGCGCCGAGCCGCTGGCCTACCTGCTGCGCCGTAGCTGGCTTGTCGCGGAATGCGAGCATCTCCGAGCGAGGAAAGATGTCCAGTTGCGCGATTTTTGAAAGCTCCGTAACAATGTCTTCCGTAATCCCGTCGCGGAAGTATTCGTCCTCTTTCGCGCCGCTCTGGTTTTCGAAGTACAGTACCGCGACTGATTTTTGACTGTTTGCAGCCGGGTTCGTCCCGAAACCCGAAACGCTCCTCTCAGCGAAGGGCCGGCGGCCGGATTCGGTGTCTCGCTTGAGCCGCTTCAAGTCGGCGCGGAGTTCAGCAGCAGTCTGGCACCGCAGGTCGGGGTCCTTCTCGAGCGCTTTGCCGAGAATATTTTCCAGGGCCAGGGGCAGGAGCGGGTTTAGCTGCTTCGCAGGCAAAGGCGCGGAACGCAGGATTCCGTCGAAGACGACAGCGGAAGTTGCCCCCGAGAACGGAACCGTCCCGGTAGCCATCTCGTAGAGCACGACCCCAAGCGAAAACAAATCCGTGCGTGCGTCCAGCTCTTCGCCCCGCGCCTGCTCCGGCGACATGTAGGCGATGGTGCCGATGGAGCTGCCCGGGCTGGTCAGTTCTCCTTCGTCGACCACATGGGTCTGCGTGCGCATCACCGATTCGGTGGCATGGAGGACCGTGGGCGTTAGCTTTGCCAAACCAAAATCCAGAATCTTAGCCTGCCCGCGTTCCACCAGAAAGATATTTGCAGGCTTGATGTCGCGGTGCACGATTCCCTTCGAGTGCGCCGCATCGAGCCCGTTGGCGATCTGAGTGCCGATCTCCAAGAGCTCCGATATTTCGATCGGCTTCGCAATACGGTGCTTGAGAGTCTGGCCCTCGAGCAATTCCATGGCGATAAACGGTCGACCTTCGAATTCTCCGATATCGTAAACTGTGCAGATGTTGGGATGATTGAGCGCGGATGCTGCGCGCGCTTCGCGGCGGAATCGCTCGATCGCCTGCGGGACCTGGGAAATGTCGTCAGGCAGGAATTTTAGCGCAACACTCCGGCCGAGGCGCGTGTCCTTGGCCTTGTAGACGACGCCCATTCCTCCTCCGCCCAGTTTTTCCAGGACGTCGTAGTGGGACAGAGTGCGACCGACCATGGAGGAAGTTTCAGGCACTGGCAGGACATCTTACCTTAGCGCCTCCGTCCCTAGCAATCGCGCGAGATGCAATCGAGGAACCGTCGCTCGCCCCATCCCTTGGATCTCACCAGCAATTGTCAGTTTGTAAGAATCGGCTACTTATCCGATCACTTGAACGGGTTCGTCATCTACAGCGTGGATTTCGAACCGTGGATGGGTGCGACAGTGCGGGTCGCTCCATCCCGCGCCGCCCCTGGGGGCCTCCCTGCTTTCCATCATTGTCACGGTTACCCTTACGGTTACCATAGATTACTTCAGTTTATTCGTACCTAAGTGGGAGATCGGCCCACTGTGCTATAATGAATTCCAGCGCTACTGCCACGGTTTGCTCGTGACGCGGTGATCCAGTTGGATCAGCTTCATCTCCGCCTTTCCTGCCCACCGTTTATTCAGCGTCAAATCAAAAGAACAAGAGCGGCATGGGAACTCACGAGAAGTGTGTAACATCAGGCCCCTCCAGAAAGAACAATTACGAATGACAAGCTTTACGGAACTACCGCTGTCTTCTGCTTTGCAGCAGAGGCTGGCGACGGCTCAATTCATTATCCCTACGCCTATCCAGGCGGAGGCTATTCCTTACGCCCTTGAGGGCAAAGACGTGCTGGCTACGGCGCAGACTGGAACCGGCAAGACGCTGGCCTTTCTGATTCCGATCATTGAGATGCTTGAGCGCGAACCTTCGCAGAAGGTCCGCGTGCTGGTTTTGCTGCCCACGCGCGAACTGGCGATTCAGGTCAACGAAGAATACGAAAAACTGCGTGGCAAGGGACTATCGAAGGCGGCGCTGGTGATCGGCGGTGTTTCCGAGAAGACGCAGATTCAGGCCGTCCGCTCCGGGTCCAGTCTGGTGGTTGCAACCCCCGGGCGCTTGCAGGATTTCATTAGCCGAAGGTTGATTGACCTGCGCGAGATCAAAATTCTGGTGCTCGACGAAGCCGATCGCATGTTGGACATGGGGTTTCTGCCCGCTATCCGGCGCATTCTCGCGATCCTGCCGCAACGCCGACAAACCCTGTGTTTCTCGGCCACGCTGGAGCAATCCGTCGCCGGCCTGGTGAACGACGCCATGCGCGATCCTGTGCGGGTGGCGCTTGGTTCGGTGCTGAAACCGGTCGAAAGCGTCCGGCTGCAGGCCTACGAAGTGCGCCCGGCCGAGAAGCCCGAGGTGCTGCGGCAGTTGCTCTATGCCGAGAAGGGACAGACGCTGATCTTTGCCCGCACCAAGCGCGGAACCGAACGGCTGGCCAAGGAACTGGCGCGCGAAGGCTTTTCCGCGACNNTGGTCGCCACCGATGTAGCCGCGCGTGGGTTGCATATTGATGACGTCGCGCATGTGATCAACTACGACCTGCCCAAGATGGCAGAGGACTTCATCCATCGCGTGGGACGGACAGGACGTGCCGGATCGCACGGGCTGGCTTCCAGCTTAGTGGCGGGTGGCGAGGTCATCGAGCTCCGGCATATCGAGCGCACCTTAAAGTTGAAAATCGAACGCAGGCAGGTGAATTGGGCGAATGCAGAGCGGTCCGAGCATGTCGTCCAAAACACGCTGGCCAGCCGGACACTGACGAGGTTGCCGGGAGAGATATTCGCCTAACCAGCGAAGCAGATGGATCAGTAAGTCGAAGGGGCGCGTCCTTAGGACGCGCCCCAACCTTTCCGCCGCTCCGATCCCCGTTTTCAGGACTTGATGGGCCGCGTTCAGGCACCGTGGCCGCGCGAAAGCCGGAATCCCGAAGGAAACCTGCCGAAACTCAACGGCGATACGAACTACCACGCAGCGTGCAACAGCATAGGTTTTGTCACAGCTTCTTGGTTTAGGAACCAGCGTTCTACGATTCGGTCTTTTCCGGAGCGTGTTCGCGGGGGATACTGGAAATATCAGAATCGTCCCCGAGTTGAAACAGCGCAGCTTGCTCGGCGGCGTGTTTTTGCAACTCAATCAAATCCAGTTCGCTGGCATCGCTCGACGTTCCCGACGGGTCTTCGGTTCTGCGTTGGCTGCGGCGTTCGGCCTTGTCGCGCTGTTTCTGCTGGCGCGTGTGTTCTTTCTGGCGTTTGGTAAAACTTGATCGACCTCGTCCTGGCATACTCATCTCCCATCGTAAATTTTGGCAATAGCGGCTGGCGTTTTGCGCTTCGGTCAAGCTCGGGAATCAAGCCGAGGCGGACTCAATCAGCCTGCCCTGGCAATTTACCAGTCCTGCTCTTAGTCTCGTCCGCAGCCCNNCCGCCACCGAAGCGCTGTCCGCCGCCACGCGGAGCGTCGGTCTTTGGCTTCGCTTCGTTGATCTTCAGCGCGCGGCCGCCAACTTCGGTTCCATTCAACGCCGCGACCGCCTTGTCGGCCTCCGCCGCATTGGTCATCTCAACAAAGGCGAAGCCGCGGGCGCGTCCGGTTTCGCGGTCGGTGACAATGCTGACGCGCTCGACTGCGCCATGCGCTTCAAACAAGCCGCGTAGCTCTGGTTCGGTGGTGCTGTGAGGTAAGTTGCCGACGTAAAGATTCTTCATAGCAGTTCTTCTCTTTCCGTTTCTATTGCAGCTGTTTCTGCTGCAAATGTTGCAATGCAAATAAGGGTTGAGGGGTGGCGGGTTCGGGTGCGGAATGCTGTTCAATGGCTTCAGCCCAGCGCGAGGGTCTCGGGGTTTCCCGTATGGTGCGCGTTCGAGCCTCGCTGGCCGCGCGAACGCTGGAAATTTTCCGGCAGGCTTCGAGTATTCCCCAGCGCTGCTGCGATGAATTTCCGGCGACCATCTCCTTGTGCAGGGCGTCCGCATCCGGTTCCGCGGGCGCTTCGTCAGAATCGGGCGCCGCCGCGAGATACTCGGGCCCGCCCACAAAGAAAGCAATCTCTTGCGGAGGAGTGGCGCTGCGGAGGTCGGTGCAGAATCTGTCCCGGCTGTCGGTTTCTCCGGCCACGTGAATGAGCACCAGATTGTACAAGTCGGCGCGCCACCAGCCGCGCGCCTCGATCACATCCGCTGCACAGTCAACTTCGATGCCGAGCTTTCTCATTCCATCGGCCCGCAAGTCGCGCTTCGTTTGCGAGGTGTCCAGCAAGAGGACACGCTTCTTCTTGGCCGGAATGCCATCCGAATTCGGCTGCGGCAATAGGGGGACAGGAGTGGTCATGCCACCTTCTCTTTGAGGTTGGCTTGCGCTGCCGGGGGCACGAGGTGTTTCTCAGCCAGGGCCTTCAACATCTTTTCGTTGCTCTGACGGCGGCTGATCTTCTGTCTGCGCCGCCGGTTAAATCTAGCTTTGTCGCCGTTGATTGCGGACATGTTTCTCTCCTGCTTTCAGGGCTGGTTACCGTAAACCTTGCCGCGATATCCCGCTCCCGCACCGTCGAAGTTGTGGCGTGCGGAGATCCGCTACGAGCCCATCGTCAAATCGGCCAGAGCGCATGGCCATTGCTTGAAGCCAATGCTCTGGGATTGAAGGAACCGACTTTCAGAGGTTCTCAGGCTCGAACGTCATTCGCCTTTCCGAGAATGTCTCAATCGCGAAGGCGCAACGTGCGGTTCAGGGTGTCTTCGAGGTTAAGATCTCCATTATACGCCGCATTCGCCGATATTGCTCTGGTTTTGCGCACCGGGAGATGGCCGAAGGCTGGGCGCGGGTTCGGAACTCGGGTATGCTGGGCGGACATGGAACCGAGTCTCGCCCATGGTCCGATGATTGAATTCCGCGATGTAGCCTACGCGCTGCCCAACGGTCAACCATTGCTCTCGGGGCTGAATCTCGAGGTACAACGCGGCGAGACGCTGGTCTTGCTGGGCCGCAGTGGTTCCGGAAAAACCACCACGCTGAAGCTGGTTAATCGGCTGTTGACCCCGACGGGCGGGGAGGTGCGCGTGAATGGCGCACCCACCGCGGAGAGCGACGTAATTCGATTGCGTCGGAGCATCGGCTACGTCATCCAGGATGTGGGCCTGTTCCCGCATTTCACGGTGGAACGAAACATTGGCCTGGTTCCGCGAATCGAGGGCTGGACCGCCGAACGCATACATCTCCGCGTCGTGGAATTGTTGCAGATGGTTGGGCTCGGGGAGCAAATGGCTTCCCGTTACCCGCACCAGCTCTCGGGCGGGCAGCGACAGCGAGTGGGAGTGGCTCGGGCACTGGCCGCCGACCCAGCGATCCTGCTGATGGATGAACCTTTCGGCGCGCTCGATGCGCTCACGCGCGACCAACTGCAGCGCGAATTCCTTTCGCTCCAGCGCAGGCTGGGCAAAACCCTGGTCTTCGTCACCCACGATCTGCGGGAAGCCTTGCGGCTCGGTTCGCGCATCGCGCTCATGGACGCCGGACGGCTGGTCACAGTCCTTTCTCCAGAGAATTTCTTGCGATCGAGGGAACCGTTGGCCGCGGCCTATGTGCAAGCTTTCGGAGATGGACTGGACTCGGCGGCAAATCGAGGCGCGTCATGAACCTCTTTCACTTCCTATGGCAAAATCACGAACAGGTTTTGGAACTCACGCGGGAGCATCTTTGGCTGGTGGGGATCTCCACCCTGCTCGCTGTGTTGATCGGTATCCCGTTGGGCATAGTGAGTGCGCACTGGCCGGTTTTGAACACGCCGGTGTTGGGAACCGCGAACATCATTCAGACGATTCCGAGTCTCGCTCTTTTTGGATTCTTGCTGCCGGTGCCCTGGCTCGGCGATCATGCCGACCGCCTGGCAATTCTGGCGCTGACTCTTTACGCGCTGCTGCCCGTGATTCGCAACACCTACACNNTTGCCGCTGGCATTGAGCGTGATCCTCTCCGGCGTACGCGTGGCGGTCGTGGTCTCGGTGGGACTGGCCACCATCGCTGCTGCGATTGGCGCCGGAGGCCTGGGTGAGTTCATTTTTCGCGGCCTCGCCATGGTGAACAATCAACTCATTCTGGCCGGAGCGATTCCCGCCGCAGTTCTGGCGCTGTCGGCGGATTTCGGCTTGGCATGGCTGGAGAAGCGTTTGCGGCCACGATGAAACGGCATGGGCACAGAGGGCATGGCGGAGGTTTCGAGGCCGGGTGCCGTAGTCCGGTCTGCTTGATTCTCGTGGCTCTGCTGTTCTCCTCGTGTACATCCTCGCACTCCGATCGCATTGTGATTGGATCAAAGAATTTCACCGAGTCGCTGATCCTCGCTGAACTCCTGGCCGAGCAGATTGAAGCGAAGACGCATTTGAAGGTGGAACGCCGCTTTTATCTCGCGGGGACTTACATTTGCCAACAGGCAGTGCTGGCCGGGCGCATCGACATCTATCCCGAATACACGGGAACTGCGTTGACCGCCATCCTCAAGCAGAAAGTCGGCGATAAAGCCGACGTCTACCAACGCGTCAAGACCGAATACGAGGCTCGCCTTGGTCTTACTCTCGGTCCCCCGTTCGGTTTCAACGACACCTTTGCGATGGAGATTCGTGGAGTGGACGCGCGCCGCCTGGGCCTCAAAACCCTATCGCAGGCGGCCGCATTTGCTCCGCAATGGCGAGCCGGATTCGGCTATGAATTCATGGAGCGGCCCGACGGATATGCCGGGCTGGCCGCGGCTTATGGCTTGCACTTCGCCGCGCCGCCCCGAATCATGGATCTGGGCTTGCTCGTCCCGGCACTGAAAGCTCATCAGATTGATATCGCTGCGGGCAATGCCACCGACGGGCTGATTCCGGCGCTGGATCTTTTTGTTCTGGAAGATGACCGCCACTATTTTCCTCCCTACGAAGCGGTCGCCGTTGTCCGGCAGCAAACCGAGCAACAGCATCCCGAGGTTCGCCAGGCGGTTGCCGAGTTAGGCGGTAAGATTTCCGATCGGGAGATGCAGCAACTGAATTATGCTCTCGATGGCCAGCACCGCGACGTGAAGGACGCCGCGCACGACTTTCTGCGGAGTAAGGGACTCATTCCCTAAGCTTCGGCAAGCGTGATCTTCTGTCAAATCAGCAGCTCGCCCTGCAAAGTAAGCACAGCATTTCCTTTAAGGGTTACTCGTTCTGGCCTGACTTCGCACCATATTTCGCCGCCGCGCTCGGAGACCTGTTGCGCGTGCAGGCTGGTCCGGCCTAGCCGTTGGGCCCAATACGGCCCCAGCGAGCAGTGAGTCGAGCCGGTCACGGGNNCCGGGAGCTGTGATGGCGACTCCGGCGGGATGAAGTTGTTCGAGCAACCGAAAGTCGGGACGGATACGCCTGACCTCTTCTTGCGACGCATAGATTGCGAAGTAGTTGTCTTCGATCTGGAGGACCGCCGAGGGAGCTTTGCCCAAAGCTTGGATCAAAGCCGCAGGGGGATCTGCGCACGTCCAGGGGGCTAGCAAGGGAAAATCCATGGCCAGCCGATCCCCCTCCCGGGAAACGCTGAGCGCACCACTGAAACGCGTTTCAAAGCGCACCGAATCGCGCCCGGTTTCGAGAATCTGCAGCAGGACAAATGCGGAAGCGAGCGTCGCATGTCCGCAGAGCTTCACTTCGCAGCACGGCGTGAACCAGCGTAATTCGTAGTGATCGCCGCGAGCGACGCAATATGCGGTCTCAGAAAGATTGTTTTCGGCTGCGACCGCCTGCAGCAGGCCGTCATCTAACCAGCCTGCAAGGGGGCAAACCGCGGCCGGGTTGCCGGCGAAGAGCCTGGATGTGAAGGCGGCGACGTGAAATACCGGTAGGGACATTACCCTATGGTACTCGGCTGGCCGGGAGGAATAGAATCCTTNNGTTTACCACGAGATTGGGAGATCTGAATGCCAGCCATGCAGACCGATTCCGCCACCCACGACGCTGTGATCGCGCAACTCGCGGACGCCCGTCAACGCACCGACGATCTGTTCGCTCTGGTCAAGCCCGAATTTCTCTACGAACGCCCCATTTCTGAACGTCACCGGATCATCTTCTATATCGGCCATCTTGAGGCTTTCGATTGGAATCTTTTTCACCAGCGCGTTCTTGGACTCAAGAGCTTTGATCCCGACTACGACCGGCTGTTCGCTTTTGGCATCGACCCGGTTGGAGGCGGATTGCCGAGTGATAAGCCTTCGGACTGGCCTTCGATCGCCGCGGTTCGAGACTATGTCAGAAAAGTGCGAGCCGTTCTGGACGAGAAGCTGACGGATGCGCTTGCCGATTCCGGCGTTCCAACCGGCGATGGATTTCCGCTGAGCACTTTGCTCAACGTGGCCGTTGAGCACCGTCTCATGCACGCGGAAACGCTGGCCTATATGCTGCATCAGTTGCCGCTTGATCGCAAAGTGAGGCAATCCGAATCCTCAGCACCCTTTACTCCTCCTGTCGATCACGGCAGCGTCGAGATTCCAGCCGGTGCGGTTACACTCGGGCTCGGGCGCGGCCGCGATTTGTTTGGCTGGGACAACGAGTACGAAGCTCACACCGTCAACGTCCCGGCGTTTGCCATGGACCGGTATATGGTGACGAACCAGCAGTATCTCGAGTTCGTCAACGCGGGAGGCTACGAAACCCGGGCGTTCTGGGGCGACAGTGACGGTGACACTGACAACCACCAAGACTGGAACTGGAAGTCCGCGCAGGGAATTTCTCATCCGGCTTTCTGGAAGCAGGTGGGNNTATGCCCGTTGGGCAGGGAAGTCGCTGCCCACCGAAGCCGAGTGGCAACGCGCAGCCTACGGCCGAGAGCACGGCGGCGAGCGGGCCTACCCTTGGGGAGAACCAGTCCCGGATGCCACTTTCGGCAACTTTGATTTCGCCCGCTGGAGTCCCGCGCCGGTCCATGCGTTTCCTAACGGCCGTAGCCTCTTCGGCGTCGACGGCATGTTGGGCAATGGTTGGGAGTGGACCTCCACCCCATTCGCGCCGTTCCCCGGATTCGCGCCGTTCCCGTTCTATCGCGGTTACTCCGCCGATTTCTTCGACGGCCAACACTTCGTCATGAAAGGCGGATCGGCGCGCACTGCTGCGAGCATGTTGCGGCGCACGTTCCGAAACTGGTTCCAGGCGCACTATCAGTTTGCCTATACGGGATTTCGCTGCGTAAGCCGCTAATCAAGGGCTAATCGTCAAGATTGTCAAGAAGGAGTTGCCACCATGCTAGTTCAAACTGTCACTCCGAACACGACCTATGAATTCGCAGCCGATGTGCGCGCTGGGCTCACCAAGCTTGGCCAAAAGGAGCTGCTGTCGAAGTATTTATATGACGATGTCGGTTCCGCGTTATTCGAAGTGATCTGCCGTTTGCCGGAGTACGGGCTCACTCGGGCCGATGAACGCCTGCTGCGACGGCATGGTCATGACATCGTCAAGCGGCTAGCCACTCCCGTTTCTGTGGCCGAACTCGGCAGCGGCAGCGGCCGGAAGACACGCCACATCCTCGAAGCGCTGTGCCGCCGCCAGCGCACCGCCTACTATCCCATCGAGATTTCCCCTTCCGCCCTGGCCATGTGTGAGCGCGAACTCAGCGACATCGAGTCGATCAGCATCCTGGGCTTCGAGCGCGAATATCTCGACGGACTGCTCGAAGTGGCGGCGCACCGCTCGACCGGCCAGCATCTTCTCGTGTTGTTCCTCGGAAGCACGATCGGGAACTTCGATCGTCCCGCCGGCGTTCAGTTTCTGGCCGAAGTGCGGCGCATTCTTCAGCCGGGAGATTCACTTCTACTCGGAACCGATCTGGAGAAATCCAGCGTTCAATTGTTGGCGGCCTACGACGACGAACTGGGAGTGACCGCTGCCTTCAACNNCGAAGCCCGCAGCGTGGAGATGCATGTGCGCTCCCTGTGCCGTCAGACCGTGCGGGTTTCCGCCGCCGAGCTTTGCGTGGAGTTTTTCGAGGGCGAAACCATCTGGACCGAAAGCAGCCACAAATACTCGCTGCAAGAGGTGTTCCTGATGGCGAGCGCCGCCGGTTTCCGCTGTGAGGCGCAATGGATCGATGAGCAATGGCAGTTCGCCGAGAGCCTGCTGACTGCGGAATAGTCGCGTTGCGAAACTCCGACGATTTTTCCTGCCCGCGTTTCCGCGTGTGCTGACTGCCCGCATGAGAATTCCCAATTTGGAAGAGAAGTAAAACTTTGTAAATTCTGCCGTTTTGTGCGATGCGGCAATGTAAATTAATGAATGAGGAGTATGCACGCAACCACCAGCCGGCTTTTAGCGATCGCTCTCTGTGCCGCAAGCGCGGCCAGCCCCCATGTGCTTCCTGCTTGTTATGCCATGCCCTTCAGCGCGCAAACTCAGCCCGCCGCTGGTCCCGGCGCGGCCACGCGGCGCATCGGTGCCATCAAAGCCATCAACGGAACAGCGATTACTCTCACCCCTGACTCCGGTCCTGAGATTCACGTCACGGTGCCGGATACAGCCCGTATCATTCGCGTCGCTCCGGGCGAGAAAGATCCGAAGGCGAACTCGACGCCAATCCGATTCGAGGATCTCCAGGTCGGCGACCGCATCCTGGTCGCGGGCAAGGCCTCTGACGATAACTTGTCGCTAGTGGCTTCGTCGGTTGTGGCAATGAAGCGCTCCGACTTGGAAGCGCGGCGCCAACAGGATCTGCAGGACTGGCAGAAGCGTGGAGTCGGAGGCATGGTCAGTGCCGTGGATCCCGCGGCGGGAACTGTGACCATCTCTGTCGCCAGCTTCGCGGGAAAAAAGAACATCGTCATTCATGCCTCCAGCGCAGCGGTGATTCGCCGCTACGCGCCCGATTCCGTGAAATTTGACGACGCCAAGCGCAGCACGCTGCAGGAAGTTCATCCCGGAGATCAGGTGCGTGCGCGCGGCGACCGCAGCGCGGATGGAAGCGAACTAGCAGCCGAAGAAATTGTTTCCGGATCGTTCCGCAATGTTGCCGGAACCGTCAACTCAGTCGATGCAAGTTCGTCGACGCTCAGCGTTCAAGATTTGTTGTCAAAGAAAACCGTGCTGGTAAAAGTGACAGCCGACTCGCAAGTTCGTCATTTACCCCCGGAGATGGCTCAGCGAATTGCCGCGCGCTTAAAAGGAGGGGCCACCGGAGGGACGGCCGCCGCTTCCGGCGCCGCGCCCAGCCCTACGTCCGGCCAAACTGCCAGTCCAGCGGCTTCTCCGGGAGGAATGGCGGAAGGTGGAATGGGCGCGAGAGGGAATAGCACGGGCGGGCATCCCGGCGGCGCCCCCGATTTTCAGCAAATGCTTAGCCATCTGCCCGCATCTTCGCTCGCTGATCTGCACAAAGGCGACGCCGTGATTCTGGTTTCGACCGAGGGAACTGCGGGCGTAGGCACCGCGATCCAACTGGTCAGCGGCGTCGAGCCCATTCTGCAGTCCGCGCCCAACGCCGCCCAGGCCATGATGCTTGCGCCCTGGAGCCTTGGCGCCGCCCCCTCCGACGCTGGAGGTCCGTAGTTTTGTTCCTCGTGCAAACTCTATGCCGCATCCAAGATGTATACCGAAGCCTCATGTGGTGGGGAATGACGGAATGAAGGTTCGCAACTGTGTTTATTTAGCACTCATGGTTTTGTCGTTGCCATGGTGCGCCACGCTCGCCCTATCGCAGACAGCCGCACCGCAGACGCCCGCNNACGCAGACCGACGGGCAGGGCGCGTATGAATTCAAAGGGCTGGCGCCCGGTCAGTACTCGCTGACCGTAGTCGCTCAGGGATTCGGCCTCTACGAAAACGACAACGTCGTCATGACTGTCACAGCGCCGTTGCGCCTCAACGTCGCGATGAACATCGAGGTTGAGGAGCAGAAGGTTCAGGTGTCCGATTCGGCGCCGACCATCGATGTGAATCCCGAGAACAACGCCGGAGCCATCGTTATCTCGGGTAAAGAACTCGACGCCTTGCCCGACGATCCCGACGAATTGCTGACTGACTTGCAGGCGCTGGCCGGGCCTTCCGCGGGCCCCAACGGCGGCCAACTCTACATTGACGGATTCACCGCCGGCCAGCTTCCTCCCAAGTCGTCGATTCGCGAGGTTCGCATCAATCAGAATCCGTTCTCGGCGGAATACGACAAGCTGGGCTACGGCCGTATCGAAATCTTCACCAAGCCTGGGACCGACAGACTTCATGGCCAGTTCCTGGTCAGTGGCAACGATGCGCCATTCAATTCGTCCGACCCGTTCGCGGGCGCCGAGCCAGGTTATTACACCGTCCAGTACGACGGAAGTGTCGGTGGTCCGATCAAAAAGAACGCGTCGTTCTTCGTCAGCGCCCAGCGGAGAAATATTAACGACCTCTCCGCCATCGATGCTCAGGGTTTCGATCAGAATCTCAATCCCATTCAAATTCTGGAGTCCGTCCCCACGCCGCACGACCGTACCAACATCGGTCCGCGTTTGGACTATGCCATCACCAAGAACAACACGTTGACCGTCCGCTATCAGTACTACCGGGACTCGGAGAACAACGACGGTATCGGACAAACCACTCTGCCTACGCAGGCTTATGACTCGTTAACCACCGAACACACCGTGCAGATCGGCGACACGCAGGTCTTCGGGGCGAAGGTGGTCAACGAAACGCGCTTTCAGTATTTACGGGACAATACCGGCGAGACCTCAATTGATACCAATCCGCAGGTCTTGGTACTGGGCGCATTTACCGGCGGCGGCAATGGCACCATTCAGATCGACCACCAGAATCACTACGAACTGCAGAACTACACGTCGGTGATTCACGGCAACCACACCACCAAGTTTGGAGGCCGTTTGCGAGCGTTGCATGACGACAACAGTACCAGCGCTGGGTTCAACGGCGCGTTTACATTCTCTTCCCTTGCCGAATTTCAGGGGGCGCAGTGCGCCACTCTGGCTTCGCCGCCTCCGGCATGTGCGGGTCTGCCCAGCGCTACCCCGAAGCAACTTGCTATCACGCAAGGCTCTGAGTTCGCCAGGCTGACCGCCTACGATGTTGGCCTCTATGTTCAGGACGATTGGAAGGTACGGCCAAACATTACCTTCAGCTATGGCTTGCGATTCGAAAGCCAGAACGACATCCGCGATCACCTGGATTTTGCGCCGCGGCTAGGACTGGCCTGGGGCGTGGGCGGCAGGAGCCACCCACCGATCGTTGTGATTCGCGGCGGAATGGGCATCTTCTACGACCGCTTCCAGGAGACGCAGATCATGCAGGCGTACTTGCTGAACGGTGTCACCCAGACGGAATACATCATCAACAATCCCACCTGTTTCCCTGGACTGGACCAGCCGCTCACCACAGCGATCGCTAACTGTGGCTCGAATACCCGCACTGTCTACCAGATCAGCCCATCGTTATATTCGCCTTATACTTTGCAATCGGCGATCAGCGTGGAACGCCAGGTCACAAAAGCTGCAACCCTGTCCGTCACTTATCTGAATTCCCGTGGCTTCGATCAACTCCTCAGCATCAATGCCAATGCGCCCTACCCGGGCACACCCTGCTATCCGAACTGCCCGCCGCCGATCAACAACGAGAACCTCTACCAGTACGTCTCCGAAGGGGTTTTCCGGCAGAATCAAGTCATTGTGAACACGAACATTCGCGCCGGCACCAAGCTGCAGCTCTTTGGCTACTACACGCTCAACTACGCCAACAGCGATACCGCGGGCGTCACCAGCTTTGCGTCGAACTCTTACGACATCAGCCAGGACTATGGCCGGGCATCGTTCGATATCCGAAACCGCCTGTTTCTGGGTGGCTCCATCGCCATGCCTTACGCGGTCCGTCTAAGCCCGTTCCTGGTGGCAAGTACTGGTTCGCCCTTCAACGTCACCACCTTCAACGATTTGAATGGCGACTCGCAGTTCAATGACCGTCCTGGGCTGGTCTCCACCGCTACCTGCCCTGGCGTGGTACCGCCGGGCTCAGGGTTGTCGGTTTATTGCACGCCTTTGGGAACTTTCGACGCGTTACCGACGGCAGGCGAAAGACTAGTTCCCGTCAACTACGGCACCGGCCCAGCCCATGTCACCCTCAACATGCGGCTAAGCAAGAGCTTCGGTTTCGGCCCGAAGGTGAAGAGTACCGGGGGCAACCCGAACAACCAAGGGGGCCCGGGCGGAGGTGGCGGCGGTTCTAGGGGAGGCGGAGGCCCGCGCGGTCCGTTATTCGGCGGCGGGGGTGGTGGGATGATGGGTGGCAGCGCTTCTGATCGCCGTTACAACCTCACGCTGAGTACTTCGGCGCGCAACCTATTCAACAGAGTGAACTTGGCCAATCCGGGCGGAGTTCTGGGGTCGCCCTTCTTCGACCGGTACAACGGTCTATTTGGCGGGCCGTTCTCCACCGGCGTTGCGGTTCGCCGCATCGACCTGCAGGCAACCTTCAGCTTCTGAACGCACTTGTCGAGCCCAAGGTAGGCCGGACCGGAATGGTCTTGTCCGTGAAGCTTAGGCGCGAGAAATTCTTTGGTCACAATCGGCCGCCGTCCGTTCGGGTTATGCTGGGGATGGGCCTGATGCCGTCGCTGCCCGCAGAGTAAGTCCTTTTGTCCTCTCTTTCGACCACAAGACGTCAGTTTCTTCGCTGGGCCGCCGCCGCTGGCACAGTCGCCCTCGTCGGGGATGGAATCTTGCTCGAGCCGAACCGTCCCCGCATCGTGCGCCAGGACTTTTTCCTGCCGCGCTGGCCGGAACGGCTGGATGGCTTTACGATCGCTCTGCTCAGCGACTTTCATTTCGAGCCAAACTTTTCCGTCCATCCCCTGCACGCCGCCATTCCCATGGTGAACGATCTTCGTCCGGACTTGATCGCGCTTGCCGGCGACTTCGTTTCCGCGCCTTTGATCGGACACGAGGGCAAGGGGGCTTTTGAAGCCGAACCATGCGCTCGCCTCCTACGCCAGATGACCGCGCCTCACGGCCTTTGGGCCGTCCTGGGAAACCACGATGACCAGACGAACCCCGAACACATCACCCGCGTGCTTCAGGCCGAGAACATTCAGGTTCTGGCGAACCAGAAGCATGCGATCGAGCGCGATGGGGCGCGCATCTGGCTGGCTGGTGTGAATGATGTGCTCAGCGGAACCGCCGACCTGTCAAAGACGTTAGGCCGTGTCCCCGCCGGCGAAGCCGTCATTCTGCTCGCGCACGAACCCGACTTTGCGGATCAATCTTCGCGATTTCAAATCGACCTGCAGCTTTCAGGACACTCTCACGGAGGCCAGGTCAGAATTCCCCTGCTGCCCCCGCTGTACCTGCCCAGGTTGGGGAAGAAATATGTTTGGGGAACCTACCACGTGGGTCCGCTCACGCTGTACACCGGCGCCGGCCTGGGAACGATTGGGATACCGGTGCGCCTGAATTGCCCCCCCGAAATCACGCTGCTGACCCTCCGGCGGTCAGCTAACCAATCCCGTCAAGCATGGGCTTGAGACGGCTTCATCGATGCCATCTAGCATGAAATAGGCAATTGCGTTCACATCGGGGACTTCAGACCGCCGGGGACTTCCCATAACAGACTGAGAGCAATATACTTACCCCTGCATCAATCTGGCCACACACTTGCGAACAAAGAAAACCTGCTGCTCGGAAGGTTCCCTCAAATGCTTCGTCGCACCTGGCTATGGCTTCTGATCCTCGCGGTTCCCGCTACCAGCAACGCTTCCTTGCCGGCTCCGTCTATGCGGCCGCGCCAGGCGGTCTTGACCGAGCGGGAACACCGGGTCTGGAAGATCCCCACGCGCGCCGCCGAGTTCAGCGACATCCCGCACGTGAGCGCGCGCGCACGTTGCGAAGACACCCGGCCGCCTCAGGCTTTGACCACACCCGATCCTCTGCTTTTCCCCGCCGGAACCGTACCGAAGGTCAAAGTCAGCTTCATCATCGGCGCCGACGGCCGCGTGCATAGCCCTCTGATTCTGCAGAGCGCGGGCCCCGTGGGTGATCGCAACGTACTGCGAGCTGTCCGCACCTGGCGGTATCGTCCCGCAACCTGCAATGGCGTGCCTACGGAAGCGGAAGGGAAGATCGAGTTTTCCCAACGTTGAGATTCCTCCCACTTGGGCTAAAATGACCCCATCAGCACCCGCGGTCTGAATCGTGGACAAAGACACAGATAAGAAACTCGCAAAGCCATCCGGCTCCACCCCAGCGCAGGATTCCGAAAGTGTACCGAGCGTCGGCCTGCACAATCCCGCTCTGGCCGAGATCTATCAGCGTCTGTCTCCGGAAATGCGGCAGCCCAAGGCGAATCAGGACGCCATTGCCGCCGCTCTCGAAGCCATGCAGCGCCTGACCATAGAAGCGGATTCCGAAACCGCCGCAAAGGATGCCACGCGAGAAACCTCCGGTAACGCCTTCACTGCCTGCCGCGTCTGCGGCCATCGCAATCGCGAAGGCAACAAGTTCTGCGGCATGTGCGGACTTCTGCTCGAAACCGAGCTACCTGAGCCCTCAGATCCCGCATCGCCAATTCTTGCCTTGCCCACTTTCGACAACGAACCGCTGCCCCAAACTCTGCCACCAGCGCTCGAGGCCACGGATGAGGTTCACCCTCCGCCGGGCGCTCCTGCCGGCACGCATCACTATCACCATCACTACCATCACCACTATTTCCAGGGGGCACGNNATGAGAGTTGCCGCGGCTGCAAAGGGTGAACCCATGAGCCGCAGCGAGGCCGCCGTCCGGCGTCTGACGCAGGAATGGGTTTTGGCCTGCAATACCCGGCAACTGGATGAGTTGATCGAACTCTACGCTCCGGACTCGCTGGTGCTACGGTCGAATCTTCCTCCCATTCGTGGCGCGATGGCCGTGCGTGAGTTCTTCTACTCCTCGCTCGAAGCTGGTCTGGGAGAAGTGGCGCTCAATCCCATGCGCGTGGAAGTCTTGGGAGACCTGGCTCACGAGGTGGGACGTTACAGCGCGCTGGTTCCGGGAACGGCCGGCAAGCGTCGCGAAGAACGCGGCAAATATCTCTGGGTCTTCGCCAAGCAGAGCAGCGGAGATTGGAAGCTGGTTTCGGAGTGCTGGTCGAGCGACCTGACGCTTTCCCCCGCAGAGTCCGATGTGCCGAAACCGCTTGTCCCCTCCGGACCTAAGGCACAGCCGCGCAGAAGCTAGCCGCTACCGGGTCTCAGGTCACAGGCGTTCGGTCTTAGGCCAAAGACCTCTGACCTATTCCCAAAGACTGGTCTACGCCAAGCTTCCTCAACCTTTCCCGCAACTGTTCGAGCGTCTGCATCTCGATCGTGTGCATGCCCAGTTTCGCGGCGCATTCCAGATTCGGCGCGCGGTCGTCAATGAAGCAGCACTCCTCGGGATTGATCTGCGTAATCTCTATCGCGAGACGA
>PMHI01000643.1:2387-2533 GCA_003156615.1 Acidobacteriaceae bacterium | reverse complement strand
AAGAAGGAGCAGTAATCGATCTACGACCGTGTGATTTGGCTCGAGACGGATGGTCCCGAAACGTCCGATTAGATCGGACACACTTGATGTAAGGGAAAAGGAGAGATTTCGATGAGCATCGAAAAGAATGTCCAGATTGTGAAGAA
>PMHI01000643.1:0-2333 GCA_003156615.1 Acidobacteriaceae bacterium | reverse complement strand
AAACTTCGTACCCAGAGCCCCCCGAGTTCATAGCGCAGGGAGACCGGGTTCTGGTCGTCGGCTTCGCTACGGGGAGAATCAAAGCCACGAATAGGAAGTTCGAGGACCATTGGGTCTTCGCCATTACCGTTCGAAATGGCAAATTGACGAACGTCCGGGAGTATGTCGACACGCAAGCACTGGCGCGGGCATCCGAGACGGCCGCGAGCCCCAGGCTCTAACGCAGGGGCACCGACACCACACGGTACGATTCGTAAGGTCAAGCGAATACGTTGAACAGCGGCAGCGCTTCTGAACCGTATACAGCGTGCCGCGCGCGTACAGGCATCGGAAGTGGACCCATCCAGCAGGCGCATGGCGACCTTCATTTGGCAGTCGAAGACCCCACCGAAATCAGCGCATGAACTACTTCGCCTGACGAGTCAGTGTTCGTCGATACGGTGATCAATTTGGATCTCCCGGCTGGGGCATCTCAAAGGCCGCGCCTTCCCAAGCGCTCTCAGATCCTAGCGCTCATTCGCACGCACGTGGCTCAACGAACTGAAGGGCAGGCATATCCGGGTGAACGTGCTGAGCCCGGGGCAGGTCGACACACCGGACTCCCAGCGACTCGACAAGGAGACGAGGCAGATGTTCGAATCCCTGATCCCACGGGGAAAGATGGGCCGTCCTGAGGAAATTGCGTCGGCCGCGCTTTTTCTTGCTTCAGACGATTCGAGCTTCGTGAATGGGGTGGAGTTGTTGTCGACGGCGGCTTCTCGGCCATCTGAATCGATAGGTAACCAAAAGTCGGCATTGCGCGTGGAATCCAACGACTTCCATCAAGGCATTAGTTACAGTCGCAATGCGCGTTTGCGGGGACCTTGAACAAGTGCCAAGCGGGGGGCGATGAAGACTGGTCTCCTTATTAGATTCCCGGCAGATGCAGGTTAGGAATATTAATTTCCCGGATCGTGATGCCTAGGCAGTTCATCGGATCGGATAAGGCGAATGCACGTTTTAGAATGTATCGACTGATGTGGCTCGTGATTTGAGTGAAGGATCCGAAGGTAAGTATGAGCGCCATTCATGGAAAGGAGATCGCCATCGTCGGCGGCGGGCCAGGCGGCCTCACGCTGGCGCGACTGCTACAGCAAAGCGGCGTGCAGGTGGCAGTGTACGAGCGTGACCAGAGTCGCAATGCGCGGGTCCAGGGCAGCGCATTGGACCTCCACGAAGACTCTGGACTGGCCGCGCTCGAAGCCACTGGCCTGACGGAAGCGTTCTGGGCCAACCATCGATCAGATCTCGATCGCCTTCGCCTTACCGATGCCAATGGGACGGTTCTTCACGATCATCACCGCCGGATGTCCGGTCCCGGGAAACGTCCAGAGATCGAGCGTGGTCCGTTGCGCGATCTTCTGGTTGACTCGCTTCAGCCCGGCACCGTGCAGTGGGACTGCAAGCTGGAATCTTCAGAGGCTCAGGGCGAGCAGGTTTTATTACGGTTTGCGAATGGACAAACCTCAGTTGCTGATATTGCCATCGGCAGCGACGGCGCAAACTCTCGCTTGCGTGAGCTGGTCACTCCCATTCGGCCAGAGTACGTCGGGGTGTCGCTCGTAGAGGGTCTCGTTCCTGGAGCAAAGCAGATGATCCCTGAGTTGTGGGATCTTCTCGGCGGATCAGCACTGATCGCTCTGGGAGGCGAAAGAACCATCGGCATGGGTACCAAGCCTGACGGCAGCGTGCTGCTCTACGCAGGAGTGAAGACCCGTGGCGACTCCTCGAGGCGTCGCTTCGAAGAGGTAATCGGCCCGGACCAGCGAGTGGCATGGTTCCACGCCAACTTCCAGGGGTGGAGTGAGATATGGGATCCTCTTTTCAAGGAAGCCGCGTCTATGGTCTGGCGCCCGCCCGCTACTCGTTTGCCCGACAGATCAGCATTGGGAGCCGAAGCGCAACGTCACGTTGATCGGCGATGCAGCGCATGTGATGCCGCCGTACGCAGGCGAGGGCGTAAACATGGCGATGCTCGACGCCCTGGTGCTGTCACGGCTCCTTCTCAGCCAAGACACATCCTCTGACGCGATCGCCGCGTACGAAGCCGAGATGTTTGCCCGCATGCGGCACATGACGGAAGACACGATGGTGAACACAGAGATGTTCTACGCACCACATGCCTCCGATCGCGTTGTGGCTCTGTTTCGTAGCTTTGGCGCAGCCGAGGCGGTTCCGCCAGCCGCAGAAGCTTGATGCGAGCCGTTCATCTGAGAAGACGGAGCAGCACTTCAACAAGTCCTTGAGCAAGGCCAAACGCGATGCTCGCGTTTGCAGCGGAGCTTGACCACCGC
>PMHI01000128.1 GCA_003156615.1 Acidobacteriaceae bacterium | reverse complement strand
CGTCCTCTATTGGTTATCGAAGGTCCGTTGATGGCAGGCATGAGTGTGGTGGGCGATCTTTTCGGGGCGGGCAAGATGTTTTTGCCCCAGGTCGTCAAGTCTGCGCGCGTGATGAAGAAGGCCGTGGCGCACCTGACACCGTTCATGGAAGCCGAGAAGGAAGCCAGGGCTGCGGCNNTCGCGACGGTCAAGGGCGATGTTCACGATATTGGCAAGAACATCGTCGGGGTCGTCCTTGCCTGCAACAACTACGAGGTCATCGACATGGGAGTGATGGTCCCGTGCGAAAAGATCCTCGAGCGCGCCAAAGCGGAAAAGGCGGACATGATCGGACTCAGCGGCCTGATCACTCCGTCTCTTGACGAGATGGTGCATGTCGCCCGCGAGATGGAACGTCAAGGGTTCAAGTTGCCACTGCTAATCGGAGGGGCAACCACGAGCCGAGCGCACACGGCCGTGAAGATTGCGCCGCATTACAGCGAACCGGTCGTTCACATACTCGATGCCAGCCGAGCAGTGCCCGTTACGACCAGCCTTCTGAGCGACGCGGGCAAGTCTGCGTTCGTCGCGCAGCATCGCGCCGATTACGAGGCATTGCGCAAAGCCCACTCCGCGCCCAGGCTAAACGTGGTCTCGCTTGAGGATGCCCGGAAAAGGCGGACTCCGATCAAGTGGCGCGCGGAAGACCTGCCCACGCCGTCATTCACAGGTGTGCGCGTGCTGGATGACTTTCCTCTGGCGATACTACGCGAGTTCATTGACTGGAGCCCATTTTTCCATACCTGGGGACTGAAGGGTATTTATCCCCGCATTTTGGAGCACGAAGAGCGCGGTGCGCAGGCGCGCCAGGTTTTCGCCGAAGGCAATGCTCTTCTTGATGTCATCATTGAGAAAAAGCTAATCACGGCCCGAGGCGTTTACGGCCTTTTCCCCGCCAGCGCCGTAGGGGACGATGTCGAGTTGTACACGGACGACAAACGCGAAATGGTGCTCGAACGTTTTCATTTTCTCCGCCAGCAATCGAACAAGGAAGGCAGCGAGCCTTGCCGGTCCCTTGCCGACTTCATCGCCCCGAGGGAAGCCGGGCTGCCCGATCATATCGGTGCGTTCGCGGTGACCAGCGGCATTGGGCTGAAAGAACTTTGCGACGGCTTCAGGGCCAAGCATGACGACTACAGCGCGATAATGGCGGAGGCTATCGCCGATCGCTTGGCTGAGGCGTTCGCCGAATGCCTGCATAAACGGGTGCGTGATGAATGGGGTTACGGTTGTGCGGAGGGCTTGAGCAACGCGGACCTGATTCAAGAGAAATATCGCGGCATCAGGCCGGCCGCAGGTTACCCGGCATGCCCGGATCACACCGAGAAGGGCCCGCTCTGGCGTTTGCTCAGCGTCCAGTCGAATACGGGAATGCTGATCACGGAGTCGTTTGCGATGTGGCCCGGATCGAGCGTGAGTGGCCTTTACTTCGCCCATCCCGAATCCCGATATTTCAGCCTCGGCAAGATCGACCGCGATCAGGTCACCGACTACAGCAACCGCAAGGGATTGAGCGTAGCGGAAGTCGAGCGATGGCTCGGGCAAAACCTGAACTACGACGCTGCAGAGTAGTGCACGAATTCCCGCCGCAGAACTGCTTCCCGGGGGTTGATTGCTCAAAGTGCCAGATGCCGAATTATCTGCGTACCCGCTCGCGTTAAGTGATCTTCCACTGAGCAGCCGGCACACACTGGTCCTTCAGGCAACCATCTTGAGCGACCACGGCAAGCCCGTGATAATGACCGTAGATGCCCCGAAAAGCTATACGCAGATTTTGAACTCTCCGTCACCAATGCCGGAGGCCACAGTTCCCTGCCCGGGCCGGTCAAAGCCATCCATTCTCTCGCTGACGGGCCTGGGGCGGTTCGAGAACTATCAGCAGCAGCCTGACCGCTTCCAGGGTTCTTCGTCCTCTTCTACCGGTACGGCTTCCAGAAGATTGAAGCTTTCCGCCTCAGCCTCCTGCACGCGTCGCAGCAGCTTCCAATGGTCCTGGAGCTCATTATCCGGAGTCCGTACGGTTTGCAGTCCCGCTTCTCGAAAGGCGAGGAATTTATTGCTGCGGTTTGGCGAGTGTCAACTGGACGGTCTGGTGATCGTTTGCCCCGAGCGTCACCATTAGCGGTTCCGATTGAATTGAGCTTTTTTGCGATGGGAGCTTAGACTTTGCGACCACACGATACTTTCCTGGGGCGAGACCGATCAGCGAAAATTTGCCCACTTGGTCGGTTTTTGTGCTGCTGCGGCGAAATCCATTGTACGGAGTTTCAGTATCGGGCACGATCCGGACGCGAGCTCCGATCACCGGACCATCACCGTCGGTGACAACCCCTTCTAATTGCGCGCAGTCTGAGCCCATTACAATCTCAAGTTTCCCCCCCGTACCGCCTCCCTCGACTTGCAACCCTTTTTCGAGCACGTCATCCGGACCATATCGTATTGATTTGGTGTAATGGCCTTCCCCAGGCATCCACACCTGGACCGCGTAACTGCCATCATGCACCGACGGTATCTCAAAAGTTCCATCTTTCTCTACGCGACCCATTCCCTCGAGTTGCTCGTCTCCCTCGACAGGACTCAAGGCAACCGACGCCCGGTTTATGTCGGTCGTATTTGTGCCGTTGACGATGATTCGCCCGGAAATGGTCGAACCACCAGTGAGAGAAATGGATAACGAGTCGATATTCTCGCCGCCAACTTCGATCTTCTGGCGCGCCCGATTTTCGTAAACGACTTCTTTTTCGCCTTGGGTGTAAACGTTGATCCAGTAACTACCCTCCGGTATGTTTCGAAAACGGAAGCTGCCCTTGTCATCCGTAGAGGTATTGCGGCCGGAGGAGACACGGGCCTCCGCATCCGCCGGATCTAAGGGACCTCGCAACAATA
>PMHI01000328.1:7374-10944 GCA_003156615.1 Acidobacteriaceae bacterium | reverse complement strand
TTTAGTTCGCTCTGGGCTCAGCAGAAGCGCGCCAGCCCCACGGGCGAAAATGCCAGTTCTGCTAAGTGCCAGCAGAGCCTTGCAGAGTTCCCTCTCACTGATTCATTCAACTTCACGCTCTGATAGTCGATCGGTCGATCGTCGAACTTCGGGCCGAAGCCGTATTAAAATACATGTTGGGAATAGCGATTCATCGGCTCCGGCAGGCCTTTGGTCAGTTTTCCCATCCAGGTTTTCCATTCCGGTGCGTCGTTCAGCGTCGCCAGCGAGCGGATGACGATGATGTCCTTGTAAATGTCTCTGCTTAACAGGCCGGGGCGTTCCTTGTTGTTCTCAATCAGCAGTGCCATGTGGAATACCTGGTCGACTTTGGTCGGTTCGAATAACGTGATTCCAGCGGGCAGGTCCAGACTCTTGACCAGGCTGCTTTGCAGGCGCTTCAACACGTTCAGTTTGTTGTCGACAATGGACAGGTCGAGTGCAGTGACCTGGTTGATGGTGTCGCGCAGGTCGCCGCGTTTGTGAATCGTCAAACCCAGCAGTCGCGACACGTTCTTCAGGAAGTCGATGTGCTCGGGCGGATAAAGCGTTTTCGACCAGAGATTGGGAACGAATCGCCCGCTCTGATTGGCTTGTGCCCATTTTCCCGCTTCTACAAGTGTCGCGTGAATATTGATCGCCATGGCCCAAGCCAAGTTCACCAACTTCTGGATTTCCCCGCGGTAGAGCAGAAGCGGGCCATTTGGCTGTTTGGCAATTTCAGAGGCATCGGTTGGCACAAAAACGTCACCCGGGATGTTTTGAAGCACGCGGTCGAAGACTTCGGCATAGTAGTCGGCGGTTTTCAGCTTTCGCTGCACCTTGGCCGTCTTGAATTTTTCATGATGGCGGTAGTACTTGTCGCCGGTACGTACATCCTCGGGCAGCGCGTGTGTCATCTCGTGCACTAAGGTCAGCATCAGTTCGTTCTGGCTGACTACCTTCAGCTTGTCGGGCAAGGCGATCTGCGTCTCGCTGGTCAGCCCGCCGCAATTCCAGACCTTTTGCTTTTGCATGGTATCGACCACGATGTTTTTGGCTTGGTGGATGCGAATCAGCGCCTCCAGGCTCAGCCTGAAGCGTTTCTTGACCTCAGGCAACATGGCCCGCCCGAACACATTGGCGATTTGCGTGTCGTACCCGTTCGTATCTGCGATTTGTTTGACACGCTGATCAATGGTGCGAACGGCGGTGGCCACGAGCTGGACCTCGTCATCGTCCAGTGGCCGCGCATCAACGAAACCGGGATGGAAACTCAGCCCGACGTGCGCCCTATGACCGATCTCACTGATCAGCCAGACCAAATAGCCTTTATCTTCGGATGTGGCAGGGGTACCCTTTTGGAGGAACGTTTCGACGGCTTGACCCGCCGACTTCATCTTGAACTGGTCCTCGACCTGTTTCTTGGGGCCGGCTTCCAGGGCCTGTAAAGCCTGGCCCAAGGCCTTCTTGAGTTTTTGCACCGACGCGAGATCGCGCAGGAAGTCGTCGACCATTGCCGGGTTCGGCAATCGAACGATCGTGGCCATGAGGGACCCCTTTCTTGCTTACCTTCGAACTAAGAAGATTTGTCTTCGAGAAATGAAGGGCGCCGAAGTTCGGGTCGAAGAAAACGAACTCCTTCTCCCCGGCTTCCCCCGTTTGATGAGCCGCAACAGCATGCCCTGATCCGCCTTCTGGCACCGCAGCTCGAGCAAGCGGTTTGTGTCAAAAGACATCGTGGACAGCGAGTAGGCGGAGTTCTAGCGCGCGATTCGACCCATTCGGTATCCCCTCCGGTTGCCCATCTCTTCAGACATGCAAAAAGTCCAGCAATTCTATACGAGGACATCCGACAACGCCCTATCAAAGCATTTGTTGTTACGAAAGTAGAACAATTTTGCCGGACAAATGGTCCGTAATCATAACAAACGATTTGGCCTTTATTGGGATGTCCACGTCCTCGGTGTCGTGCACGCTTACTGTTGACTCGCCATGGGCCGCTCGCAGGCTAAGTCCTTGGATTGACGTTTTCAGGTGGATTCGAGTCCTACCCGAGGAGCCATTTCTTTCAATGGCTCAGCCTTCTTTGCGCTAGTGCGTTAGTCGATCTCCACCTAGTCTGGAAGCCAGTCGAAATGCGGGCTGCCCCGCAGCGATCGACACCTGAAATCCTCGTGTCGCTCCAACCGCTACTTCCGCGCCCTAGGTCATGGCCAAGGTGAGAAGTCCGACGACGTTGGGTCACGGCCCCAGGCAAAAAGACCGAGAGCGGGGGCCGGTGAACTGATCGCCCTCGCCCGGCTGAAATAATCTTTATTTTCTTCTGAAAGGTTTTTGCGCTTTTCCTCTTATCCGAGTGATGGCTCCCATCCACCGCGTCGGGAGCGAGCGAAAACGAGCTTGATCAGAGGAGAAGATTATGAAACGTTTCCGGTACTCACCCGCAGTATTTGCAAGTGTCCTTCTACTGTGCTCGTTACTCAGAGCTCAGCAGGCAGCCGTATCCACTTCAGCCGCGGCCGTGGTGCCGCGTTTGGTCAATTTTTCAGGCAAGGCCGTCGATCAGGGCAAAACGATCACGGGCATTACGGGAGTCACATTCTCCATCTACAGCGAAGAAACCGGAGGCTCTCCACTATGGATGGAAACGCAGAATGTGCAGGCCGACAGCCGAGGCAACTACACGGCGCAGCTGGGCGCGACGAAGACTGAAGGCCTGCCGCAGGAGCTGTTTACCTCGGGTGAAGCCCGATGGCTGGGCGTGCTCGTCAACGGCGGGGAAGAGCAGCCGCGCGTGCTGTTGCTCAGCGTTCCTTACGCGTTGAAAGCGGCAGATGCGCAGACTCTCGGCGGACTGCCGGCGTCGGCCTTCGCGCTGGCGGGAACCGTCGCGGCGGCGGGCGGCAATGCAGCCGCAGCTACGCCTTCCGCTGACGTTGCTACGGCCGCAGTGTCAGGAACCGGCACGACCGACTTCCTGCCTCTGTGGACGAACTCCACCGGCGCTCTCGGCAACTCGGTTCTGTTTCAGTCAGGCACCGGGGCGACGGCGAAGGTTGGCATCAACACTTCCTCACCGGCCGCAACCCTGGACGTCAACGGAACCGAGAACGTGCACGGAGCTCTGAATATGATGTCCCTAGGAGCTGCGACTGCCTCGGCGGGCAAGAATTCGCAACCGCAGACCTTCACGGCCGCTGCCTTTAACAGCTCGAACTCAACCACAGTGGGGGAGAAGTTCCAGTGGCAGGCTGAGCCGGTTAACAACGACACGGCAAGCCCGTCAGGCGCCATGAGCCTGCTCTTTGCATCGGGGTCGGGCACTCCTGCCGAGACCGGCCTGAAGATCAGCAGCAAAGGCTTGTTGACGTTTGCTTCCGGCCAGACGTTCCCTGGCGCGGGCAAAGGAACGGTGACGAACGTCGGTCTGAGTGCTCCGAGTTCAGACTTCACGGTCAGTGGCTCGCCGGTCACCGGCAGCGGCACTCTGGCTCTGAATTGGAATGATGCCCCCACTCCGAATGACACCGCCAACGCCATCGTCAAGCG
>PMHI01000328.1:251-7342 GCA_003156615.1 Acidobacteriaceae bacterium | reverse complement strand
GTCGCCGGCGACAGCGTGTCGGGCTTTGGGGTCTCCGGAATTGCGGTCGACGCAGACGGCATCGGAGTTTACGGCAGTAACTTAGCAGCAGACTCGATCGGATTGGAGGGCGTTGACACGACGGCGGAGAGTATCGGCGTGGTCGGTGTCGGCCCATATGCCATGATTGCCAATGGCAGCATCTTCGCAGGGGAATTTATCGGCAACGTGGAGGTTGAAGGCAGCCTCTCCAAGGATAGCGGTTCGTTCAAGATTGACGATCCTATTGATCCGGCGAACAAGTACCTCTATCACTCGTTCGTGGAGTCGCCCGATATGATGAACATCTACAACGGCAACGTGGTCACAGACGCGACGGGCGATGCGGTCGTCACCCTGCCCGACTGGTTCGAAACTCTCAACCGCGACTTCCGCTATCAGCTCACGGTCCTGGGACAGTTCGCCCAGGCGGTAGTCGGCAGCGAAGTCTCCAACCACCAGTTTGCTATCAAGACCGACAAACCAAATGTGAAGGTCTCATGGCAGGTCACCGGCATCCGGCAGGACGCCTGGGCCAATGCGCATCGCGTTCCGGTCGAAGTAATGAAACCGGAGAAAGAGCGCGGATTCTACCGGCATCCCGAACTGTACAACGCGCCGGCGGAAAAGAGCGTCGCGTGGGCACTTCACCCGCATGGCATGAAGCAGATGAAGGCAGCCGCAGCGAATCCGGCTCCGAGTGCGATGCTCGGGAAGCGGGCGCCGGCTCCACCCAAGCACTCTTCTACGTCGAGAGTCTTTTAAGAAAGACGGCAGGATAAGCGTCTCTTCACACGTGTTTTCCTGTTCGGGGGGACAGGGAAACACGTTTTTTTATTTAGGAATCGGACTGCTTCGATTCAGATTGCTGCGGGTCTTCCTAATCGCGCTTCCCGTCAAGGCTGGCCCACTCTCCCGACTGGATAAAGCTGGCCCAATAAAAAGGGCGTTGGACGTCTCTGCGCTTCAGCATGGCCAGCTTGGTCTGACGAAGCGCTTCGCCGCGCCCCAGGCCTTTCTTCAATCCTTTGTAATAGGACACCATGATTTCGCGAGTCGTGTAATCGCTCACCGGCCACAGGCTCATCACGATCGACTCGGTCCCCGCCAAAACGAACGCCCGGCGTAGCCCGTATACACCCTCGCCGTTGCGAACTTCGCCTACTCCCGTATTGCAGGCCGAAAGAGTAACGAGTTTCGTTCCCCAAAGATTCAGATTGGAAGCCTCAAGGGCCGTCAGGATTCCTCTTTCCGGACCGGTTTGGTTGAGATTGGCTCCAGCCAACGCGAGGCCAGAGCGCAACAGGGGATTCTTAACGTCGAAATCAGCGCGGGCACCGCGCGTGTTCTCCGACGAATTTTCGGGGGATGCGCGTTTCGGATCGGCAAGGAAGAAACCGTGCGTCGCGATGTGGAGAATGCTGGGGGCGCTAATTTGTTTGACGGCCGATTCGGTTGCCATCTTTCCCGTGAGCAGCTTGGCCTCCGGAAACTGCGACTTGATGGCAGTGGCCTCCAGGGCGGTCCCGGGGAGCGGCGCGAAATAGATGGAGGAAAGATCGCCCGCGGTGGTCACGTTGCGCCGTGCCGTCAGCGGATGACTGTTTCGCTGGCTGACCGGCTTGCGCGCGGCCGCCGGCGTAGATTCCGGCTCGCCGAAGCTTGGATCGGCAACAATCACCGGCCCGCTGCGGCTCGACCGCGCCGCCTGCAGCCGCAACAGGTCGCGACCAGTCGTAAGGTAGGTGATCGAGTAGCTCTCGATCAGATAATGCTGTTTTTCATCGACCAACGCTTCAAACGGAATCAGATTGAGCTCGCCGTCCGGCGAAACCAAAAGCTGCGTCGCTTCTCCGACAAGCTCTCGCACCGGGCGCATGATTTTTTCATCCAAAGCACGCGCCAGTTGTTGTGCATCCTTGCGCTTCGGATCGCGTAGTGCCCCGCGCAGTGACGCTACGGCCACATCAATCTCTTTGGCCGGGCCAAGCTCCCTCCACTGCACATCGCCTTGCCGGTGCAAGACGTAGGCGATGTAGTGCGGTTCGCCAAAAGCGGTTTCGTCTTCATCCGACTTCGCGTTAAAGGGACGGTAGGCGGCGTACTCGACCAGAGCAGCCGGAGCCGGGATGGCCGCCTTT
This sequence comes from Acidobacteriaceae bacterium, assembly GCA_003156615.1. The sequence goes on along the minus strand of PMHI01000328.1, from coordinate 5,183 downwards.
ATGCCTGACAGCGTGACCGCCTCGGTCTGCGTCCGGAATTCCGCGCTCTTGCGGCTGATGTCGGTTTCCAGTTTCTCCCGCTGCTCGGCGAGCGATCTTAATTGTTCCTGATACTCCTCGGGAGCGGCTTTTTCCGGCCCCTGCAGCGACAGCTTCGCAAGTTTTGCCGTGGTTTCGGCAAACTCGTCGAGCAGCAACTGGTCCTGGCTGTTGAGCCGTCGCCGAAAAGTATCGAAAGTACCCGAGATGGCATCGAGGAGCCGTCCCTTTCTCTGCAGCACATCGAGAGCTGCCAGGTCCGCCGCCGTCTGATTTTTGGGATCCATCAGCGCGCTGAAAGAAATCGTGCGATCGGTTCGCTCCGCAGCATCCTTCAGGTAAGCGAACTTTTCCTGCTCCGAGCCGATCAGTACATTCAGTTCAATGCTTTTTTCCAGCATCGACTCCAGGCGGGCCTCGTATTCGATGGCATGGGGCATATCGCCGGAAGCGGCATACGTGGCGGCGGTGTTGAGGTAGGTGAGCAGGAGCAGGACGTCGTAGGGACCGGCGACGGCCTGCAAAATTTCTTGGGCGCGCGCATAGTTTTCGAGCGCCTTTGGGTAATCACCCTCCGCGCGATAGGTATTCCCGATCGTGATAATGGTTCTGGCGGTCTCGGAGTTTCTGGCGCCGAGGGTCTTCTCCCGAATCGCCAAGGAGCGCGAAAGATATTGCAGCGAGCCAGCGTAGTCCTTTTTCCTTCGGGCGAGAATGCCAAGATTCATCAGGGGCGTGGTGAGGCGTGGATAGTCCGGCCCATATTGTTTTTCGATCATCTCCACGACCCGCTTGATCATCACCTCCGCTTCGTCATAGTTCTCCATCAGACGATATATGTTTCCAATGTTGTTCATGATGAAAATCACCATGAAGTCATCGGGTTCCAGGCTCTTATCCGCAATCGGTTGAGCGCGCTGAAGATACTGCAAGGCACGCTTGTGGTCGTAACGATTGGAATAGAGAACGGCGAGTTCCGAAAGACACTGGATAAGGCGAGGATGGTCGCTGCCGAGAGTTTTCTCGGTGATCTCCAGGCCTTCGGTGAGCAGAGGCTCCGCCCGCAGATAATCGTCGCTCCAGTCATAGAGCGTGCCCAGCCTGTCAATCGCCCACGCGGTCTGCGGATTCTCATGCCCGAGGGCCGCATTGTCGACCGCTATGGCGCGCTGGTAGAATTCTTCGGCTTTGGCCCGATTGTCCGTTGTTCGCTCGATGTCGCCAAGCTTGACCAGCAAAGCCCCGACGTAAGCATCTTTGGGTCCAAGTGCTTTTTCCGCGTCGTCGAGCGCGTGTGTATAGAGCTGCAGCGAGTCTTCATATTTCCCGCTGTCATTCGACTTCTCGGCCTGCAGGCTCAGCACGTGCGCCTCGGATAGTAGCCGATCCTGCTCGGTTGCCGCGCGGATCGCGGTGAGTTTGATCTCATATCGCCCGGCCGACGCCCGGGAATATTTGGGCTTCACGCGAAGCTGATAATGCGCCGCCGCCGTTCCGCACGCGACCACGACTCGTTCTTCCCCTTGTGGCCGGCTTTCGGAGTCAAACTCGGCGAGAATCTTTCCGTCCGGATCGATGGTGTCGATCACCACGTCGATCCCGCGCTGTTCAATGCTGATCTCGGCGAATTGTCCGGCCTGCAGGGGCAGGTCGTAGCTATCCGCGTTTTTCCCGGAAATCTCGCGCTCAATCGCCTTGCCTTGTTCCAGAGTTGTCAGCGATACCTGCGACGCGGTCTGAGGTGCTGATGCGACCTGAGCTGGTGCAACCTGGGAAAACACGGCAGGCAGGAAAGCAGGAAGGAACAATGCCGCGGCCAGACTGATCCGGGCGACACGACTGTAAAGCTCGAAGGAAAGGTGAGAACCGGAACAGCACATCGCGACACTCTGAGCGTTTGGGGGAGCCCCAAGCTCGCGGCGTTGCTTACTTTACCACACCTCGAAAGGAATAGCTGCTCATGAGTTCGGTGGTTCCATCGTCGCGAACCCCGCTCAGCTGCACAAAATAATTCGCGGATTTCAGCAGACTCGGGCGAAACGCGAAGGACAGCACTTTCTTGTCGCCCTCAGATTGAGGCTTCAAGTCGCCGCTCTGCCACGCAGTCTGCCGGGTCGCCGAATCCTCGATCGCAACCCGATAAGTGGAGAAGCCCGTCGATTCCAACTCCAATTTCAAAACCACAAGATCGGTGGCCGCTGACCAAGAGACTATGGGAAGCGCGCCCGAACCCCGAAGCGAAGGAACGAGGACGAAGGCGGCAACTTTCAACCGGTCTATTGATGGTGCGGTGTGGGCTTCCGTGTTCGCACTTGCGGCCGCCGTTTTCGTTGCGAGTTGATTTTGTAAATCCTTCTCGTGTTGCGCGAGCGCGGCCAGCGCGGACTCCGACCGGCTCACCTGCTGCCGCAGTCGCAGATTCGTATTCAGCAAGTATCCGCTCGCAACCAATAACAAAAGCGCTGCGCCCGCCAGTCCCCATTGCGGAGCGAACCACGCGTTGGAGGCTCGGGATGTTCCGGACCGGACTCCTGCAAACCAACCAGAGAGGCTTGCCCACGCGCTTTCCCGCTTCTCAGGCTGGGCGGCGAGAGCGCGGATCACCACGGGCCGAGCTGCAACCCGTTGTTGGAAAGACAGGAAAGTCTCCGCGAACTTGACTTTGTCGCGCCGCTTCGGCGACGACAGGTAGGCCGATCGAAACCGGGCCGACTCCTCCGGCGGCAGCTCGCCGCGCACATAGGCATCCACCAGATCGTTTTCCGCGGAGCTCAGCCGCGCCGCGAAATCGTCGTCGGCGATGCTCAATTCGTCCAGACGCTCCGTTTCTTCTTCCGGCAGAGCGCGGAGAAGATACTGCGTCAGAAGCCGGTCATCGGGTAGATTGGTCACAGGTCCTTCCACTCCTGATAAGACAAAAACGGGCAAAAGCTTTCACGACTGGGCACACTTCGTAACGCAGCCCTCCAGCCGGTCCCGGATGCGGCAGGCGCGGATGCTCAGCGCATTCGTACTAAGTGCAAGGCGCTCAGCGAGTTCGCGCCGTCGCTGGATTTTCTCCCCCTGCTCTCCACGATAGTATTCCAGGATCAGGTCGCGCTCGACGGTGATAAGTTGCTGCAAACAATGGTCGAGGCAGTCGAGGCGCTTCTCCGCCGTCTGGTCCGGTAAATGACTGTCGGCGGCAATGGCCGCTGAATCGAAATCGGAATCCTGCCCACTCGCCTTGGGATGGACTACTCGAAGGTGTTCCAGAAAGACGAACTTCGCGACTGTGTAGCAGTAGCGGGCCGGAGGCGCATCGGTGATGGTTCCTTCTTCCTCGAGCCGGCGCACCACGCGGTTCAGGGTCTCGTCTGCCAGATCGTCGGCGGCGACGCACTGCTTGCGCTCAAAATAGCGCACCAGGCGCTGGCGCATTTCCAGATAGCGCTCGCCGCTGGAATCCTGGCCCTCGTCCAGCCACTGAAGAAACCGGCGAAAGGCCTGCTCCGTCGCCGTCCAGTCCTGTTTTTTGGATGTCTGCCCCATCCCGAGAGCCCGCGAGTGACGCGATTCTACCGGACCGGGATCGACGGCACAAGACAGTAGACACGGGATATTGCGGTTGGGCGGCCTTCCTCAGCCAGCCTGCGCCGAATGTTTCTCGCAAGAAAACCAAGGGCGCTTCCCCCGAAGCGCCCTTGTGGTTCGGATCCAGTTCGGTCTACCCGAATCGAAAACCAGGTTATAGGCTGAGCACAGTCCGGGTCCGTGCGGGGGGCTGCCAGCAGCGGCTGTCCCGACCGTGATCGCCGAACAGGAAGTGGGGATATAATCTCGCGAATCCAGTCAACGAAACCACAGTGGAGGTTCCATGCTGCGAACGCTCTCCGCTCTCGGCTTCATCCTGATAACCACGACCGCACTTCACGTCTCAGCCCAAGTGTACCCATATCGGGACGGAACTCCCGGCGTCACCGGATACCGATCGGAAGTCATGGCCGAGGTCATGATTCAAGAAAGTGAATTCGTTCGCCTTGCAGAAGCCATCCCCGCCGATAAATACACATGGCGTCCTTCCGCGGATGTTCGCACCATTGCCGAAGTTTTCCTGCACGCCAGCTCTGCCAACTACAACCTCTATAAGCTCGTCGGCACTCCGACTCCGGCGGGGGTCGATACGAAGACCTTGGAGCGGTCCACCACAGACAAAGCAAAAATTATCGCCACGCTCAAGGCTTCCTACGCCCACGCCAGGGCGGCCATCGGCGCCATGCCCGACTCGGACCTGGAAAAGACTCTGGACTGGAACGGAGGGAAGATTACCGAACGCGGCGCCCTGCTCTTCATCGTTCAGCACATCGCGCAGCACCTGGGTCAGCAAATCGCCTACGCCCGTTCCATCGGTGTCGTGCCGCCATGGACAATGGATCCGCCTCGGAAGAATTAGCCTAGAGCGCTTAATGTTAACGGTTGCAAATCAGGCGACTTCTTCAATCGCGTGGCCCCGAACCACCGCGTCTTGATCGCTGAGTGCGGATCGAAGCATTTCTCTTGTCCTAGGCGGGGAAACTCGTTCGGGCGGACATCAATTCCCGCGGCGGGATCGCCCGTAGGCGGTGGGGCGTGATCCATAACGGCGGGAGGGCCCAGCAACCTCGTCAGGACCGGTTTCAGTGCATCCGCCCAGACTTGATACGCCTCGACGGTGGGATGGAGTCTGTCTTTTGCATTCATCATTCCATCGCGTAGCATCCCATGGTTGTCTGCCAGTTTGTCGTTAATATTCAGATATCGAATCCTTTGGCCGTCAGCTAACCTCGACAGATTCTGGTTGATCCTGTCGATGACAGGAGTGAACGCCAATTTGTCGTTCCTGGGAAAGATTCCCATCACGATGATTGTCGCGGC
>PMHI01000328.1:0-245 GCA_003156615.1 Acidobacteriaceae bacterium | reverse complement strand
CCAGCGAGCAGAATGACGACTTTGGGGTTGACTCCATCCAACTCGCCGTTCTCTAAACGCCAGAGGATGTTCTGAGTTCGATCAGCGCTCCATCCAAAGTCAGCCGCGTTCCACCCGAAGAAATTCCGCTTCCAATTGGCGAGCAGATCCGGGTAGTCGATGGCGCCCCACCTTCTTGTGATTGAGTCGCCTTCGAAGTAAACGTCGATTCCGCCTTGTTTCGCCTTTGCAAGCAGCTGCGAATG
>PMHI01000002.1 GCA_003156615.1 Acidobacteriaceae bacterium | reverse complement strand
CTCTCTTCCCGTTGCGGCAACCGGATGAGGTGTGACTTTTCGACGATGGCCTCCATGACGGAGGTTGCGGCTCCGCCCCGGCCGTTGAAATGCCTCGTATCCGCCGCGCGGGCGGCAGGCGTCTCGCGCACTGGTTCGTCCAGGCACTGCAAGACCAAATCCGAAATATCCCCGTTGGCGGTCTTCAGCGCATTCAAGATTTTGCCCATTGTGTCACCGTCTACTCAAGCGGGCCGCTCACCGGCCGCCCGCGCTCACTTTTTTCTTCGACGCACGCGCCGGAAAATCCGCGATCAGTTCCGCATCCGGGATGCCGTCCGCCGAACCATCAAGCAGATCGAGTTCNNTGGCCTCCACCATCCGGCTTTGCTCTCCGAACGCCACCATGAGAGCGTTATCGCAAACCACGTTGATCAGGCGGGGAATGCCTTGTGACACGCGGGCCGTCAGTTCGATGGCCTGCTGCGAAAACGGCGCTCGCTGGCTGCCGCCGGCCCGTGCCCACCTGCAAGCGATATAACGGCCTACCTCCGCCGGCGCCAGCGGCCGCAGCGCCACCCGGAGCGACACGCGTTGTTTCAGTTGCACGCAATCCTCGCGGTTCATCGTGGCGGCCAACTCGCTCTGGCCGGCCAGAATGACCGGCAGCAGCTTTTCGGAGCGTCTTTCGAGGTTCCCTAGCAACCGTACTTCCTCGAGCGCATCGATGCTCAGCTTATGGGCTTCATCCACGATAAGCGCTGCAATCTTACCTTCCATCTGCGTTTGCAGCAGATGTTTCTCCAGTCGCGCCAGCCGTTGAGGCTTGCTGGCCGGAATCTCCCGAATGCCGAAGCCCAACAGCACTGTCTCCAGGAACTCCGCCGAGGTGAAGGTGGGGTTGACGATGGATGCAAACTGGACCCGGCTGGGAGGCAGCCCCAGAACTGCGCGGGCCAGCAGGGTCGTCTTTCCGGTGCCCGCGTGCCCTAGCAGCAGTATCAGTCCATNNGTGGGAATCTGTGAAATACAGCATCGACGGATCCGACGTGAGGCTAAACGGCTTCTTTTTTAGACCAAATGATTCTAGATACATAATGACTCAGGCCTGCGGATTCTCGACAAGCATCTTTGGCACCCTGCCGACAACCACCGTGCCGGCGGGCAGCTCCCATTCGCCCAGAAAGACGTTCCTCCTGGTTTCCAACAGAAACGCGATGCCGCCGGCCAGCGCCAGCGACAGCAGCACGCCGCCAGTCATGAACACCGGCCCATTAGGCGACGCCGGCTTTTCCGGTACCCGCGCGNNATCTCCGCAGCCAGCTTCTTGTCGAGCAGAGACTTGTAGTTCGCCTTACTGGCTTCGTAATCGCGGGTGAGGCTCGCCAGTTGCTGCTCCCTCATGGGCAGCTTGTCCATGCGGCTCTGGACGCCGCCGACATCGCGCAGCACCCTTTCCCGCCGCTTCTCGAGGTCCTCGATCTCGTGGTCGGTGAGGGCGATCTGCGACTTCAGACTGGCGACCTTCTCTTTCTCAATCAACAGGGTAGGGTCGCTGTTCGCCAATGGTGCCGCGGCTGACGCTCTCTTGTCGTTAGACGCAGGGGTATTGCCCGCACTCGCGGCCGCTTCTTGTTTTATAGCCTTCTCCAGCGCCGCCTGTTCCTGCAGCAGCGCCTGGATTTCCGGGTGGCTATCGCGGTAGCGCAGGCGGAGTGTGCCGAGCTTTGCGCGTACGCGTTCCAGGTCCGCTCGGGGCCCCTGCGGGGCAGGCTGCCCTGGCTCACCCGCCAGGCTGGATGACGAATCCTGCGCCGCCCGCCGCCGGACTAGATCCTGCAGCCGGCTGACGCTGTCTTCGGCCATCGCCAGCGAACTCGCCAAGATGAGCTTATTCTGTTGCGCTCTCCCGATCGAGTCCTGAATGCCCAATATCTCCGCTTTGTTCTGCCCGTTTGCCGCCAACATTCCTATCTCTTGCTCGGGCAACTCGCCATTGTAAGTCACTTTGAACTCGCGGAGCTTGGCTTCCTGCTCCTGCAAATTAGTCTTGGCGGCTTCCAGTTGGCTCTCCAGGAACTGCGAAGTGCCGTTGGCTTCCTGCTCGCGCTCGAGCAGATTCTCCGTGATGAAGAAATTGCCGACCCGATTCGCCACCTGGGCGGCGACCTTAGGCGAAAACGCGCGATACGACACCCGGAAGGCGCCCGGCCGGTTGGCGCTCCATCCCCGCTCCAGGCCGATGGTGATATCGCGGCGCATCACTTGCAGAACTTCTTCCCTGGACCGCTTCTTGCGTAGCCCGGGATACAGGTTCAACTCCTCGATCAGACTCCAGAGACGCTCGCGGCTGAGCACCTGCTGCTTGAGTTGATCGAGCCGCTCTTCCAGTCCGGTCTGGACTGTCTGCGCTACGAAGTTCTCGGGAATCTTCTGCGATTCCACCAGAATCAGCGCGTCGGACGTGTAGACCCGCGGCAGGCTAAAGAGGACCACCATGCTCGCCGCGATGCCGGCCGCCCAC
>PMHI01000432.1 GCA_003156615.1 Acidobacteriaceae bacterium | reverse complement strand
AAGAGGGCAAAAAGCGGCGCGATCTGGGCCGCGAGAAGTTCATAGAGCGGGTGTGGGAGTGGAAGAGGCTTTACGGCGGCGCCATTCTCGACCAGATGAAACGGCTGGGCGCGTCGGTAGACTGGGACCGTGAGTACTTCACCATGGACGAGAATCTTTCGCGTGCGGTGCGCGAAGTGTTCGTCCGGCTGTATGAAGAAAAGCTGATCTATCGTGGGAAGTACATCGTCAACTGGTGTCCACGATGTGGGACTGCGATCTCCGATCTCGAAGTGAAGCACGAGGACGTCGCCGGGAAGTTGTGGGAAGTTCGCTATCCGGTCGTTGGGTCCGACGAATTCATCACCGTGGCAACCACGCGCCCGGAGACCATGTTGGGCGATGCGGCCATTGCCGTGAACGCGCAAGACGAGCGCTACACGCACCTGCACGGCAAGCATGTTCTGCTGCCGCTGATGAAGCGCGAGATTCCCATCATCACCGACGAACTGGCGCGGCCTGAGTTCGGTACGGGCGCGGTAAAAGTAACGCCGGCGCATGATCCGAACGATTTCGCGGCCGGAAAGCGGCACAACCTTCCGCAGATCGATGTGATGGACGAGCACGCCCACATGAACCAGAACGCGGGCGCGTATGCGGGGCTTGACCGCTACGAAGCGCGGAAGATGGTGCTCGTAGACTTAGAGGCCGGCGGGTTTCTGGTGGCGGAGAAAGACTACTCGCTTGCCCTCGGCAAGTGCGAGCGCTGCGGGGCCGTGGTCGAGCCACGGCTTTCGGAGCAATGGTTTATCAAAATTCAGCCGCTGGCGCAGAAGGCGATCGAGGCAGTCGAAAGCGGCGAGATCACGATCGTCCCCGAGAATTACAAGCAAATTTATCTGAACTGGATGAACAACATTTACGACTGGTGCATCTCGCGCCAGTTGTGGTGGGGCCATCGCATTCCGGCGTGGACGTGCGAAGGCTGCAAGGAAGTGATCGTCGCGCGCGAAGCTCCGACCCAGTGTGCGAAGTGCAGGGGCACGAAGCTGGAGCAGGTCTCCGATGTGCTCGACACCTGGTTTTCGTCAGGGCTGTTGCCATTCACGACGCTAGGCTGGCCGCAGAAGACGCGCGACCAGGCGGTTTTCTATCCCACCACGCTGCTGATCACGGCGTACGAGATTCTTTTCTTCTGGGTGGCGCGCATGATCATGTTCGGCTGCCACTTCATGCAGGGGCACGAGCAGGATCCCGCGCTGAAGAGCGCTAGCGGCTGGGGCGACAAAAAGAACGATAGCGTGCCCTTCCGGCAGGTTTACATCCACGCGCTGGTGCGCGATGCCGAGCGGCAGAAGATGTCGAAGACCAAGGGCAATGTGCTGGATCCGCTGGACGTTATTCAGCGCTTCGGCACGGATGCGACCCGCTTCACTTTAGCGGCCATGGCTGCGCCGGGAACCGACATTGCCTTCAGCGAGAGCCGAACGGATGGTTACCGGGCCTTCGCGAACAAGATTTGGAATGTGGCTCGATTCATGTTCATGAATGTGGATCGATTGGAAGCGTCGGGATTGTGGTCGATGAGGGCATTCCTCGGATCCCGAGGCCCTGGTGACGGAGCCCGAGGATTCCAGTCGTCGAACCTGGAGGATCGGTGGATCCTGTCTCGATTCACGGAGGCGGCCCTCGAGGTGAACGTATCCCTAAGGGGCTACCGGTTTCACGAAGCGGCGAACCGGATCTACGATTTTTTTTGGGGAGACTTTTGCGATTGGTATCTGGAGCTGATCAAGCCTCGGCTCAGTGTCGATGCCGATCAAGCTACGACAAGTATTGCTTGTGGCAATCTTGTCAGCCTGTTTGAAGCATCGTTGCGCCTTTTGCATCCCATCATGCCATTTATCACTGAAGAGATATGGTACGCAATCTATGACGGGAAGCCTCCCAAACCATCGATTGCGATGGCTGAATATCCACTGAGCCGAAAGGCCGACGAAATCAGCGCTGGGTCCGGCCCTCTCAAACCTGACAGCGGTATTCTGGTTGCCGGACAAATCCGATCCGCACCGCTGGACGTTTACCAAGAAGTGGACCGCAACGCGTTGTTGGAGATGGCGATCCTGCAGGATTTAATCGTGAATGTGAGAAACGTACGCGCGGAATTGAAGGTAGAGCCCAAAGTGAAGGTTCCGATCGAGGTATTTGCGCCTGAGCCCGGAATTCGCGCCATGATCGACCAGAATCGCGGCGCGGTAGAGCGCCTGGCGAATGTGGAGAAGATCACGTTTGTNNGAACTGGATAAGATTGAGAAGGAATTCACGAACAATCAGCGTCAATTGAGTAACGAGCAATTCCTGGCGAAGGCCCCGCAGAAGGTTGTCGACGGACTGCGCAGTCGAGCCCAGGAACTGGCCGGCCTGCGAGAAAAGATAAAGCGCCAGTTAGACGGATTGAATGACACCGGAACCAATGCCTAAGACTGGCAACTGACAACTGGTCACTGGCCACTGCTTTATGGATTTTAACAGCCGACGCATTACCGCAATCATCGAGAACGCGCTGCTCGAAGACCGGGCGACGCGGGATGCGACCAGCTACGCCTGCATCGATCCCAATCAGCGGGCATCGGCCACCATCCTCGCCAAGCAAGATTGCATTCTTGCCGGGATCGGCTGCGTGAGCCGCATTCTCGATGTCTACGCCATGCTCGACGGCGCCGTGACTTCGCACTACGAAGTGACCACGCATCCCGAAATCTTCGATGGCGTGCGGCTGCACAAAGGCCAGTCGGTCGCGGTGATCCGGCACAACGCCCGGGTGGTTCTCTCGTGCGAGCGCGTGATCCTGAACTTCCTGCAGCGCATGAGCGGAATCGCAACCCTGACCCGGAAGTTTGTGGACGCGGTTTCGGGCACCAAGACGCGCATTCTCGATACCCGCAAGACCGCTCCCGGACTGCGATTGATCGACAAGTACGCCGTGCGCTGCGGCGGTGGACAGAATCACCGGCTCGATCTTTCCGACGGAGTGCTGATCAAGAACAATCACATCACGCTGGCCGGGGGAATCGGGCCCGTGCTGGAGCGCGCCGTGCGCAACCAGCGCGGCTCGCAGCCGATCGAGGTGGAAGTGCGCACCATGGCCGAATTGGAGGATGCACTGGCCTTTGGCGCGGAAGCGATCCTGATGGACAACATGTCTCCCGAGGAAGTGNNTCCGGCTGGACAATGTTCGTGCCTATGCCGAGACGGGCGTGGACTTTATTTCAGTCGGCCTGCTGACTCATTCGCCGCAGGCGGCGGACATGAGCCTTCGGGTTGTGCCCGTGTAAACCCGCTTAGCAGATGATTTGTGATTTTTCCTTCTCTCCCGCATAATCACCGCATCCAGAAAAAGAGCGCAACTCGGAGCACGCAACTCTCACGGGCAAGAGCGCCCGCGCCGCACGAACAGCCGACGGATGTTTCTCTCGGCCGCATCGTGCGCTTGCTGATGGAGCACCCGACGGTCGTGGTGAGTGGAACCAAGATCGCGCAGGAAATCTCATCGAACCGAGCGGAAGTCTGGCGTCTGATCGAGCAACTGCGCGGGCTGGGCGTGGATGTGGCCGGGCATCCGGCGACCGGATATCAGCTCAAGTCGGTTCCGGATCTTTTGCTGCCAGAAATTCTGGGGCCGCTCGTTCGCGGCACCATCTTCGACAATCAGCTTCATCATTTCTACAAGATTGGCTCAACTAACACCGCGGCCATGGCGGCCGCGGCGGCGGGCATCGCTGAGGGCAGCGTATTTCTTGCCGAAGAACAGACCGCCGGACGCGGACGCGGATCGAACTCCTGGGAGTCGGAGCGCTCGGCGGGCATTTATTGCTCGGTCGTTTTGCGTCCCGCGCTGCCGCCATCGGACGTGCTGGTGCTTACGCTCGCGGTCGGCCTGGCGGTGCGGGCGGCGCTGGCGCAGGTGGAAGCACGCGTGAGTGTGGACCTGAAGTGGCCCAACGATGTGCTGATCAAGGGAAGAAAGGTGTGCGGCATTCTCGCCGAGATGCATGCCGAAGTCACACGGGTCCGCCACATCGTGGTGGGAGTCGGAATCAACGTGAACCAGAAAAGTTTTCCGAAAGAGATCGAAGGCGAGGCCACGTCGCTGCGAATGGAGACGGGCAACGAATGTTCCCGAGTGGAGGTCGCCGCAGCTTTGCTAAAATCGCTCGACCGGGAATATCGCATCCTGGTCGAAGAGCCGGATGCACAGCGGTCAATTTTGCGACGCTTTGAGGAACAGTCGTCATGGGCGCGAGGCAAGCAAGTCCATATCGAAGAGAGTGTGCCCAGGATCGAAGGAACCACCGAAGGGCTGGATGAGCGCGGCTTCCTGCAGGTGCGGACTGCGCAGGGACTGCAGAGGGTTTTGAGTGGAACGGTGAGAGCCCAGTGAAAGAAAGCACTCAGCAGTTAGCAACTGGCATCCCGCCCACACAGCTTCGCAAGCGTTGAAATGCTAGTTGCTAGCCCCAACTGTTGATTGCTTCAGAGACGAACCGATCATGCTTCTTGTTCTCGATGTCGGCAACACGAATACGGTCCTGGGAGTCTTTGACCGGGTTGTGAAGGTGCATCCCGACGGCGACGCGAGCGTCGACGAAGCTCCGCGCTACGAGCGCCTCGTGGCCAACTGGCGGGTCGCGACCAGACAAGGTAGCACCGTGGACGAGTACGGCGTCTTGTTCCGCAATTTATTCTCGATGGCCAGTCTAGAGGCTTCGGGGATTCACGGCATCGTGATTTCATCCGTGGTGCCGCCGCTCGATCCTGTGCTGCGGCAGGTGTGTGAGCGCTACTTCAACTCCAAACCGCTCCTGATCGAACCCGGCGTGAAAACCGGCATGCCGGTGCATTACGACAATCCCGCGGAAGTGGGCGCGGACCGCATCGTGAATGCCGTAGCGGCGTTTGAAAAATACGGCGGCCCGTGCGTCATCGTCGACTTCGGCACCGCAACCACGTTCGACTGCGTTTCCGCGAAGGGTGAGTACCTGGGCGGAGTGATTTGCCCAGGGATCGGCATTTCCGCAGACGCGCTCTTTCAGCGCACTGCGCGCCTGCCGCGGGTCGAGATTCGCAAGCCCGCGCGCGTGATCGGCACCAATACTGTGGGCAGCCTGCAGTCGGGGCTTTACTACGGCTATCTCGGCCTGGTCGATGGCATTCTCGAACTCCTGCTGGAGGAATTGGGCAAAGAGACGAGGCTGATCGCCACCGGCGGGCTGGGATCGATGATCGGTACGGGGTCAAAGTACATCAAAACTGTGGATGAGTTTCTAACCCTTGAAGGCCTGCGCATCATCTGGGAGCGAAATGTGGCGGCGCGGCCAGGGCTCACGCCCAAGGCTCCGCAGAAGACTTCGCCCCAGGTTTCGCCGGGCGCCTCTAGAAAAACACCCGGCGGCACTGAGCGCTCTTCTTCCACTCCCCGTTCCAGCCGCTGAGCCGCCGTGGAGGATCAATTCAAT
>PMHI01000185.1 GCA_003156615.1 Acidobacteriaceae bacterium | reverse complement strand
CTCCAGCAACATGACGATGAGCGCGATGTCGAGAGAGATGAGGAGAGTTTCGATGCGTCCTGCATCCGAAAAAACGACCAACGCTACGTTTACGCTAAAGAAGGCAACGAAAAAAAATGCTACGGAGCCTTCCATGCTCTTGGTGGCGCCGGTCGCGGCGTATCCGTGTTTCCCGTACTCGGCCCCTGTCAGCGCGGCAACAGTGTCGGCAAGGGAAAGGACGACCAAGGGAACGGCATATAAGAGCTTGCTGCCATGTGCGAAGTGGTAGAGCAAAGCGACCGACACTGGGAAATAGATTTCTCCCCAGGAGTCGCGAGCGACATCATCCAGCACGCCTGACAGACGATTGTGGATCNNAGCAGTGCGATCGACGCTCCACAGATAATGTAAACCGGCATGGAGGATGAGAATACCCACGGAAGGCTGATCGAGAGCAGGCCGGTTCCAATGTGCGCCAACTTGCGTATCCACTCGCCGTCTGCACCCCTCCACTTACGATAGAGACGCAGCATGAACAGCATCGCCAATGCGCAAGCGAGAACGATGGACAAGGCGACGGTGTCATGCAGCGTCATGCTGCTCCCTTCACAACTTCTTCGACTACAAACGCACTATAAAAGAAAGCCTGGTCGCGGGCGAACAATTGTGCGCTCAACTCGGTGAGCGGCCGCAGGATTGCAGACATCGATTCGGGACGGTGGCGGGGCGCCAGCATGTTCCAGTACGCGAGGCGGGCTCCGGGGCAAGCGCTTGAGGCGAGCATCCTCAACAGCTCTTCGTAGGACGAGGGCGACATGTATTCAAAGATGTCGCTCAGGTTGAAGCAATCAAATTTCTGGTCGCCTTTGAGTGATTCTTCGAGCGCACCGCAGCGCCACTGGAGGCGGTCTAGATNNATATGGCGGCCGGTCAGTATCCATTGAATGTATGGGTTTGCCGCTGGATCGAGTTCGGTCAGCGCATACTCTGTGCGTTTGAGAATGCGCTCAGAAACGCTACCCTCGACGTAGCGAAAGAACTCGGGATCGCGGCCGAGTTGGCCCATCACCTTGCGCGAGAAAAATATGCGGAACATGAGCCGCCAACGGAGATTGTTCCACTTGTCGTCATAGAACGACCGCCGCTCAGCGATTAATTTCGGACGCAGAAGTTCCTGGACGCGGTCTTTCGGATGCACCAGGGATAGCATCCGCTCGCGGAACAGTGTGAAGTAATGTTCGAACTTACCGACCGAGCCAATTCCGGCGGCGATCAAATGGGGCCGTTCATCCCAGAACGTTAGCGCGTCGGTCGAAAGATGTTTGCGGCAAGCCTGATAGAGGCGCGGGCGGGCGTCGCAATCGACCGAGCCGATGAGCGCTAGCAGCTCGCCATGTTGGAGCTCGCGATAGGCCGCAACGCGCAATTCCAGGCAAGCAATCTGCGCCGGGCTGAGGTCGNNGCTTTCTGGATCGCGAGACAAAAGGGCAAGCGTGTTGTCTCCTGCCGAGGCAATCGAAAGGCAGCGTTTCCCCGGCGCGGGTTCGAGCGCGGCCAGCAAAATATCGGCGTCTTCCCAGCATTGTGCATAACGAATGCCGGAAAAATCGGCGCGTTCCGCAGCTTCGCTACGCATTGGCTTCTCTGGCAGCAGAAACGTCGAAGAGCCGGCGAACGGTGCCGGCTGCGCCATCCAGTTCGACCTCATCTCCATCATGGAGCCAGTCGAGCAGTCCGGGGAGTGAAATCACGGCTGGAATTCCAAGCTCACGCGCCACAATCGCGGAGTGCGAGAGCAGGCTGCCGCGCTCGACCAACAGACCACTGGCGGAGGGAAACAACATGATCCAACCGGGATCGGTGTGGTCGGCCACGAGGATGCACCCAGCAGTTAATTGCGCGTGCCTGGGATCGCGCACCACGCAAGCCTTTCCGCGCACGACGCCGGGACAGCAGCCCAAACCTTTCCGCTGATCGCCGGCTGATTCCGTCGCCGCGGCGGGTTTGCTTGAACGATAAGGTTGCGAATGATAGACGGGGCCGCGGGTCTCGAAGCGCTCGGCAGGAACAGGGCCTTCGCGGTAGGCGGCGAATTCCTGTTTCCTCACGGCTACAAGAGAACATAGATCGATGGTCGTTGCCGTGCCATCGTTAAAGGCAAGAATCTCTCCCACTTCGAGATAAAAGATGTCACGTGCATCGTCGAGACGCCCGATCGCGTGGAGGCGGCGGCCCGCTTCCAGAAAGAGGCGGCGGATGGTGCCGAATAATCGCGTACGTTCGAAGCGGAGATTCTCCCGGCCACGCACCCGCTTGCGCGCCTGGCGCATGAGCCAGAACAATATCGCGCGGCGAAAAGGCGAACCCCGCAGAGCAGCCCGCACTTTCTGCTCGGTCTGATCGGTGTGGGCCCGGTCGCCACGAGCCTGATCGTCATCTGCGTGATCACAGGAGACCATCTCAACTTCCGGCGCGCGCGAAATCGCAGTGGCGCGGGCAACTTCTCCAACGTTTCTCAGGAGCACCAGAGGATCCTCGTGTAGAGTTTCGCTCTCTAGCTTCAACTCTTCCAAGCAGCGATCGCCGAACTTGACGAGGTATGCATCGTAGAGGGCGGAAAAATCGAGATACTTGTGCACGACGCGGATCGCATTGGGCGTAGAAGCATGGCGCAGAGCCTCCACCAACTCAGGATGGCAGGCCGCAACCCTGGCCATCTCGCGCACGCGCGCNNCCCTCGGATCGCATCATTGGCGAGCATTCCGTTCGCATCTCCGCACCAGCGCTCGGTGAGTTTGCGGAAAGTGCCATGGAAGATCATGGCGAAAAAATCGTTAACTAGCGGAGCGTCCCAGCGCGAGAGCAGTTGCTGTTCGAGCTTGTAATAGTGCGCCATCAATTCGTCGAAGCGCATATCCTCGAACGGTGGTTCGGGCGGAGCTAGAGTTTCATTGAGCCGGACATAGAATTGCTTGATCTGACGATCCAGTGTGACATAGTTTGCCGCCAGGCCTGCTACCGAGCGAACGCTCCGCACCGCGTCCAGCATGCGATCCTGGGTGCTGGCCTGCTCGAATTCGCGGGTAATTTCGTCAGGAAGACTCTCTCGAACGCCCATCATCTGTTCCATGAAGCGTCGATTCAGTGTGAATCCCGGCAGCAGCGCCAGCACTCGATACCAATTAAGCAGGTTGTAGTAGACGCGGCCTCGGATCAGCCCGAGCATTCGGCGAAAAGTGTTCTCATTGGCTGCGATCTTGTGCTTCGGCACTCGCAGGATGACGCAGAACTGTCGATACACGCCTTCGTAGACGGAACGCGCGAAAGAAAAGGTCAGCGGTGTCGTGACGCCGTTGTAGCTCTCGGTGATGTTGCTGTTATCCCAAAGGTTGAGCGTGCCGTCGGGGTCGGCTAAATCGCCGAGGGTAGTGATGGGACGCGACTGCAACAGAAACAACTGATCGCCCTCGATGGCCCACTCAATATCCTGCGGCTCGCCGAAGGCATGAGCGGCGCGGCGAGCGAGAGTCGCTACAGCGATCGCTTGTACATCGGTGAGCGCGGGCTTTGAGCCTTCAGCGTCGGGCAGAGTGACGGCGGAGACACCTTCGGCGGCGGCGGGATCAAAACGATGGGAAATGTTCTTGAGCACAATCGTTCTATCAACGATTGCCCCGACGCGATCGACCTTAAAGACATCCGCGGCAGCTTCGCCGCCAACGAGCGCCGTCCCCAGTCCAGGAACTGCCGAGACTACGGCAATTGAACGCCGGCCGCTGACGGGATCGGCGCTGAAGGCCACTCCCGAGGCCGTCGCGTTTATCATCTTCTGCACTAGTACTGCGGGAGCGGCTAGCGTCGCATTCGAAAGCTGGTGTTGACGGCGATATTCGAGAACGCGATCGCTGAATCCCGAGCGCCACACGGCAGCGACCTTGCTGCTGATTCCAGCCCGGTCCACAAAAAGAAAAGTGTCGAATTGCCCGGCGAACGAATGCTGTGATCCGTCTTCGTCGACCGCCGATGACCGAACTGCGAAACGCCCGCCTTCGACGGACAAGTCTCTCAACGCGCCGTCTACCTCGCGCTCGACTTCAGCCGACGGCCTTAGCGGGCGCAGTGCCGAGTTCAGCCGTTCAGGTTGCTCGCTTGCAAGCGCTTCCGCTGCTTTCTTTGTCAGACCAGCAGCGGTCAGACTGGCAGTGAATGCCGATGGCGCGATGGCGAACCAAGGCGGAACGGGCAGCCCGGCCTGCTCCAAGTGCAGCAGAGCGAGCGCCTTTCCTCCGAGTTCCTGCAACCCGCCGTCGCGAAAAACGAAACTCATGCCTTGCCCCACTGTCGCAAAACCATCGGAATGAAACCGAGGCTGAGATACATCAGGAGACTCCAGACACCCGCCATCGCCTCAACGTACTTGCCGCGTTTAGGAACAGCGCCTTGCAGAAAGTACACGCCAACTGCCAACGCTGCCAAGAATAAAATCAGCAACAGAATAAGGACAGGACGAGCAAACCCAATGCCTTGAGCGGCGACATACGCAAAACCGCCTGTGCAAGCCATCATGCTCAACCAGACCAGGATGGCATTCCGCCTGCCCCACAGGAAGCTGTAGGTTTCCACGCCGGTTTCTTCGTCTTGCGGGGAACGAATCTTTCTCCCGATTTCAACCACCATGCCATTGAAGAAGCTGACGAGAAGAAACCACAGCAAGCCGGAAGGTGGTCGAACAGCACCCGCGGGAACCCAGTCGCAAGATGTGGTGTACAGGTCAACCAGCGGCATGATGGCCATGTGCGTCACCATATAAGTGATGGGCCGTGCCTTCAGCCAGCGCCGTGCGAAAAATTCCTTACTCATCAGACCGAGGTAGAGCCAGGTAAGCAACAACAGCACAATCAGTCTCGGTGCCAGCCATAGCGCGAGCGCAAGTTGGAGGAGGATGCAGGCCGCCCATAGCCAGCCGAGATCGCGAAGGCTGATCAGGCCGCGCGGCACGGGACGATAAGGCCGATAGCGCGAGTCTTCCTCGAAGTCCTTGAATTCGTCGGCGATCCGAAGCTGGAGAAAAAAGAGAAATGAACTGGCAAACGCTACGACACAAGGCTGCCACGCCGGCAGATGGTGTGCGCCACGTATCAACGCCGAGTAACTGACCGCGGACAGGCTGAAGGCCGCAATGATGGGAGTGTGCGCAAAAATCGGAAAGCGCTCGCGCTGGTAAATCCACCAGCGATTAGCCATTTTCGGCCTGCTCGCCAGATTGCCGGCCGCGAGCTAGTTGCTGGTGCGCCCGAGCGAAGTCATTCGAACAAATGGCGGAGGTAAGCGAAATTTCGCCGGCCAGCGCGAGGGCGCCGCAAACCTCCGCCAAGGCTTGCGCATGCCCGGGGCCAGCCATTCCCAGAATATCGAGACAGGCTCGCTGCGTCGGCAGCGAAGTGCCGCCTCCGACCGTGCCCGTCATAATGCTCGGGAGCGTGACCGACACGTAGAGATTGCCTTGCTGGTTCAGTTCCATTCGCGTTATGCCCACCGCCGATTCGGCCACGCACGCCGGATCCTGGCCACAGGCGATATACAAGGCGGCCAACGCATTCGCGAAATGCCCTTGAATGCCGATGCTGCCGCTCTGAATTGCTCCGATCGCGGACATCTTCCAGTAGCGCTCCAGATGTTCCGGCGTCGTGTGAAGGCGGTGTTCGACCAGTTCTCTCGGCAAGGTAACTTCGGACCTGACCTTCTTCCCTCGCACCGTTGTGAATGAGAGCGCTGTAGCCTTCTTATCGCCAGAGAAATTAGCCTCTACAAAGCTGTATTCGGGCTGCAACGGACAATGCTCGCCGATGTAGTTACAAACCGCCTGCGTGGCGATGGTGACCATGTTCTGGCCAGAGGCGTCGCCAGTGGTGAACTCGAGCAGAAGGTAGACGTGATTGCCTTCGATCGCGATTTCAATATCAGCGAGTTCACCGTGCGAGGTGGTTTGGGCGGCAGCCTTTCGCAATTCTTCGCGATGCTCGATACACCAGACCGCGAACAACCCCGCACTTACGAGGCTGCGAAAGGCGAAACCAGGCGTGCGGCTCACGCCTTCATTCAAAATCTCGCTCACGCACCCACCCGCTTCGGTAATAACTTGCGCTCCCCGAGAATAGGAGGCTACAAGAGCAGCCTCTGTCGTAGCCATCGGTACATAGTAATCTCCGGAAGCGAAAATGCCTCTCACCCGCAGTGGACCGGCGATCCCAACCGGAACCTTCACCGCTCCTATACAGTTCTCGATGTGATTCTCATACGACGTAAGCTCTGATTCAGCGCTCTCGGGCATGAGCGCGCGACGGCTCTCTCCCGAATGCGGTATCAAACCCCATCGCTTGTTAACAGCAGAGAGCGATATCGAACTTCCCCCGGGAATGCGAGAAGCATGCTCTGGCTCCGGGCTGGAAAGCGATTGCGCGACCTCCAGAGCGGATCGACGTTCGAGGAGACGTTTCAGAAATTTGCCGATTCGATCTTCGCTAGTGGCCACCTGCTTCTCCTAAACACAAATCCAATCTCGGCACACAGTTTGTCCGACAACGTTTGAGAAGTATAAGGCAGCAGCGTACGGCCAAGAAACTAACGCCGGTAACCAGGTGTTGAGGGAATTGGCCGGATCGGTACTGGGGAGTCGGCTGGCAGGAACTGATCTCGCAACTGGAATCGAATTCTGGGCGGATTACGAGCTAACCGACCAAGCGGGGGACATCCTATTCATTACGTCTAACGCGGACTCCGAGTTCGCTCAGCCCCTTTGCCTTCTCGGTCATCAGCGAGTTGATTTCTTCGAAGTGCCACGGGCGGAAATCGTGAGTGTCAACGCCGACATCCATGGAAAGCGAAGTAGGTGTGTCAGGGAGGTTCCCGTGAGAATGTCCGTACAGGTGCCACGCTCCATGATGGGAGCGATTCCAGACCCGCATTGCATAGTGACAGATCACGACGGGCTGGCCATGTATGGAGATTTCCG
>PMHI01000097.1 GCA_003156615.1 Acidobacteriaceae bacterium | reverse complement strand
CGGGTGAAGTTGATGATGCCTGCGACTTGATCGGTGGCCTCCTTAGGTAGGCCGATGTAGGCCGCCGTGGTGATCGCGACAAAGCAGAACGGAATCGGAGCCATTTGAAGAATGCGCAACCATGAAGAAAACTCGAAGCCCATACCCAGGGTCGTATGGTTGGAGGCGTAATAAAATGCGACGGCGAAGCCCGCGAAGCCACCGGCGATGAGATTACGCGCAGCGAATCTGCCGGTACCCCATCCCGCCAACGGCATGAGAACCAATAGCGCAATGCCGCCACCTGTGAGTGCCTCTCCCGCAACTGTCGCCGTATAGCCGAGCAGGGCCTGGGAGAACTGCGGCTGGAGTACGGTAGCGGCGTTGAGAATTCCGCCGGTTACCAGCATGAGCAGCGCGCAAATGGCGAAATTCTTGAACTTAAACAGGCGGACGTTGATGAGTGGGTCCTTGGCCTTCCACTCGCGCCAGATAAGTCCGATCATGCCGAAAACAAACATGCCGGCAAACGTCCGAATAAAGTTCGAGGCGAGCCAGCCGTCCTCTTCCCCCTTGTCGAGCATGATCTGCATGCCTCCCATGGCAACTGTGAGCAGGCCGAACCCGACATAGTCAAGATTTTTGAGATTGCCACGATCNNTCCATCTCCAGGAATAATTGTCCGTGATCCAGCCACCCAGCATTGGGCCAATGGATGGAGCAAGTACGGCAACCAAACCATAAAGTGCAAAGGCCTGCCCCCGCTTCTTCGCATCGAATGAATCCGCCATGATGGCTTGTGCCATTGGCTGAAGCCCGCCCCCTCCAGCCCCTTGAATCACGCGACTGATAAGCAGCATGGGAAGCGAGACGGCAAGGCCGCAAAGGAAACTGGCGATCGTGAACACGGCGATGCATAACAGAAAAAAACGCTTGCGGCCGATAACGCTGGATGCCCAGGCGCCCATGGGTAGAACGATGGCGTTGGATACCAGATAGCTGGTAAGCACCCAGGTTCCATCGTCGGTACTAACGCCCAGGTTGCCGGAGATGTGAGGCAGCGCGACGTTTGCTACGGAGGTATCGAGGACCTCCATAAAAGCCGCAAGCGCCACCGTTCCCGCAATCACCCACGGATTGACCCTCGGCTTCCATTGCCGCTCCGTGGCCGTGCCCACTATAGACCCATGCAGGCGTCTGTCACGGACTCACGAGGAAGATGATCGCGTACAGCACCGGAGGGGGGGGCGGGTTTGAAATCGATGACGAGCTTCATGGATGGCGGTAATGGCATTACTCGGACTGGGCGAACATTCGTCATTTATCGACGCAAGTATGCTGGGCGGAGCAGATGCCTGACTGAGCAAAACAGACCACTCTCGCCTGTTCAGGGACGCAAACGTGCTTTGCGCATGCGCAACGCCAGCAATGAGCCGCAGACAGCACTCGACGTTGGACGAAGGACCTGCGTGACATCTTCAATTTATTTGTTACGCTGGGAGGGCAGACTCTGAAGATGGGGCGAGGGAAAGCCAATTTCGTTGTAACGCGTAAACCGTTCACACCTTGACTTGCCTGGTGATAGGAGCCTCAACGAGCAGGGTTACGAGTAGAGCATCAAGAACAAGACAAGTCCTGTCGAGGCCAGATAAAAATCGCCTCATCTATTTCTGTTTAGAGAAGGCCCGTCTACATTCACTGGAGCGTTCGTAGATAGATGAAGGACAGCTTGCCAAATTCAGAATTTTACAGTGACAGAGAAGCGAGTAGTTCAAACGGTAAACTACGCTATCTTTTCATTGCACCTCTTCCGGTTGGGCGCCGCTTTGTCGCAGCTCGGAAGGGCGTTTTGGACTGCGCTGGTTTCTCGCCAAACTGAGCCCAACACTCAAGTCAAGAAGAAACAAGCCGGAGAGGGGCGGAAACGGAAAAACATGAAATTAGAAACTTTAAGCTGCTCCGGAACGGAATCTATATGAACCATGGTCTTGCAATCTTGAGCTGGTAAAACATTCGGAGGCCTTTGTNNTTGTCCGTTCCGATGTACTCATTCAAGAAATCCAATACCTTCTTGACCTTTGGCGTCAGAGCATTCGGGCTGCAGTACAAAGCGACGAGGGGTGTAGGAGAAGGAGCCCAACCTGGTAGAACTTGGACGAGAACATCACACAACGCTGGAGCTTTCGCCATCCAGAACGGAAGGACCGCGATTCCGATACCATCAATGGCTAATTGTCTAGAAACAACGGGATCACACGTTGTGACGTGAAAAACCACAGGAGGAATCATCGTAGTTTGATCGTTCGTCAGTTCCCATCTGCCGCTTCCCATGCAGCGATGATTCACTAATTCAAGCGGGCTTTTCGGATTCCCGCACTCGCGCAGATATTCTTCGCTTGCAAACAGCCCTCCCTTCGCGCTCGGGTAAGAGCGGATCATTTGTGAGGAGTCGTTAGGCGGCGAAGCCATAAAGATAATGTCGACGTCTAGACGCGGCAAGGGAACATGCGTCGGAACGTATTCCTGAAGATCGATCTTCAGGTTGGGGAATTCGCTAACCAGCTTTCCTATCACCGGTGTTAACAGATGCCGAATCATCGTTCCGGGACAAGCAATTCTGATTACCCCTGTGGGATTGAGACGATGCCTGTCCAGCTGTTCGTTACCGTCGTTGAGCGCCCGCAAAGCGTATCTGCAGGATCCAAGGTAATCTGTCCCAGCGTCGGTCAAGGCGAAGCCCTTGCAACTCCGATTGATCAGAAGCATTTGAAGACTTTGTTCAAGACGAGTGAGGGAGCGGCTGACAGTGGAAGTGGGAACTCCGAGTTCCTTCGCGGCACCACTCAAAGTGCCGGCCTCGGCAGCAGCAACGAACATCACAACGTCATTGGCGTACTTAAGCAATCAAATTTGCCTTTCCTGGAGTTGCGCCAAACGTACGAATCTGTAGGCATTTGCGATAGGCGCGAGACAAGTCTCTCCCCTCCGCTGTGTGCGGTACTGGACATTGCGGCACATTAGGATGAATAATCAACGCCAGAAGAGAGAAATGCATAGTTAATTCACTGGAAAAAGGAGTCTCTTAACAGTTAGAAGTTGCAAACCATTGCAGCGCAGGTACTTGCAGCTGCAGGAAATGGGACGTGGCGATGTTTTGGGAGAATGCAGCCCCCAGTTCGCCACGATAAACTTGGCAACTTGTTCGCAGAGGGTGCCAAACTCGGAGGGTTTTTAGATGAAGCTTGACGCACTCACCGAAGGACTCGGCGAGCTCACATATGCGCAGAAGCACGAACTCATTGGGCGCGTCGTTGCGTCGGCGCAGTTTCGCCGGGCGCCCCGGTTGAGAGAGTTCTTGTTGTTCGTTGGGCAGACTTCCCTGATCGAAGGCTCGCCGGAGGTCCATGAGCAGGATATTGGGGTAAACGTCTTTGGCCGTTCACCCGACTACGATCGAGGAGCCGACGGTATCGTTCGCGTAAACGCGACCGAGCTGCGCAAACGCA
This sequence comes from Acidobacteriaceae bacterium, assembly GCA_003156615.1. The sequence goes on along the minus strand of PMHI01000097.1, from coordinate 1,242 downwards.
TCGACCTCTACTTCGCAGACGAGGGGGTTGAGGAGTCCATCATTTTCCAAATACCGCGCGGCGGCTACACTCCTATTTTCACGCGTCGGATCGTGGACACAGCGGCGGAAGAGCAAGCCGTGGATATCGACCGGGAGCCCCAAACCCCGATGTCAGTAGCTCCTTCAAAATCCGGTCGCGGTTGGATGTGGCTCTCGGTGACGCTTTCTTGTTTGTGCCTGGTAATCACCGGAGCGCTTTACCGAGCTCGGACCTCGGCAGTGGAATCGGGCGACCGTCCGCTCGTGATGCAGTTTTGGCGTGGCTTTACGCACGACCGTGACCCTAACGCGCAGACGGATCTCGTTCTCCCCGACGAGAGCGTCAGTCTCATGGAGGACATGCTTCGACGTCCCGTCTCCCTGCCTGATTATATGGACAGCAGCTATAAAAACGAGGTCGACACTTCATTGGCCAGTCCTGATCGCAAGGCTGACGTCCGGGAGATCCTGCAGCACAATCTGGTGACATTTGGCAGCGTTATGGCTGCAAGACAGATGCTCATGCTGCCTGGCTTGGCTCAGCACTTTCATGTCACGATTCCAAGAAATTACCCACCCGATATGATGAAGCGGAATAATCTTGTCATCGTCGGCGGTAAGAAATCGAATCCTTGGGCGGGGTTCTTTGACGGTCAGCTCGACTTCACCTTGGAGTACGACACAAAGACATCTCAGAACTTCGTTTTCAATCATCATCCTCTGCCCGGCGAGCAGACGACCTTTCAACCATTTGTCGGCTCAAACCTGACTCACGGGATCGCCGTCCTCGCCTACATACGTAATCCGGGCAATACCGGAGACGTCTTGCTCCTGACGGGAAGTGATTCCGACGCAACTGCCGCAGCCGCCGACTTCATCACGTCGGAACCCTCTTTCCAAAAGCTGCTCAATCGGTTTGGTCGCTCACAGTTGCCCCACTGCGAGGTGGTGCTCCGCATAAGCCGTCTCAGCGGCACATCATTCAACGCTGAGGTCGTGACCAGTCGTCTCCATGAATGAACGTGGAGATTCCAAGTTTGGCAGCATCAGCAATCCCAGTTTTGCATCAACTCCACCGGCCGAACCCCCGCAGACGATGCTGATCGAGTTGCTCCGACTCTAGGTCCATAACGGAATCTATATCAACCCTGGTCTTGCAATCTTGAGCTGACAAAACATTCGGAGGCCTTTGTGCGCTCGAGCCTCGGATCCTTGTCCGTTC
>PMHI01000041.1:2889-3026 GCA_003156615.1 Acidobacteriaceae bacterium | reverse complement strand
GGGTAGGGATGCTTCGACTCCGCGATGAGGATCGCTTCGCTCTCCTCACCGCTACGCTGGCATGACACCCGCCATCTTTGTCATCGCCCACACGCTGGCATGACACTTACTATTGTTGTCATGCTGAGCGAAGCAGG
>PMHI01000041.1:0-2808 GCA_003156615.1 Acidobacteriaceae bacterium | reverse complement strand
CGAAGCCCCGAGCGAAGCCGAGCGGAGCCGAAGGGACGTAAGTCCGGGGCAAGGCCATTAAAAGGGACTGGAAGGCGTTATACTGAAAAGTTGGTCATCACATTGCCGGCTGTCATGCTGAGCGGAGCAGTGAGATCGCGAAGCGATCTCACTGCGCAGTCGAAGCATCCCTACAATCCCCCCCGCTGCGTAAGGCAGGGATTTTGACTTCGAGTCCTCCCGTGGATTCCGCACTGAAATAAAGTCCGCGGCGGAGCAGCCAGAGGGAAGGACGCAGAACGAACCACGAGACCGCAGCCCCGAAGGGGCGACATAGCATAGCCCCGGACGTAAGTCCGGGGTAAGCTCGATAAAAAGGGAACCGAGCCCTGTAGGGACGGCAGGACTTGGACGCGCTTATCACGTTTGAATCGGCTTTTTTACAACGTCAACCACCGTCCCGCTGATTGCAAAATCGTCGTCCGGATGGAGGTAAATTGGTGCATAGTCGAAAGATGAATCGGCCTGCAGGACTATTTGCCCATTTCGTCTATCATCGATAAAACGCTTAATAGTGGCCCTGTTGTCGACAATGGCGACGACTATTTGATTATTCCTAGGATCCCGGCGCTGGCTGTCAATAATTACGTAGTCGCCATCCTCGATCTTCTTGCCGTTAACGTCAGCTCGATTCATTGAGGTTCCGTCCGCCTTGATCGCGTAAAGCCCGTCTGGCGCGGATCGACCAAGAAGTTTTCCGGATATTCGCAGGAAGCCCTGAAAGTTCTGCTCCGCGAAAATCGTTGCGGGTCCGCAGTTTGCAACTCCGATAACAGGTATTGAAAACAATCGAGAACTCTTATCCAGAAGGCCCGTTGCCCATGCAGGGGTGTTGGCGGCTCGCCCCAATCCGCCCCTGGGCCTGTCTATGGCCAGAAATCCCTTCTTTTCTAATTGCAGAAGATGGTGCTTGATCCTTTGTGGCGACTCACCAGGTAAGCGAATGAGTCTGGCCACATCGCGAAGACTCAATTTTGCAAGATTTTGTCGCTTGGAAAGGTCAAGAAGCTTCTCCTGAATCGGGTGCATAACGATGTTCTACCAGATATCCTCCGTAAGACCAAGATTTCCACAGATACTTTTAACGCCGTACATCTTGACAAGCTTGACGCCCCGCAGGAAAATCAACAACAGCAGGAGAAATGGGACATGACCAAATGGGCGGATTACGCGATTTCAGACGTACACTTCAACGACAAGCACACCCATATTGACCGAGTCAAGGCCCGCGCCGACAACGGGGAAGGCCTCGGGACAGCCACCGATCACGTTCGTGCTGACATCATTTCCGCAATTAGACGAGGGACAACGTATNNGGACAGCCGGTCTACATTATTAAGGTCAACGGAATGGAATACATAAAAACGGTCGATAACGGAAAGCCGGTCGATAACCTGGATAACCTCCCGGAGTACTGAGACCCAGGCAGCCGATTCCATTTGGAGGTTCGTATGCTCGGAAGCGAAACAGGGCTCAACGGAGCAGGGGCGGCCTTCGCGCCCGCCGTCGAGACACCCAAGAAAATCAACAACCACATAACCCAGAAAATCGGACAGCCGAAATCGAAACACCACGCCCGAAAGATAGGGACTAAAACTGCAAAGAAGGCCATCGGCCGGGCCGCCAGTAAAGCCTTCCCCGCATCTTCCTTTCAGGAAGCCTTGACGATTGCAGACGCGATCCAAGCCTACTCCGGCGGCAGCGGTAAGATCCGAAGGCTCACGCTCTTCGACGCGCTCAAAAAGTCTCCCGACAGCGGGCCAAGCCGCCAGTTGGTTACGAACTCAGCCCGATACGGCCTCACCACCGGAAGCTACAAAGCCGAGCACCTTGAACTCACGTCGAAGGGGAACCTGGCGACCAACGTGGAGGGAGACCCGAAGGAAAAACTCAAGGCAAGATTCGAACTCGCGATAAGCTCCGTCCCGGCGTTCAAGGCGTTATACGACAAGTTTGCTGGCAACAAGCTGCCAGCGAAACCCGTCATGCACGACGTCCTGCGCGAGGCGGGAATCCCGGATGCTGACCTCGCCGAGTGTGCCGATGCGTTCATCGTGAACGCGAAATACCTTGGCCTCCTGAAAACGCTAGCGGGCGCCGAGTGTCTGCTTAAAATCGACCATGCTTTAGAGGAGCTACCACCCGACGGGAAGGTGGTAGAGTTTTCCGCGATCCCCCGGCCTCCATTGGTAGCGGGGGCACCACCGGCAAGCGCTGAGACCTCCGACTGGTCAAAAATCTTCTTCTACATCACGCCGATCGGAGATGAGGACACAGATCAGCGCCGACACTCCGATTTGTTCCTCAACTGCGTCGTGGAGCCCGCCGTAACTGAATTAGGCCTGAAGATAGTACGCGCTGACCTGATCGGGAAGTCGGGCATGATATNNTAGGCTGGTAATTGTGGACCTTTCATTCCACAACCCGAACGTATTTTATGAGCTATGTCTCCGTCACGTGAGCGGACTGCCTACTGTTCACATCATCCGTCAGGCGGACAAGATCCCCTTCGATGTCCAGCAGTGCCGCACAATTCCAATCGATACAACAGACATCTACTCACTGGTTCCCAAGCTGGAGACCTACAGGTCTGAGATAGCGCAGCAAGCACGCCAAGCGTTGGAGAACGAATCACAAGTGGCCGAGAACCCAATCACAGTCTACTTTCCCGGTCTCAAGCTACAAGTGCCGAGCGCTGTCGTAAAGGGTTCTGAAAAGGCGGTTTGATCGAGGAGACAGGCCCGGCCTTGATTCGCTTCACCCGCCCGA
>PMHI01000017.1 GCA_003156615.1 Acidobacteriaceae bacterium | reverse complement strand
GTAAGTTACTGGTTAAGCACCAACGCGCCAAGAGTGTCTACTAACTCTCCACAGCCAACGACACCCCAAAGAGAGCCGTTCTTGGTCACTCTCTAGAGTTCTGTTGGCGGCGGGGAAGCTTCCAGATTCTGCCGCCCTGGCGGGCTACAACGTCCCCTATAAGAAGCCTGACACTAGCGTTTGTTTTCCCGCGTTCGACGTCTCTGAGTGCGCAGAGACGGCCCGAAGAGCACCTGGCGAATCCTGACCGCGGGAAATCGAATGTCTNNAAGTTACCGAAAATCCGACTTTGCAGGCAAGAGGAAAAGACTGCCTCTGAAGCGGCTGCGGTCGATGCCCGATCACTTCCCATAAGACCCGGTACTGATCCGCTCGCTGCCCTGCTGGATTACGTCCGGATCGCTGACCATCCGGGAGCGATCTCGCGCTGTAGATTACGGTTTCAGGCCGACTCGTCGGATCATATCAGCGAACCTGTTATCGTCTCGCAGCGGATCAAAAATAGGTTCCACTTTGAGACTTACGAGGCAGGGCTCCCGATCGCCGAATGCTTAATCCAGAGCTTGCAGCGCACGCTCGTTGTCATTCAGCCCGACCCAAATGATTGAGAGAAACCAGCGCGGCACGTAAGCGCAAGCAGCGGAAAGCTGATCTAAAAGTTGCTTGGCCTCGCCTGTGCAGCCTGCTCGTCCTAATATGTAAATGAGCGATGCCTGGTTGAATGGATTGTCTGGCCCGAGTTGCGTCGCTGTCCGCATGGCAGCTATCGCTTCTTCGTATCGCTTTTGCTGCGCCAGCGCCAATCCGAGACCAAAGTACAATTGGTCCCACTTTGGTTCGAGTTCAACGGCCCGGCCAAACTGATCAACGGCTTCACCAAAGCGGCGAGCGTAATAAAATGGCCAGCCGACTTCCTCGATCGCTATAAGGGAGAATGGGTCGAGCGACTCCGCACGGCGATGAGCGGCAACCGCTTCGTCGCCTCGGCCGGCATATCTTAAATAAACGCCGCGCTTCCAGTACACGTACGGATCACCGGGCGCGAGTTCAATCGCGCGCTGCGACTCCCGATCTGCTGCATCCCAATTCCAATCATTGAGCAACCGTAGCAGACTCAGCACAGCGTGTCCTTCAGCCAAATTTTCGTCTAACTCCACCGCTTTTACTGCCGCAGGTTCAGCCTCGGCAAACGCCTTCTTCGGCTCCATACCAAAGAAATAAGCGAGTTCGATGAAGCACTCGGCCAAGCCGGCGTAGGCGGCGGCATACCCGGCATCGATCTGCAAGGATTGGCGAAAATACTGGATCGCTTTGCGTTGTCCTTGGTCTGTTAATTGCCGCGCGAAAAATCGCCCATTGAGATAAAGCGAGTAGGCTTCGGGATGAACTGCACGGAAAATGCTGGGGAGCGCTTCTTCCTTTTGACTAAGGTCCGCACGAATGGCGACAGCAACGTCTCGCGCGACTCTACTCTGCAGCCCAAGAATGTCGGAGAATGTGCCCTCGTACGACTCGGCCCACAGGTGCTGGTCGCTGGCGGCATGGATCAGCTGAACAGTAATCCGCAAGCGATCATCCGATTTCATCACCGATCCTTGCAACACAGCTTGCACGCGCAACGCACGCGCAATTTGAGCCACTGCCTCACCTGTACCTTTGAACCGCATCGCTGAGGTACGCGAAACCACGCGCAAGCTTGCGATCTTGGCCAATTCTGTGATGAGAGCCTCCGTGACTCCATCCGCGAAATACTCTTGCGAGGGGTCTCCGCTGAGGTTGGCTAAAGGCAATACCGCTATCGATTCGAAACGGCACGGAACGTCGACACTGCGAACTGAGTCGGTAAAACGGTATCCCCGCTTCGGGACAGTTGCGATGTACTCTCGTTCCTGCGTCGCCCCCAGTGCCCGGCGGAGTAGGAAAATCATTTGGTTGAGATTGGCTTCCTCGACGAAGGTTTCTGGCCAAACTGCTTCCATCAGTTCTTTCTTGCTGATAACTACTCCGGGGCGCTTAACGAGTTCAACCAGGACTTCGACTGCCTTGGGTGGTAGGGCAAGCAGCTCATGGTTGCGCATAAGGCTTCGCGCGATCGAATCCACCCGGTACGGGCCGAACTCGTAAGCTGATGATCGGAGGGTCAGCATGGTAGCGATTCTACTGATAATTGATTATTTCTTGAGGATTTTTGAGCGTCCGCATGTCATGATCGCGCATCGTCACCCGTCCCAGGACCACCAGTTTTGCCGGTCTCTAGCGATATTGGGGAACACTGATGATTCCAGAATCCGTTGTTCAGAAGCTCAGGACTTCACTACGCGGTCAGACTTTTTGCCCAGACAAGCCCGGGTACGATGAAGCTCGAACAATCCCGAACGCCATGATTGATCGGCGTCCGGCGATGATCGCTCGTTGCGCAGGTGCGGCCGATGTCATTGCATGTGTGCGCGAGGCTCGCGAACACGACCTTCTCGTTTCGGTTCGTGGGGGCGGACATAGCATCGCAGGCAAGGCCGTCTGCGAGGACGGCTTGATGATTGACATGTCTGGAATGAAAGGAATCCGCGTCGATCCGGCAAGGCAAACGGTGCGGGCCCAAACGGGTCTGAAACTAGGCGAGTTCGACCGTGAAACGCAAGCATTTGGGTTGGCCACCACACAAGGGTTGGTGCCAACAGTCGGCATCGCCGGATTGACGCTAGGCGGCGGTTGGGGAAATCTTCATGCCAAATTCGGGTTGGCTATTGACAATGTCATTGCAGCAGATGTGGTGACGGCGGATGGACGATTTCTGACCGCGAACGCGTCGGAAAATGCCGATCTGTTCTGGGGAATCCGTGGCGGTAGCGGGAACTTTGGGATTGTTACTTCTCTTGAATATCGATTGCACCAAGTCGGCCCGATTTACGGAGGCGCAATTTTTTTTCCAGCAGCGAAGGCAAAGGAAATATTGCATTTGTGGCGCGAATTTGCCGCAGAGAGTCCCGACGAATTGGTGAGCCAAGCTACGTCCATCACTCTTCCGGACGGCACTCCGGCCTTCGGTCTTGCGGCCTGTTACTGCGGACCTGTTGCCGATGGAGAACGGGTATTGCGACCGCTGAAGAAGTTTGGAGTCCCGATCGCGGACCAACTTGGCCCGATGACGTACCTGCAAATCCAAAGCATGTTCGAACCACTCTTTCCGCCGGGGCGGCTGGTCTATACCAAATCAAATTTTCTGCGAGACCTGACCGATGATGCTATTGAGGTGCTCGCACAATACGTGGGCAAGAGTCCCTCGCCTTATACGTTTGCACCATTTGTCGAACATTGGCACGGCGCAGCCACGCGCGTGGCGCCCGGCGACACCGCTTTTCCCCACCGGCAATATGCGTGGAACTTTTTTGCATGGTCCATCTGGACCGATCCTGCAG
>PMHI01000015.1:2947-3217 GCA_003156615.1 Acidobacteriaceae bacterium | reverse complement strand
CCGCATATCCGAGAGCGCCGACAATGCGGCCGCTCCTGCGGGACTTGTTTCTTCGCAAAAGAAGGGACGTTACAAACAGTGCGGTGCCACCAAGGTTCAGCAGGCCGTGGCTTAATCCGAGGCGGCGCGCTGGAGGATCAACATCTGACCAATCCGTAATACCGGCTGCGGCAGCACCCGCCGCGCCAGCAATCCCAATTGCGATTGATGTGTCGGCGGCCACCGCAAACTCTGACCGGTCTAGTGCAATGTCCAGGAGATCAAACACCA
>PMHI01000015.1:1125-2925 GCA_003156615.1 Acidobacteriaceae bacterium | reverse complement strand
GAGTCTTCGTTAACGTTTGAATTTTCCATTCTGCTCCCGATTCAGCATTCAACTCGATCAGTTCGCCACAGATGGCTTCGTATAATGCATGACGACCTAAAACAACACGCGACCCGTCGTCCTCCCAATCCTTATCCTCGGAGGCTTGCCTTGGAGTTACGCCACCTTGCGAGCTTTCGTCGTCTTCTTTCGCGCGATAGCTGCCTTTTTCCGGGCCGATGACACAGTGTTTCCCGCTTTGTGCGCAGCTTTGACCACAGATGGCAATTCCTGCTTGGGCTGTTTGGCAGCGCGATGATGACCATGGTGCAGCGGCTGGATGCGGGCAGCTTCTTCTTGGATCCGTTGTTGAGCGTCTTTATCTTTTTTGCGCTCGTCCTCAAGGTATGCCGGAATCGTTTTAGTTGTCATGGCCAGAGTGTGGCAGAACTAGCTCCTGCCAAACTGTCCAATTTTGGCCACTCGGCGACATTTCATGGGTCGCCAAGAAGAGGTGGCGGGTCCAGCCCATAGCGGGACTTGACCCCTGCAATTCGTGATTGCCTTTAAGGCTAGTGCTCCGCAGGAGCGCTCCCCGGATGGTGCCGCGAGTGAGGAACTGCCCGTTCCACAGCGCTTTCGCCGTAACGCACCCAGCGCCTGGAGTCGGACGCGACTGTCAGCGCCAGCATGTTGGACAAGCGACACAAGACTGGAGTCCGCCTAATTTACTGCTCGAACACTTTTTCGATCTGACCAAACTTCTTCTCAACTTTGCCGGTGTTTTTTTCGACGTTGCCTTCGGCCTGTAAGTTGGGATTATTCGTGACTTTGCCGGCCGTCTCTTTGAGTTTGCCTTTCACTTCATGAACCCTGCCTTTGATCGCATCCTTCGTACTGGGGTTCATCTGTTTTCTCCTTGTCGTTGAATAACAATAAATACGTGCGCCTGCGTCCGAAGCCGTTCTCCCTTACAGTTTTCAACAGCCTGTCAAAAAAGAAACGATAACCCGCGGGTGAAAACGTTGTCACCGGGGTCCCACTGCTTTTCCAAGCCAGACCGCTCGTTGGCGAAACCTTCCGCGAGTCGCTGCATCAGTGTAGCTACGAGCTTGTCTGCGTCTTCGACCGTGTGGAGCGGTTCGTCCACGAAACCAGTCTGTACCTTGCTCCGGCCCGAGAAGGTTAAGAGTCAGCGACGGCCTACCGGGTAAGGCCAGCCTCATCGATTTCATATTATCCAAAAGCGTTCAGCTTGGATGTTGACTTCCAAACTCTCGCTATCTTGACCGGCTACGCTAGGAAAGCGGCTAGGCTGCGGCCTGGGCCGCCATAAAGCCACCTACCGTTTCTTCGAGTTGCCGATCCGCTTCGTCCGCAATAATCCCCACGTCTAGCAGCACCTGATTCCGATCCAGTTCGCCCTGATGACGCTGTAGTGTCCCAAATGTGGTGACCTCCAATATTCGCGACTCCTCAACTAACATGGCGACAGAGTAGCCCTGCGCAAACCGTAGTCTGCCGTGCGCGGCTGCTGCGATAGAAACCAGCGGTTCGGTATTCCTATTACCTCGCAGGCGGCAAAGCACCTCGCCGAACAGCTTCGTCAAATGACCTGTGCGGTCTGCATCGCTAAGTGGAATATTGGTTAAGCTAGGAACAAGACTTACCTGTCTTTTCCATTCACCGATCATAGAATCCAGTTCCTTCTCAAGTATTGCCGCGACACTCGTTGCTGTCTTCGGTGACATTGTCGTTTTTCCGATGTGGTCCAAAATCACGAATGCAAACGATAGCGAACCGCTTAGATCCTCTTGAGCG
>PMHI01000015.1:0-1042 GCA_003156615.1 Acidobacteriaceae bacterium | reverse complement strand
AGCTTTGCGCAGTTTGGGTGTCGCCTTATCGGTGACATGAGTCATAGTATTTTCTTTTCCACGAGTGCAGAGCATCGCGCTCGCCACGACTATTCATCCACAGGATAGGCCTGGAAAGAACGGCGCGTCCGGTCCAAACTGCACAGTTCCGACAATTAGTTTGGCGGGCGAGCTGCGGCACGACGGCAGCGAGATCGGCTCTGAACGTCCACCGTGTCGTGGTCCCCGTAGGAAGACAAACCATTTGCGAAAAGCAAAACGGGAGAGTGGCTGCAGGTCCCATCATGGCAGGCCTAGCGGGATTGGGCGTTGGAGGGACCGTTGGTGGAGTTACTGGCGCCTTGATTGGCATGGGTATTCCCGAATTCGAAGCCAAAAGATACGAAGGTCGCCTGCAGAAGGGCGAAATTCTGCTCTCTGTACACTGCGACACGGCCGAGGAAATCAAGCGTGCGAAGGAAGTTCTCAAGTCGGCCGGGGGGAGAGGACGTTTCCTCCACGGGAGAGTCTTCTGTCGATGTCAAGAAGACAGACCGCGACTTGGCCGGTACGACTGCGCGTTGAACTCGCTAGTCCAAGAGGAGGAAGTCGGCTCACGGCTTCCTCTTCTTCAGTCTTGGGAAACTGGTTCGGGGAATCAAAACTGCATAGCTCTGACAAATGAGCGAGTGTCCGGCTCGATGTGGCCGGAGATAGCCGCACTCTAAACAACGAACATTGCCACGCCCGCGGCGAACATTGCCACCGTGGTGATCGCTACGACGGTCCATCCCAAGCGGGAACTCGGCTGTCCTTGCATTAGTTTTCTATCCGAAGCGACGATCAGGATGGCGACTAGAAGGAACGGCGCTAACAATCCGTTGATGACCGCCGTCCAGTAGAGCGCCTTCACCGGATTAATGTCCACGAAGTTCAGTCCGACGCCCAATCCGGTCGAGAGCAGAATAAGAGCGTAAAATGCGCGCGCCTGTTTCAAGTCCTTGTCCAAGCCCTGGCGCCACCCCAGCGTTTCTGCGAAGGCGTATGCCGTTGATCCCGCCAG
>PMHI01000300.1:3733-4713 GCA_003156615.1 Acidobacteriaceae bacterium | reverse complement strand
ACCGGACCAGCGAAAAGTACCTGGACGCCTACCTCCGCATTACGGGGCACAAACTGGATGTGTAAGCGAGCGCTTTTCGGCAGAACAGTCTGCCGGAAGGCGTTGGGAAAAATTGCTCGCAAGACGGCGGGCGGGAGAGTAGCATGACCCCGGCAGACTGGTTGATTGTCGTGGTTGTGCTGTTGAGCGTAGTTTCGGCGGCCATCCAGGGCTTCTTCGCGGAAGCTCTGAGCATGGCGGGCCTGGTGATCGGTTACATTGTTGCCGCCTGGCAGTACCAACGCCTGGCGGAGTGGTTCATGTCGTTTTTGAAGAACGAGTGGCTGGCCGAGATTTTCGGTTTCCTCATCATCTTTTTTGCGATCTTGATCCTTTTCAGCATTGCCGGCAGGATCGCCCGGAAGCTGATGAAAGAGGTCGGCCTAAGCGGGTTTGACCGTTTTCTGGGCGCTTTCTTGGGCCTGGTGAAGGGCGGGTTGGTGGTGGCCGTGGTGCTGATGGGTATGACCGCGTTCACACCCACCTCAAAGATGCTGGAGAACTCAGAACTGGCGCCCTATTTCCTGGTAGTCGGAAGGGCCGCGATCTGGGTAGCCCCGGTCGCCTTACGGGCCCGATTCTATGAGGGACTCGACTTCCTGCATCGGGCTCCGAAAGAATTGACAGGCTCTCCCGCTTCCAGGCCGAAATGAATGGGGTGCGAGCAGGACAGTTGAAAGACGAAGACATCAGACGAAAAGAGAGAGACCGCCAGTGAAAGATCAACTAGAAGCACTCATCCTGCAGATGTACAAGAGCAACATTCTCTATTCCGAGGGGGTGCGCGAATTTAAGAAGCGCTTTATCCTCACCGTCCTCCAGGAAAATAAAGGCAACCAGTGCCGCGCTGCCCGCGAGCTGGGAATGCATCGCAATACCCTCAGCCGGACCATCGATGAACTCAAAATCGACATCCGCCAGCTTCGCGATGGCGCGAAGCG
>PMHI01000300.1:0-3688 GCA_003156615.1 Acidobacteriaceae bacterium | reverse complement strand
GGCTTGGCCGGCGCGGCTTTCAACAACTGGCCCTTATCCATGGTCATCATGAACGGGTTTGGCGTATAGGAGGCCGGTTCGCCCTGGAAGTCCAGACTGGCTCCTTCTTTGGGGATAAGCCTCAAGGGAACCTTGTCTTCGAACGTGAGGGTGATGTCCGGCTTCTTGGCGTCAATGTCGTCGAGGCTTCCAGCGATGTCAAACTCCGTCGCTGTCGCCTTGATGACCGTACCGTTTAACTGTACTGCCTTGCCTTTGATGGCGTTCCATACCAGATCCTGGTCGGCCTGGGAGCCGTTCGAGAGTATGAATTCCCATTGGCCGAAATCCATCTTCTCGGGCTGCGAAGCAATCGCCATGGCGTGCGCCTGTTCCGCCGGAGTGGGAGCGGGCTTAATGCTAAATCCGGCGGGCTGGGTCGGGTTGGCCTTGGCTTGCGTCAGCACATCTGTCCAGCCGTCGTCTCCACCGTGGTATCTGACATACAGCGATCTGGCGTATTTCTCAATATTCGCCTGAGCCTGCGCCGGCGCAAGCGCGGAAGCCCGCGCGGTAAACCAGATCGCATTCAGCGGCTCGGGAGCAAGGTTCGGGTCCGGCGGAGTGGGCCCGGCGTAGGCTAGCGCCAGGGGGTAAACGACGCTGAAATCCTTCTGAGAGTCAGGGCTGCTATCGACGGCGGCGCGCAGGGACTTTCGCGCGTTGTCATAGTCTTTGCCGGTGAGGGCGGCCATGCCGATAGCCGCATTGAAAACTCCCGACATCTGATCCTTCATCTTCTGAAAATCGCCGTCAGAAGTGCCATCGGGCTTGCTGAATTTTGGCAGACCATCCAATCCCATTTGCCCGTACTTCTTCGCATCGTCCAGGTCTTGCTTGAAATTGGGGTCGCCTCCCTGCGCCTTTATCCGATCGATATAGGCCAGCAAAAATATAGCTCGCTCATTGGTGGGATCGGCCGCCACCAACTTGGTGGCCGTATCGATGGTTTTTGCCTGGTTCCCTGCCTGCTGGTAGTCCTGCATGAGAGTTTGCAGGGCGGCAGCCTTCATGATGCTACTGGGATACTGCGCCAGAAACGCTTCGAGGCCGCTGATCCGTGCCGCGGAGTCTTTCTGGTTGATTGCGCTCATGTAAGCGTTGTACTCGACCGGGTCCTTAATGATCGGTCCCTGCGCGGGTGCGGCTGCCGGCGCGGGTGTGGCGGGCGCCTGTCCTTGCGCTGGCTGAGCGGCTGGTTGGGCGGACGGTTGCGGACTTGCTGCTTGACCCTGTGGCGCCGCGTCCTTTGCCGCTGCGAGTACAGCAACTCCAAGCACAACCGTGACCAGAATTGTTTTCATCAGTGTAGCTCCTTGGATAGTCGGGAATTCACAACTCCGCGAAATCGCATTTTCTTACTCTTGGGCTGCATTCGACTCCGACAGCTTTTCGCCTTCCAGATTCCGCTTCAGGAGTACCAGGTAGCGCGCCCGGCCCGCCCCGCAAAAAAGCCAGAACCTGCGGGACACAAAGCGACTCACTCCTTCATTCCCGGTTGCCGGATTATAAGGACCTCTTGCTCCGAAGGCAAGCAAGTTCCCGCTCACCCTCCGCGCTATTGTATAAGATGCAAAGGTCGCGCCGCGTCGACAGCCTGTAATTCCGGCTCTCGCGAGGCATTTCTATGAGACTGGAGGCCCTTTCCAATGAGCACGGTTCAAATGGATGCGGTTCACTCCCTGGCCGGGCAAGTGGCGATCGTTACCGGCGCAGGCCGGGGAATTGGCGCCTCGATTGCACGTCAGTTGTCGAGTCTGGGCGCCACCGCAGTCTTGTGCGGACGCACTAATGCGGTTCTCGAATCGTCTGCGCAAGCCATCGCTCAGGCGGGAGGGAAGGCCGAGGTGGTCCCATGCGACGTGACGAATCTTCAGTCGGTGGAGGCTGCGGCCAAGCGTGTCGAAGCTGCGTTCGGGCGCGTTGACATCCTGGTCAACAACGCGGGCATCGGCGGATTCGGCGGCCCGCTGCACCAACTCGCTCCCGACTCATGGGACCGGATCCTCAACACGAACCTTCGTGGTGTCTATTACACGACTCGTGCGTTCGCGCCGATGATGATTCGCGCGCGTTCTGGCCACATCATCAACATTTCGTCCCTCGCGGGAAAGAACGCGCTCCCGAACGGCGCCGCCTACGCCGCTTCGAAATGGGGGTTGAACGGACTGAGCTACTCCCTGGCGGAGGAACTGCGAAGCCACAACATCCGCGTGGCCGTAATCTGCCCCGGCTCGACCAACACAGACCTAAGCCCGCACGTCGGCAAAGACCCTGCGAAGATGCTCCAACCAGAAGACGTGGCGCACGCCGTAGCCATGCTGGTGACGCAGACTCCGCAGTCGTTTGTGAGCGAGATTCTTATGCGGCCGACGCAGAAACCATAGGCCGAGCGGAAGCTGCGCCTTTCATTTCTTGAACAAATTCTCAAACGCCTGCCGCGCGTCGTTGGGGCGCAGGCTGGGGGGCGTGGAAGTTTCCTTCTCTCTGGTGACGCGAATCTCATAGAACGTGCAATCGTTGCGCGCATCCTTCTTGGCCACGCGCTCCTTCACCGGCTGCATGCACTCGAAGCGGCTGCCGGGATCGAAATACATGCACTGCTTGCAGGAATGCAGCTCGAAGCTACACTTGGGACAAAGACCCGTCGGCGGAATCGCCTGCAGAACCGTGCCGCATTGCGCACAACGCGAGACAGCGCGCGTGCCGGGCATATTCACCGGTTTCGGCCCCATACTGTAGTCGCGTCTGGCGGGGGGAACAGGCGCTGGCTTTTCTCCAGGCTCCTTGCGCGGCTTTGCCTCGCGGTCGCGGTCCTGATATCCATGCTGGCGGTATTTGGCTGACACAGGAACCTCCACGGCACGTTGGCGTATTGTCTCGCCAGCCGCGCCTCAACACAAGTCTGAACCCGGTTCTTCCGGTTTCTAGGCGGTAATCGGTACCAGGTACCCGCAACTCGTTACAATGGAAACATGATTCACGAAATCTTTCCCGTCGGGCCGCTGCAGTGCAACTGTTCGATCGTTGGCGACGAGGCCACGCACGAAGCCTTGGTCATCGACCCCGGGGACGACATTGAGGACGTTCTCGCGCTCCTCCGCAAGCATACCCTGCAAGTCAAGCAAATCGTCATCACCCACGCCCACATCGATCACGTGGGAGGAGCCATGAAGCTGCGCGCGGCCACCGGAGCGCCGATCCTGCTCAACCAGAACGACTATGCACTGCTGAAGATGCTCGACGCGCAGGCCGCTTGGATCGGCGTCCCGCCGCCCGGCGAGGTCAAGATCGACCAGAGCCTGAGCACCGGCGATTCCGTGAAAGCCGGAGCACATACCGCCAGCATTCTGCATACACCAGGGCACACCGAAGGCAGTATTTGCCTTTACTTCCCTGCCGAAAAGACTCTGATCGCGGGCGACACCTTGTTCGCCGGGTCCATCGGACGCACCGATCTGCCCGGCGGATCGATGGATAAGATCATCGAATCGCTGCACGGCACCGTGCTCGCGTTGCCCGACGACACCGTAGTCGTCCCCGGCCACGGCCCACTCACTACCATCGGGGATGAACGGGAGAGCAATCCGTGGCTGGTGAAGAAATAGAAATTGTAGATTGATGATTGTCGATTCATAATTGAAACCGG
>PMHI01000247.1:10784-20269 GCA_003156615.1 Acidobacteriaceae bacterium | reverse complement strand
GGGGATGGTTGATGCGCTTCTCGGCGCTCAGGTCGCTGATGTGAATCATGCCTTCAACGCCCTCGGTAAGCTGCACAAATGCGCCGAACTTGGTGATGCTAAGTACTGGTCCCTCGATCACGGAGCCCACGGCAAACCGCTGCGCCACCTCGGCCCACGGATCTCCCAAGGCCTGCTTCAGACCGAGAGAAATGCGGCGCTCAGCCGCGTTCACCGCCAGAATCATCGCGTCGACGGTCTCGCCCGGCTTGACCAGTGTGCTGGCACTCCGCAACTTTTTCCCCCACGACATCTCCGAAACGTGGATCAGCCCCTCAATCCCGGACTCCAGTTCCACGAATGCTCCGAACTCGACCACGCGTGTAACCGTGCCCCGCACACGCTCGCCGGCCTTGTACTTTCCGGCCACCGCATCCCAGGGATGGGGCTGCAGTTGCTTCATGCCCACCGAAATGCGCCCCTTGCCGGAATCATTCGTTATCTTGAGCACCTTGGCTTCGATCGACTGCCCCACCGAGAGCACGTCCGACGGCTTGCTCACACGGCTCCAGGCGATGTCACTTACGTGCAGCAAAGCGTCCACGCCACCAATGTCCACGAAGGCACCGTAATCAGTGAGGCTGCGGACCGTACCGCTCACGGTGTCACCTTCCTTCATCTCCGAATAGCGGCGCTCCTTCACCAAGCGTTCTTCCTCTTCAGCGACAACGCGGCGGTCCACCACTACGTCTTCTTCCGTCACCTCGAGCTTGATGATACGGCAGAGGATTTCCTGCTCCACCAACTTCTCCATTTCGGCAGCGTCCCGTGCTCCGCTGCGCGAGGCCGGCATGAACGCTCGCACTCCCACGTCCACGCTGAGCCCGCCTTTGATCACCCCCGTCACCGTGCCCACAATGGTTGCCTTGTCCGCGAAAGCCTTTTCGAGCGCCGACCAGTCTTTTGGCCGCTCGACCTTGGCGCGTGTGAGCTGATAGTAGCCCTCCGGATCGCGACCTTTGACCGATACCGGCACCTTGTCGCCCGGTGTCACAATCTCACCAGCGCCCTCGAAGGCCGCCAGCGGCAGAATGCCTTCGCTCTTGAAGCCGATGTCGAGGAAGACGGAGTCCCCGGAGACAACGATTACCGTGCCCAGGAGTTGTCGGCCGCCATCTTCGCTTTTGCGCAAATGGCTCTCTTCGTACTGAGAAAGAAGATCGCCGAAGGATTCGCCCGCTTCGCTGGCGGTTTCAGCATTGATTTGGGATTGCGGAATGACTGAGTTGGGCATGATCAAGTCGGGAAGCAGTCAAAAGAAATGGTAAGCACGAGGAGACTCGAACTCCTGACCTCTAGCGTAAGTGCTCTAACAGCTATACACCCATTTTAAGCAGGGTTCCTGGCGCGCGACAAGTTCTTTCCATAAGAGGGCGTATCACACTCTAGAACAGAAGCGCAACGAAATACTGCGGTAGTGCGCAGGGCCAGGTGAAATGGGCGTACTACGTTTTCGAGCCAAAAAGCAAATCCCGGTTAAAATGCTCTGTCAGCGGAGTCAACGTCGCCGAGTTGTGATCAGGCGTGGTGAGGAAATCGATGAAACATTTCAAGTGTGCTCCCGCGCTCTTGCTCTTATGTTGCTCGCTGGCGTTTCCAGCCTTGGCCGCCACCTATCCGCATATCAGTTTTCATGCCAGGCTGCTCAGCGACGAGGGAGAGCCTTTGCGCGGACTCCAGATCGTGACGTTTTACGTTCACGACAGCCGAGACCACAGCGGCGAGGCGCTCTGGATCGAAACTGTTCTAGTCCAAGTGCGCGAAAACGGCGAATATTTTGTTGAACTGGGAGCCTCTTCCCCAAGTTTTGGCGAGAGAGTAATCGATGGCCACGCGCTCTTATATGTGAGCAGCCGGACTACGAATTCCTCGAAACCGTCCCCGGCTGCGGTCGTCGTCACCATCCCGCAGGGAATTTGGGTTGATTGCAATCCAGACAACAGCGCCGGCAATTGCGACGGCATCTCTGGTTTGACCTCTGAGGCCGAGCTGCAAACCATCGCCGCCGCTAAATTCCGGTACATCTTCAACGACTCCAACTTGTGGGGAACCGAGTCCGAAATCGCATCCTGGGCCGATCAGGCAAACTCCTCCAGCCTCAAGATCATTTGGTACATCCCCTTGGATTTTGCCCTGTACCAAGGTACGAGCACCGGCAACTACTCCCTTATCAGCAACGACACAGAACTCGCCTCAAGCTTCTGCGGCGGTTGCACGAACGCCGCCTTTACTACTGCTCTCGTGAAGTGGTTCGCGACGTTTCCGGCCACCGCCGGCTACTACATTGACGATGAGTATGTGAATATGGCCTCGCAGGGCGAGATTCAGAATTACAAAGGCAAAACTATCTCCGAGCGCGCCATCGAAAGCGATATCGCAACCCTGTATAGCACCGTGCACGCAGCCGACCCGAAGCACACGATCTATAGCGCCGAAACATGGGATAGCGTCAATACCGCGAACGAGAGCCAGCTCGCAGGCTTTCTCGATCCGATCGAAGCCGAGCTCAACGTGATGGGAGCCGACTACTACCCTGTAGGCACCGGAGAGGCCGCCGGCACCGAGGCCTCGGCTGCCAGTTGGCTCGATACGATTGCGGGGAACTACAACAGGTCCGCTTTCATGAATCTCCAGGCTTTCAGCTGGACAGACTTTGCCCCTGGGGCCTGCGCCTCCAAATCAATCTGCGTCTACCCCACCGTCAGCCAGTTGCAGACCATGCTGAACGACGCGGCGGGTGCCAGCAGAGCGCCCTCGGTCCTTGTCTGGTTCGACTACGGGGATACGGTTGCGAACGACCAATGGAGCAATCTCATCTCTGCCGCGAACCCGCAGTAACTCCGTCCGCCGGGATTGCGGTTAAGGATCGCCATCCTAGATTTTCTCGGCAAAAGTCACGTGCAGCTAGCGAAAGCGCCCCAGACTCCAGTCAGAGTCATGGGGCGCTATCGGCTGCCAACCTCACTCAAGTAAGGATCGTTACCTTTGCTCCCAATTGTGCTCAGTTTCCCATCGATGGTCTTTCCCGTTCCACCACTGGTGATACTGATTCCAACAACGTTCCCGTTCGGCATTCAAATCCCGCCGGCGGTCCTCGGCGTCGCGGCTGTGCTCGCCCTTGTCGTGGATCGCTTTGTCCAGTCTTGCCTCCGCCTTTTCGATCTCATGTTGGCACTTCCCTCTGTCATCGGCATGCGTCAATGGTGCTGCTACAAATAACAAAAGCGCCGCAGCCACTACCGCCGCCACTGCTGTGTTTCCAAATCGTCGATTCAAGACCCTCTCCTNNGATTATCCGCTCCGGCGTATCCTTGCCGATCAAGGACCATGACCGTCAGCCTCGTCCGAGGGACCCTTTTGAAACACCGGGTTAAGACCTCGTTTCCGTTTGGATCCCCTTGGCGGGGAACTCGGCATGATGCTGCTGGCTAGGCGCCAGTTCCACCCCGGCCGGGCGTCGATGGGTTTCGCGTTCTCAGGACTCCGGGAGATTGTTGAACGTGACGAACGCCAGATGCCCATTTTGGGACCCATGACAGATCTCGATTTTGACGTGTGGGATGAAGGAGGAAGGCTGCTTCAGAAAGTCGAGCCGGCGGCACTTTAAACGGTGACCGCCACATTTTCTATTTGATCTTAGGAACCTGCTTATAGGACCGTCGGCCAATTCTGGAAGAAACCATTTGATGAGCTCGTCCGGCCTTTACGTGCAGCTCGACAGCTGTCCCTGCCCCGCAACAACTCCGAGCGCGGTGGGCCGCCATCCACTCCAGACATCAATCCACTGCGCAGCTCCTACTGTAATGAGCTGGCTTTTTGATTCTTGACCTGCAGATCGTTTACCACTTGCAGAACATTCGGCACCGCGATTGCCACTTTCTCGGCGCGCGTGCGCTTGTCTTCCGAGTTTACTTCCCCGCTCAGCGTGACGACGCCGCTCTTCACTTCGTATTTCACGTCGCCGTGCATCTTGTTCTGGATCAGCGAAGCGTCCAGATTGTTCCCGATGCCTTGGTCGAGATCGGAGTTCACAGCCTTAGCTGCTTTTTCCCCGCCCACGGGGACCACCGCAATCTGGTCCGCGACCACCTGTGCGCCGGCCAAGGACTTTGCCAGAGATTCGGCTTGGGACTTGTCGCTTTCACCGGCTACTTGTCCGCCGAGCGTAACGATGCCCTTGTCCCTATCCTGACCGACGGAGACATCTTTGAGGCCTGCCTGATCGAGCGCTTTACGGATGCTGTCAGAAACATCCGGCGACTTTGAAGAAGGCCCTGAGCAGCCCAGCATCGTCCCAAGGACGATCAGCGTCAAGGTAACGAGCAATTTATTCGTTTTCATGTTTGTCCTTTGATCGGCGCCAGGCCCGAATTAAGAGGATGAGCCACTCCTAAATACNNGTCTCCGTCCCACTCTCGTCATGAGGTCCAATTCATTAAAGACGATAAGACGATCAATTCTGACCAGCTTTCCGAAAACCAAAGTTTGATACTAGCCATGCACAAGGTTCTGCCCACGAAGGAAATCTCGTGGCCAACCCTGGTTTTGTGGAGGTTCCAATGAACTTAAGTCTGCTGGATCCGAAACTGATTGTGCTCGTCGGCGGTGTGATTCTGATAATCGCGGTGGTTGTCTGGCTGTACGCGCGAAAACGCAAAAGTACGACTGCCGACCTGCGGCAGAAGTTTGGACCCGAGTATGAGCGGGCGGTACTGACGCATGGCTCAGAACGAAAAGCGGAAGCGAAACTAGCGGATCGCGAGAGACGGGTTGAAAAGCTCAACATTCGCGATCTGGATTCGATGGAACGCGAGAGCTTTTCCAAACGGTGGGAAGCGGTGCAGTCACGCTTCGTCGACTCCCCTAAGGGGGCAGTTGCAGAAGCGGATGACTTGGTGTCCTCCGTGATGAAAGCTCGAGGCTATCCGTTATCCGATTTCGATCAACGTGCCGACGACATTTCTGTCGATCATCCCCGAGTGATGGAGAGCTACCGCTCTGCGCATGAGATTGCGTTGCGGGTGGGAAAAGAGCAGGCATCCACCGAAGAGCTGAGAACGGCAATGATTCACTACCGCGGTTTATTTGAGGAGCTGGTGCAGGTGCCAGTGGCTATCGAAAGGAAAGAGGTCGCTTAATAACGGGTATCACTACGACCAAGCAACAGACGGAAGACGCAACGACACCATCAAAGGAGTTAGAGCAAAACATGATGACACCAAGCATGGAAGAGCGGACCGAGAGCACGATCCACGAAGTGAAGGGGAAATTCAAGGAGGAGCAGCCCAAGTTTCCATTAACAGCCGAGAGATCGCCGTTGAAGTACCCGTCGTTCCGCAGCCGCTGGCGAGCTCTGCTTAAAGGCCGGAATGGACTTGGCCTTTTTTCAGAGGTGTCCGGTCAATCAGTCCGAGAACGATTGTACTAATTGACCTGATTCTTGTACGTAAGAACCGGAGACTCGCGCTTCTTCCGCTTGGCAACACGAAAGGTCGCACGCACACCCATACGCGTCTTTTGGATTTCGGGCGATGTCGCAAAACCTCAGGGGAACTAGTGTATAGTTGCGTGAACCTCAGCACCCGCTGAGGTCGAGCAGAAGCAACGATGTCCCGATATTGCAACATTCTCTTTCCCTTCCTTCCCCTCGCGCTCCTTTTCTGCCTTTCCTGCCCGGCGTATCCGCAAAAAGTCCTCCGGATTGAGATCACGTCGAAACGGTCCGGGCTGGGAGGACGACGAGACGTACCTAGAAAGTTGAATGGGGCAGGAGGAGGGGAGCTTGACAGTACCGAATCTTGTGATCCACCGACAGGGAGACGCTTATTACCTAAACGATAAAGACGCTAAAGTAGATGCCAGCTTGATTGCGGTCCTGGTAAAGGCATTGACCGCGCCCGCGAACCCAGAGTTAAGCCTGGATGACTTGGGTGTCACGCCGGCATGGCTAAAGGCCAATGCCTCTTCCGTCGCTCACCATTTCGCGGAAACCCGAGTTGTCAACGGCCACCCGGTCCACGAGGCAATGCTGGAATCGAGCTTCGCCGATCCTGCGACGATGGAGAACGGGGGTGGCCTTGGCTCTGGCCTGGTTTGCGCTCGTCTTGGCCGTTATTTGATGTTTTTTTCCACGCTCATTGTGATAGACAGCGGTTAAGGTCAGCCACCACGGCAGTGCCAAACGGGGATAAGTAGTGGAATGCTATTTGCTGGTCGGGAAGTCCTCAGCGAATGCTGCCGGTTCCCACAGTCGTCGGAACGGTATGCGTTGCTCCAGCCGCTTCACTCCAGCCGGCATGCGCTTCCACAGAAAGCGTTCGAATCCGTGCACGAACTCGCGCGAAAGATTGTCTTGCATGTTTCCCAGTGGTGCGTTTTGTGAACGTTGCAGAGTCTGCGCAAATCCGTGTTGTGGTTCGGGGTAGTACGTATTCTTCAGTGACTGAGCCGCCAGAATGGTGAACAGCAGGGAGAGGTTCGGAGTGGCGCCGCCTGCATCGTTCCGCGCCATCGCGGTTCGGCTGATGGCATATACCGCTCGCCCCCATACCGATGTTCCAGGGCCTAACCGAGAATAGCGTGGGTTCTCGTGAAACAGTGTGGGGAAGAGAAATGTGCCGAAAAAACTAGAGGCATCGCGATCTGCCAGCATTGCGCCATACCGTTTTTCAAAGCCCTGCAGGCCACCGCCATATTCCGTCCACACGGTCTTGTGTAGACCCTGGAGCGCGTCAAAAAATGTGCCTGCCAGCAAATCCAGCGAGCAGGTATGGCGTTCAAAAGCCCGAAACCTGGCATTGGTGATGAGTAGCCGGGAACCTTCCTGCAGGGTAGGGTAAGGAGCCTGGAACTGCACTTGGTACACAGCGGATTCCGCTGAAAAGGATCCAGAGGATGAGAGCTCTCCCGCGCTCCCAACCGCGGAAGGGGCATCGGGTGGGTTGCTGGTGTACTCATTGTTTGTGGTCACAGTTGCGGACTTGGCATCGCCGACTTCAGCTAACGCCAGCGCTGAGTCCATAAGCAAGAATGTCGCAAGAAATAACCCCCCGAGCTTAGGTTTCCTATGTCGTTGCATCCCACCCTACGTGAGAGGAATTGCCGATTCACTGGAAAGCTCGAATCAGGTGGCGATCCGCTCTCAATATGAATGTGCGGGCCGTCACTGAATCGACCCCTATCTAATAAGGCGCGAAATGAGGGTCGAAATCGCAACCGACGGGAGAAAAAATTGAGAGAACTGAGAATTCTGGAAGAAACTATTTGATGAGCTCGACCGGCCTTTGAGTGCAGCCCCACAGCTGTCCCTGCCCCCGCAACGCCGCTGAGCGCGGTGGGCCGCCATCCGCTCCCGCCATCGACCAACTGCGCAGCTCCTACTGTAGAAAGCTGGCTTTTTGATTCTTGACCTCTTGCGATGATGGGCAACCTGTCGTAAAACCGTTTGGGCCGGGGGCCAACGACTAACGACTAACGACGCCGAGGCAGAGTGGTTATCGAGCACGATTCATTCCAAAGCTCATTGACTCGACGGTTTCGCCCTAGTAAGATTCGCCACCAAGGAGGCGGGATGCAACTGCGCCTGCAGAGCCGCCCGGTCGGCGAGGTCTTGATCGTTGAATGCCATGGAAGGATCGTGGCGGGAAATGAAGTGTCTACCTTGCACTCTCAGGTTGGGGACTCCATCGACAAGTATGGCGACGTCGTGCTGCAACTCGACCAGGTGGAGTTCGTCGATAGCAGCGGGTTGGGAGCGCTGGTACGCCTGATGCGCACCGCGCGATCGAAAGGCGGCGACCTCAAACTTTGCGGATTGCAGCCCAGGATCCGCAAAATGCTCGAGCTGACCAGCCTGCTCCCGCAATTCGAAACCTACGATTCGGTCGAAGAGGCCATCACCGCCGCTTACCTGGGCTCGCGATATTCACGGGGAAAAGCCGGGGACGCCAGGCCGCGCATGCTTTGCGCTTTCGACTCGATCGATGTGTGCACGTTTCTGCGGGAAGTGCTGTGCAACGCCGGCTACAATGCCCTTACCACTCTGAGCATCAACGACACCAGAATCCTGCTCAAGGCAACGAAGGCGAAACTCGTGGTGCTCTCCGCGCGCCTGCAATACGCTCATGGCAAACCCACTCAGAAGATGTTGGAGGAGGTTGATCCCTCTGTTTCAGTTCTTATCCTGGACGAGAACTTTGCCTCCCAGGATCCGGGCGAAGCGGCGGAGAAGCTCCTGGGCAGCGTGGGCAGCCGGTTGGCTCCGGGTTAACGGGCGGGAAATCCAGCCGTTTCGATACTTTCCCACTCACCAGTCCAACCCGGGAATTGCACTTCTGTACCTTCCAGACCTGCCTACTATCTCGATCTGAAGCTAGAGGAAGTAACGATGTGCGCGGCCCACGCCTCCGATTTGCAGGCTGCCCGCAGCAATGGTCTCCGTAGAGGGTTCGTTTATCGCCCCAGAGTTCGGAAGTGGTCCCATTGGCGTGCTGGACAGAGCTAGCTCGGCAGATTTTGACCTGGTTTCCGCCAGCATAATCGACGTGGCTCTCGGCCACGCGCGCAATGGAAAGTCTCTATTAGATGTGGTCAAGAAGTACGTTGAGGTGAAATCTTCGCCGAAGCCAGAGTTGCTATCGACACCAGCCCCAACAGTTATTTCGGCGCCGCCGCTCTGGCGAGCGGGTGGCCGATGACCTAGATTAATCCAAGCGCTATTGGTTTCAATACCACAGGTACACGGTTGAAATAGCGGCACCGTTGCAGTTACTGTAGCTCCAACTTTAGCGATGTCGGGCCGACGGTGGAGACGAAACAGTTGTTAGCGTAGAACGCATGATCGTATTGCTGGTCAAGGGCTCGGCGTCCGGAGTACGCGTGGGAGCTTGGAGTTGGTCGTGTTCAAATATCTAGAGGCGCACCCAGAGGAGCTCCACCCGCACTCTGGCTTTCTAGTCGTCAGGGCGCTAAGAAAAGCGTTCCCTCGTAAATGAGCCGCAGCAGCTCATTTCCCGTCATGAGCCCGCCTCCGTCGGCTCCTTCCTTCACACACAAAGTTGAAAACTGACGACAAGTTGGAAACTCGATTCCCGTGAGCTAAGATACCGTCATCTTTAACCCCAGCCGCGATCTGTTGGGTGTGCCACTCGTCGACTTTGCACTCTTGAAAGGATCACAAGAACATGAGAGCGAGTAGACATTTTCGGGCGGAGGCCTCCGCCCTCGTTTGTTGGTTGGCGCTATGTTTCCTTTCAATCCCTGCCCAGGCCAAGAAAGCGGCTCAGGTGTTGCATAATCATGTCCGCCCTGCGGTCGCAAACGGCCGGGCCGCGCGTGTGGGTCCTATGCCCAACACCCAGCGCCTGAGGCTGGCGATTATGCTTCCTCTGCGCAATCAAGACGAGCTGACAAGTTTGCTGAAACGGCTGTATGACCGAAGCAGTCCC
>PMHI01000247.1:2638-10735 GCA_003156615.1 Acidobacteriaceae bacterium | reverse complement strand
TTCCACGTGACGATGACGAACTATCGGCATCCGACCGAAAATCGCGGGTTTTACTCGCCAGATCGTGAGCCCTCGCTCGAGCTGGGCGTGACCGTGGCGCACATCGCGGGGATGAACAACTTCTCCTTGCCTCGGCCGAAATTCAAGAGAGCGCCACCGAATTTTCGCCGAACCAGCGTCGGATCGGGACCAAGTGGCGCGTACCTTGGAAACGATATGCGCGCCGCGTATTACGGCGGGACTAAGCTCACGGGCAGCGGACAGGCAATTGGGCTGCTGGAGTTCGACGGTTACAACTTGAGCGATGTCACCGCGAGCTTTGCCGGCTCATCCAATAGCGTTCCCATTCACAATGTTCTTCTCGACGGCGCGACTGCCGGCTCTGACGGAGATGACGGCGAGCAGGTTCTGGATATCGTGCAGGCGGCGTCGATGGCTCCCGGCCTGAGCCAGGTTCGCGTCTATATCGCTCCAAGCAATTCACAAATTGGTGTTGGGGACGTGGACATCTTCAACCAGATGGCGACGGAAAATATCGCGAAGCAACTCAGTTGTTCGTGGGGGTGGAATCCGGATGACACCACGCAGCTGGATCCCATATTCCAGGAATTCGCGGCGCAAGGTCAGAATCTTTTCGTGGCTTCGGGTGACGCCGGATCGTATACGGGATCAAACGCAACTGACAACAGCTATCCGGCCGAATCAGTTTACGTCGTGGCCGTGGGCGGAACGGATTTGACTACGAACGGCGCGGGCGGGCCCTGGCAGTCGGAAACGGCCTGGGCCGATAGCAGCGGCGGCCCAGCGGACGACGGATTCGCGATTCCCAGCTGGCAGACCGGTTTAGCGAATTCGGCAAATCAGGCTTCGACGACTGTGCGCAACGTGCCGGACGTGGCAGCAGAGGCGAACACCGACAACTATACCTGTGATCAGGGTACCTGTTCCGGAGACTACGGCGGCACCAGCTTTGCTGCGCCGCGTTGGGCCGGGTTTCTAGCGTTGGTCAACCAGCAGGTGACGTCTGGCGGTAACTCAAGCCTGGGCTTCCTGAACCCTGCCATTTATTCGATCGGTCACAGTCCCAGCTACAACAACGACTTTCATGACATCACCAGCGGCAATAACAACAATGGTCAGGGGCAGTCATTCAATGCCGTGGTTGGCTATGACCTGGTCACTGGATGGGGAAGCCCGAATGGTCAGAGCCTAATCGGCGAATTGAGCGGTTCTACGATGTCAGCTTCACGCCCGTGAGTCGCAGTATAAGTCGAATCATCTCCACGATATGAGAGGCGTTAGGACTGTCGCGTTTTGACACTGCGCGGCCTCGGGCGGGTGCCCTTCTCAATTTACAAACACGGCCCCACCCTCAGATCCTGAATGCCCCCCCGAGACAATTGCCAACGCCTGCAATCTTCAGACGGCGAAAAAAACGGCTCCCCACAATTGTGGCCATGTGTACTGTCTCGGACGACTCTTTAAGGGTTCTCTTGGAATCAGTGATGGTGTCGAGCTGTACTTAAAAGCCGGAATGGACTTGACCTGCTATCGCACTTAACGACCGGAAAAACTCGCCCCTTCCGCTTTGCAACGCAAAATCCAACATCCACACGCGGCCGCCGTGCCTTCTCGCAATGTTCTAGAATCG
This sequence comes from Acidobacteriaceae bacterium, assembly GCA_003156615.1. The sequence continues at coordinate 9,084 of PMHI01000247.1, read as the reverse complement.
GTCTCATAAATGGTCGTTGAACCTTGTTAACTATTTTCTGCGCGTTCCAAAACGAGCAGAAAGAGGGTATGCGAGGCCGATGGGAACTCAGCGATGCCCAGTGGAAGTTGATCGAACCGATGTTGCGTCCTCAACGGCGTGCCGACGGTCGTGGTCGGCCGTGGCAGGACACACGCGCCGTACTCAACGGAATTTTGTGGGTCTTGGGGACAGGAGCACAGTGGCGGGAACTGCCCAAGAAATACCCGCCGTACCAGACCTGCCACCGCCGCTTCCAGCAGTGGGTGAGAGAGGGCAAACTGGAAGACATCTTGCGCGGACTGGCCGAGGAGTTACACGCCCGAGGAAAATTGCAACTGGATGAGGCTTTCATCGACGCCTCCTTCACAGGGGCAAAAAAGGGGGCCTCGCGGTCGGGCCCACCAAGCGCGGCAAGGGAACAAAAATCATCGCGCTCGCCGATGATCACAGTCTTCCTCTCGCCGTTAGTATCGAAAGCGCTTCGCCGCACGAAAGCCGGCTCGTTGAAGGCGTCCTCGGACACAGCTTCCTCGATGCCCTCCTGGCACGACTGATCGGCGACAGAGCCTATGACAGTGACCGTTTGGATCGTGACTTGGCCGAGCGCTACGGCATCGAGATGATCGCACCACATCGCGGAGTGCGCCGGACACCAACGCAAGACGGCCGTCCTTTGCGCCGTTACCGCAAACGTTGGCGAGTCGAGCGACTATTCGCTTGGCTCCATCACTTTCGTCGGCTGGTGATCTGCTGGGAGTACCACGTCGAGAACTTCTTTGGCATGGTTCGCCTGGGTTGCATGCAAATCTTGCTTAGGTATCTATGAGCGCGGTTACTCGTACCGCAGCGCCACTATGGGGTCGACTTTGGCCGCGCGGCGGGCGGGAACGTAGCAAGCGATCAACGCGACGACAAAAAGCAGCAAGGCCACGCCAGCAAACGTCAGTGAGTCAGTTGCGCTCACACCAAAAAGCAGGCTGGTCATGAGTCTCGTAAGTCCCAACGACGCAAGCAGGCCAATTAAGACCCCAGCGCTGGCGAGCTTCATGCCTTGGAGCACGACCAAGCGCAATATGTCGCCCCTCTGGGCACCCAACGCCACGCGCACCCCGATTTCGTGGATTCTCTGGACGACGGCATAGGATGTAACACCATAAATGCCAATCGCCGCCAAAGCGAGCGCGAGAAATGCGAAAGCATCCAGCGTCAGGAAAGCAACGCGTTGTGCCGAAGTGATTCCGGAGATGATTTCGTTCATTGGCCTAACATTGAAAATCGGCTGATCTTTGTCCACATTCCAAATCGCATTCTTGATGCCGGGCAGGATAGAAGAGGGAGGCAGAGCCGTCCGCACCACCAGGCTCATGGTCTGGTCTGGGCTTTGCAGCGAGGGGAAGTAAATTGTGGGCTGCGGTTCCTGGTCGAGGCCCGTGTCGAGAACCGCACCAACCACGCCGACAATTTCTCGCTCGGGCCGCGTTGCATCCGGGAGTTGGAGGTGCTTACCGACAGGATCCTGCCCTCGGAAAAAGCGGCGGGCAAACATCCTATCAATGATTACAACCCGCGGGTTATCCAGGTCGTCATGCTCTGTAAATATGCGGCCTTGCAGAAGCGGAATTCCCATAGTGGGAAAATAGTCTGGTGTGACATCCCGGAAGTCAGCCGCCAGGTGTTGAACCGTGCGTAAGCCTGGTTCCTCCGTAATCACGAACTGCCCCATGGCCATGTCGTCTTGGCTGAGGGGAACAATCTCCGCAAATGCAGCGGACTGAACGCCGGGCAGAGCCTGGACGTTGTTCAGAAACCTCTGGAAGGCTGCCGCTTGTTGCCGTGGTTCCCGGTAAGGTGAATTCTTCGCGTCGTTGGGAAGTTTGATCCTCAACGTCAGTAGATGGCTGGCATCAAAGCCTGGGCTGGCCTGCAGAAGACGCACGAAACTCTGGACCATCAACCCGGCGCCAATGACGAGTACAAATGCCACGGCGCTCTCCGCAATCACCAAGGTGGCGCGCATTCGGTTCCCTCGCGGACTCGAAGGCGATCCTCTGCCAGCTTCCTTCAGCGCGTCATTGACGTTGAGCCGTAAGCTCTGAACAACTGGGAACAAACTAGACAGCACGCCCGTCAGCAGAGAGATCAACAGCGTGAAGACAAGCACTTGGCCATCAAGGTGGAGTTTGGGGAGGGAGACATAGTCGGCCGCGTTTGGAACCGGAATGCGATCGGGGACGAACCGCATCATGACATAGCTTGCCCATTGCGCCATAAATAGGCCTGCAGCGCCGCCCATCAGTGCAATGATCATGCTCTCGACCAGGAATTGTTGGGTCAATCGCCCGCGGCCAGCTCCCAATGCAAATCGGGCGGCGATTTCTCTTCGCCGGCCGACAGCACGCGACAAAAGAAGATTCGCCACATTCGCGCAAGCGATTAGCAACACGCATCCCACTGCAACAAGAAGCAGCAGAAGCGCCGGACGGATGTACTCCACTCGCGCCGATTCCAGCGGCACCAACACAGCGCCAAAATCTTTCCGGTCAGGGCGCTGGTGCCCGATGCCCTCCATAATCACGGCCATTTCCGATGACGCTTGTTTGAGTGTGAGTCCGGGCTTAAGCCGCCCAAAAACTCCCAGATTCGAATCCACACGCTTTAGCCAGTCGTTATCGAACGGCACAACGACGTCGGCAGGAAAGACTGTGCCCAACTCCGATGGAAGAACCCCAATGATCGTGTACTGCTCACCGTTCAGCGTCATGCCTTGACCGACTACCGTGGGCGAAGAAGCGTAACGGTGCTGCCAATAGCTGTAGGAGAGGACCGCTAAGTTGTGTTTTGCCGAAGTCTCATCCGGTCGGAAGGTACGCCCCAGAAGAGTATTGATTCCAAAAAACTCACCGAAATTCGTGGTCACACGCAAACCGGTCACCTGTTCGGGTTCCCCAGCGCCCGTCACCGTCCCAGTGCCATGTTCAAAGAGAAAGAGATCTTCGAAAGACCGGTTCTGTTCCTTCCAATCCAGAAAGTCTTGCCCTGCTGGCCCTATGCGACTCCAACCATTCTTGAGGCTGTTGATCCAAATGACGACGAGACGGTTCGAGGCTCTCACCGGCAAATGCTGAAACAAGACAGCGTTCGCCAAGCTAAAGATGGCTGTATTCGCGCCGATGCCGAGGGCGAGCGTGATAATGGCAGTTGCTGCAAGTCCCGGATTCTTCCGCAATTGCCGAAGGGCGTAGCGAAGGTCTTGGGCCAGTCCGTTCATATCAGCCTAGTCATCCTGCTCGCACAGTAGCGCCACGGTGCACGGGCCAACCACCATGCGAAACGACCGCAGATTTGGTTTCCTGCAGCAAGACTTTTGCCAACCTGATGCAAAGGGTAACCCCTTGATGGCAAAGGACAAGAGAGTAGTGCTATCGAACGTGAGTGTTTAAAGGTGTCCAGGGCCGGCCTTGAGTGTCCGGAAGCGAACAGGCAACCATCGGTCTGCCGGGTTTATGAGACCGCTTGTAGTACTCCCAAGCAGGCTGCCCGACTCCACCTGCTTTACAATTCCACTGTGTCAGAAACCACCACGATCCGTCTTGATCGCGTCCTGGCTCAACTGCGCCTTTACGAACATCCTCTGCTGAATTTCTCCGCGCGCTCCAAGGGTGACGGCGTGGAGATCATCATTCAATTCAAAGACGCATCCGTTCCCGTACACACGTATTATTTTGATCTGCATCCGCGCGACCTCGACCATCCGCAGTTCGAATGGAGCTTCCAGCGCCAGCTCTACGACGCGCTGCACGACTACTTCGTAGAAATGTTCATCCGCACGCCGCAGGACCGAGCCGAACGCCGCCAGAAGGAATTGTGAATCTGCTTCGGCAAAGAATCGAGCAGGAAGTCCGCGAACGCGGCTCCATTCCCTTCTCGCGCTACATGGAGCTCTGCCTCTACGATCCCGAGCTTGGCTACTACTCGCGCAACGCGGAACGATTCGGCAAAGCCGGCGATTTCTACACATCAAGCGATGTCCACGCTGTCTTCGGCCGCCTCCTGGCCCGCCAGTTTGACGAAATGTGGCGGTCTCTCGGCTCACCGATGCGCATCGACCTGGTCGAACTCGGCCCCGGACGCGGCTTGTTCGCGCAAGACGTGCTCGACTGGTCGGAGAAGAAGTTTCCGGATTTCTACCGCGCTCTGCGCTATGTCCTCGTCGAAAGCTCACCGGCCTTGCGCGAACGAATCAGGCAGACTCTGGGTCCTCACCTTGAATCCGGAAAGGCCGAACTCACTGCACTCTATCCGCGGAACGGAGTCTCGAGCGCCGACACCATCGTCTTCGCCAACGAATTCTTCGACGCCCTGCCGGTCGAAATCCTAAGCACGAAGGGCTCCCTGCGCATCGAGGCGTGCGACGGCCGCCTCAAGGAAGCTTGGGCAAAGCCTTCGCCCGAAGAAGTCGAATTCCTTGACCGTTACTCAGTCCATCCCGAGCCCAACCAACGCGTCGAAGCTACTCTCGCTGCACAACAATTCATGGAGCGCATCGCCACCAGCATCCAGCGCGGATTCTTCCTCGCCATCGACTATGGCTACACCCGCCAAGAGCAGCTCGCCGGCCGCCATCGCGGGACGGTGAAAGCCCTTCGCCAGCATTCAATCAGCGCGAATCCCTACGAAGCCCCCGGCGAGCAGGACATCACCGCCGACGTGAACTTCACCGCACTCGCTGCCGCCTCCGAGAAAAAAGGTATGCAGGCGCGCAAGCTCGTCACGCAATCCCAATTCCTGATGGGCATCGGAGAGACGAACCAGTTTGCCGACTCCTTCGAGGGATGCCGCCTGCCGCAGGAACGCGCGAAAGTCGCGCTGCAACTCAAGCATCTGGTAACACCCGCCGGCATGGGCGAGAGCTTTCACGTGCTCCTAGCCAGCAAGGGAGTCGAGCAGGAAAAAATCGAGTCTTTATCGGGCCTGAACTTTGGCCGTAGGCAAATCGTGCGTTGAACGTCGCGCGGTTACCGCTTGACCTCGGCGAGAGTCGCCTTCCCGTCCGACGCCGACGAGCCGGACTTCGTTTCCGCTGCCGCGACCTCGGGATACTCGTACACCCCGCGCCCCGACTTGCGCCCCAATCGACCTGCCTTCACGTACTGCACCAGCAGCGGCGCTGGACGGTATTTCTCTCCCAGCGATTTGTGCAGATACTCCAGAATATTCAGCCGCGTATCCAGTCCCACCAGATCGACCATCTCGAACGGCCCCATGGGATGGTTGAGCCCCAACTTCAGCGCCTTGTCGATGTCTGCTGCCGAGGCAAGCCCCTCCTGCAGCATATAGAACGCCTCATTGCCGATCATCGCGTTGATGCGGCTGGTGATGAAGCCGGGCGCTTCCTTGATCACCACCACTTCCTTCCCCATTCGTCTGCCCACGGCAACGGCGGTGGCGAGCGTGTCCTCGTCCGTTTCGAGAGCCCGCACCACTTCAAGCAGTTTCATCTTGTGCACGGGATTGAAGAAGTGCATGCCCACGCACTTCTTCGCGCGATAGGTGACGCTGGCAATTTCCGTGATACTCAGCGAAGACGTGTTGGATGCCAGAATCGTCGTCGGACGGCAGATCTTGTCGAGCAGAGTGAAAATCTCAATCTTNNCTAAATCAGCCTCGCGCGCGGCTTCTTCTACCGAGCCCGCATATTCCAGCCGCTCGAAGGCGGCATCGGCATCGGGGGCCGCGACCTTTCCCAATTCAACCGCCTGGTCGAGATTCGCCCGGATTTCGCCTTCAGCTCGCCGCAACGCCGTGGGCAGCAGGTCTTCCAGAATGGTGCGGTAGCCGCCAACCGCCGCGGCCTGGGCGATGCCACGGCCCATAATGCCCGCGCCAATCACCGTGACGGTTTTCACTGGCGCCACTAGGGGCCGACCTTTTCGAGATCCGCAATCGCGGCATTGATGGCGCCGCCGGTCGAACGCAGAACCTCCGCCAGGCGCAGGCGTTCCTCGGTGCTCATGTTGGGAATGTAAATACAGATGCGGCGCAGTGTGGCCGTTATGTCTTCCACGTAATTCATCGCACGGATCAGTTCACCAGTTACGGGCATGAGTGCTCCTGTTGAATCTGTCAGCTTTTTCAGCCGACTCCGACGGATGCTCGTCCGTTCCACTGTCGACAAAAATATCGCGCTGACCTAACTATTCTGGACGTCTCCGCGAATTTAGTAAAGGCAGGCAGCTTCGGTCGGCTTCAGCCGTTGCACCTTGCCACTGTTCGGAAGCCCTTTACACCCGGGTTTATTAACAACGGCGTAACGGGAACGGCATATAATCTGTATTGATTCTTTTAATGGGCCCTCCAAGCTCACCGCGAATCTAACGCAATATGGTAGATAAGCCCTTAAAACGCTATATTTTCGCGAGCGACTT
>PMHI01000247.1:0-2538 GCA_003156615.1 Acidobacteriaceae bacterium | reverse complement strand
ATCAAGCTTCTTTACCAGATTCTCGAAAGGGGCGTGGACGGATACGCCTTCGATTTCTACGTTCTATCGGCCGCGCCCGTCGAGGTGATTCACTCGGCTCTAGAAGGGATCGTTCCCCAGGATCATATTTACGGCACTGAGTTTCGCTACAAGCCTTCCGGCGAGATCGACTCCATCGTTCGCGCCACCGCAGGCTACGGCAAGGTCGCGGTCCTCAACCAGTTGCTGGCCGAGCACGTCACCGGCCCCGATCACGTAATCTACTCGGGAGATGGCAGCTCCGATATTCACGTGATGTTGCAGCTCAACGCACGCGACGGCCTCACCATCGCGGTTTCGGAGTCGCCACACGTTTCGCAAATCGCGAAGCGGACGGTGCTGAGCACGAGCGCTCTGGCGGTGCTGGCGCCGATTCTCGAAGAAGTTGCCGGATGGGAACGTTCGCTCATTCGTAGCTTCTTCGAAGCCAACGGCATGCTCATTCAGGAGTGGGAGCGCGTTCGCACCGACTGGCTGACGGTGCGTCCCGCTATCCCGGAGGATTCAGAGGCAGTAAGCGTGACGTAATGCTTTTCGCGCTTCGTCGCACCGCGGAGCGGGGCAAGAATGCAGCCCACGGCGTGAGTCGTGGGTAGAGGGTGGAGCGGGAGCCAGCCCCCGCGGGCGCGCGAGACCAGCCCTGACACAGAATCCGTTAAGACGGCAACTCCATGCTGCGCGATAAAAGCCTGATTCCGCTCTCTCACCAACATCAGCGCGCATTAGCTCTATGCGTGCGCATCGATCGCGCCCAGCCCATCCCTGTCCCGGATCTGCAAGCTTGGCAGGCGGAGATCGATCAGCTCTTCGAACAGGAAATCGAGATCCATTTCTGTGCCGAAGAACGAGTGCTATTTCCGGCGGCCCGCCAGTTCCCCGAACTGCTCCCGCTCGTGGAAGAACTAATCGCCGATCATGCCTCGCTGCGTGAATCCTTCTCGCAATCAAAGGCTCGCGGCATGTCCGGGGAAGGTTTGTCTTCTTTTGCGCAACAATTCTCCGCTCACATCCGCAAAGAAGAACGCCAACTCTTCGAGCGACTGCAGCGGTTGATGAATGCAAAAGATCTCGCAGCTCTTGGAATTCACCTGGAAGAAGCGCTCAAAGACGCTACACAGTCCTGCATCCTGACGAACCAAGCGACTCGGCTGCGGCCAATAAAATAGCCCGCTCTTTATTTCANNGTTTTTCTCAGATCGACCACCACGAGTCCGTCGAGCACGTTAGAGAACTTGCGGTCCACATTGAAGCTCAGCAGTTTGCCGCCGATCTTCGCATATTGCCGGAGCAAGATGGGCAATCCCTTGCCGTCAGTTTCCACATCTGTGATCGGCTGCGACAGTTCTTCCAGATCGCGCAGAGCGTGGCACATGGCGCGGCAATCCCACGGCCGCAACCCCGCCGGACGATACGGCCGGCGCGGTTCGATCAGCCCTGCCAACTCGTCTTCCTGCAGGCGCGCTTCGAAGAAGCGGTAGATCATCTCGCGCGAGGCTTTGCTGTAATCGTTGCTGATGCTTACCGCGCCAAACAACACCGGAGTTTCCGCACGGGTCGCCAGCAAACGCGCGATTCCCTTCCACAACAAAAGCAGCGGAGCGTACTGGCGCTGGTATTCCGGCCTTACGAAGGAACGTCCCAGTTCGAGCGCCGGACCGATCTTCTCGAATAGGCGCGCATCGTAACGGAACAGCGTGCTGGTATAGAGCCCGTCCACTCCCCGCTCCGCCAGGATCTCAGCCGTATCGCCGGCGCGGTAAGCACCGACCAGTTCTCGCTTGCCCTTGTGCCACAACAACACATGCCAGTAATAGCTATCGAAACGGTCGAGGTCACGAGCTTTGCCTGTGCCTTCGCCCGCCAGGCGAAACGTCGCTTCACGCAAGCGTCCCAACTCCCGCAACATTCGTGGTGTCTCGTTCGCCTTCGCCAGATAGACCGCCAGGTCGCCGCTGCCCGCTAAGCAGCGCGCGTCGGCAAGCCCGCTCAATTCCGCCGCCAGCAATTCCGCCGGTTCCGCAGGAGCAACCGGCTCCTGCACTTTCTCTGAAATTCTCGAACGCACCGTCACGGGCCAGGACTTCTCCGGCCGGCTCCGCCGCGCCAGCAGGTAGGTGCGCCAGCGCAAATACTCAATCGCTTCTCCATCATTCGCGATGTCAGCGATGGAATTACCGGGAATCTCGGTGCCCACGCGCACTTCCACCGTTCGTCCCGCTTGATGCAGGAATTCCTGCATCAAGAAGGCGGTTCGCAGCCGGGGATGAATCATCCCAAAGAGATGAAAACTCACGCTGTTTCGGCCACAAAAATAAACCGGCAGTGCAGCCGCTCCCGTCCGCCGGATCAGCCGCGCCGCCGTGTCGCTCCACGCCGCGTCGGCGATTTGCGCCTGGGGAAATTGCCAATGCGAGACCTCGCCGGCAGGAAAGATGACGAGCATCCCGCCTTCCTGCAGCCACCCGAGCGCCTCGCGGACCGCGCGCCGATTGACGTCAA
>PMHI01000398.1 GCA_003156615.1 Acidobacteriaceae bacterium | reverse complement strand
GGCGGCCACGAAGCGAGCGGGCTCGATGCGACACTGGAAGCGGCTTACAAATTGCTGAAAGGCAAAGATTTCACGCAGTCGGTTCGCGCGAGATCGCAGGTGCTGCCGGCGTAAGCTGCGCCACCTTATATAGTTGGTGGGGCTCGAAAGGAAGAGATTTTGTTGCATGCGTGCTTTGAAGATATGAAGCGAGTGCTTGCCGTTTCAGGCAGTGGTTCGGCCTTGACACGCGTGCGGCGCTATGTGCTGTATGCGGCTGAGTTGCTTGCATCTGACGATGGCGCAGTCAAGGCACGTCTCGTCAGCGGCATTCACGATGACCCGAAACTTCAACGCATGTTTTTGGAGTGCGATGTGATGCCAAGGCGTCAGATGCAACGCCGCTTTATCCAGGAAACCATTGTGTCGGGCGAATTGAAGCGGGGAACAGATCCGGAACTGCTGATCGACGCTCTGAATGGGCCGCTGTTCTTTCGCTGGCTGCAGGGCACGTTCCTTTGCAGAGGAGATTTGGCGGACGCATTTTTGATAGAGTGATTCTCGGAGTCCAGCGATAAATCTCAGCCGGATTGGCCAATTACAGAAGTCGACCGGACCACAGTCATAGCGAGTACTCGCGACAAAAGCCCAGATTGAACCACCGCGAGTTGTCGTAACAGCGGGAACTCTGAGCGGGCGGTAAAGAATCGAGAGGTCCAATGCTTACACGACGGAGATTCATTGCTACGACAGCCTGCACTGTGGCTGCAGCACGTCTTCACGTGCACGGCCAGAGTATCGCCCGGGTGGCCCTCAGCATCCCCAAGGAAGCGACGGGTCCTCGTATGCCGGTCGACTTTGTCGGCCTGTCTTACGAAGTGCAGCAACTCGCGGACCCGACTTTCTTTTCGGCACAGAACAGCAGGTTGATTCGCGAGTTCAAAGCACTCTCGTCAACTGGTGTTCTGCGCCTTGGCGGCAACACCAGCGAGTTTGCTTACTGGAAACCTAAGCCTGACTCTCCCGAACCAGAGCATCCTCAAGTGCGTGAGGTTGTGGGCGAGCCGAAAGCGCACTACTACGCTGTGACGCCTGAGGCCGTCACGAACCTGGCAGAGTTTCTCGAAGCCTCAAGTTGGAACTGCATCTACGGCATCGGGATGGGCACGAATACACCGGCACGCACCGCCGAGGAAGCGCTCTTTGTAGCCGAGACACTGGCCGACCGCCTCCAGTATTTCCAAATCGGAAACGAGGCGGATCTATTTGACCGGCACCTGCGCGACCCGAAGACATGGTCGGCCAAGACATACCTGGAAGAATGGCTCGCGCTGGCTCGCGCGATCGCAGCCCGGGTGCCCACGGCAAAGTTCGGCCTGCCGGATGTTGCGAGCAACGTGTCATGGCTGACTGAGATTGCGGATCAGTGGCCTTCCATCCAGGCCCCGCCCCACGTAACCACCCTGACTCATCATTATTATTTTGGCGGGCCCGCGACGAACCCCGACGTCAACATTCCGAACCTGCTGAAACCGGCGACTATGCAAAAGGTGCAGAACACGGCGAATATTGCGAGGGCCGCAGCCAGCAAAATCGGTGCGCGCGTACGCATGACCGAAGGCAACACGTGCTATCGCGGAGGCAAGCCAGGTGTCTCCGACGTGTTTGCAGCTGCGCTTTGGGCGGCCGACTATTCGCTACTGTTGGCCAGTAATGATTATTCCGGTGTCAATCTGCACGGTGGTACGGGCAAGTCTGTGGCCAATTCCGTTGGCGGAACTCTGCCCGGCGACGCGCTTCTCGAATCGAAGGGCGAGACCCCAGAACAGATTGCCGCGCATCCGCATCCTTTCTATACGCCTATCGGGACGTTTGGCTCGGACTATGTGTTGGAACCAGTTGCGTATGGGCTCAAGTTTGCCGGCTCGTTCAGCGGTGGAACACTGTTGAAGACCGAGCTCTCGGCCAGGCTGCAGGCTACGGGAGTCAATGCGACGGCGTATGCCGCGAAACTGCCTGGCGGGCACACATCGGTCATCATTCTGAACAAGGACGNNGAGACATTACACGCACCCGGACTAGACAGCCCCGAAGCGCACGTCACAACGTCAACGAAGAGCGACTCGCTCAAGCAGGGCAAGTGCTCCGTCATTGTTCCCCATGCTACCGGATTGCGCGTAGCAGTGATCTGAATCGCTGGCAGGTTCAGCATTATCTGTCCACCGGTTTGAAGTCGAAATAAGCCAGATTCATGTTTCCGTTCGTCACTATGTGCACGGTGAGAACATTTGTCCCTTTGCTCAAACGGACTTTGAAAAGTTGCGAAGCCAGATTCCAATGGTGCCATTGACGCCAGGCAAGCGGGTCTGCGGGATCATTGGTTGTGGCGATCGGCAGAGCTCCGGTCGCGTCCTTCCCATTTACATCCGGTGATATTGTCCCACCACGGTTCGACGTGTAAAGGAAATCGGCCGCGTATGTTCCCGACTGTGCCACATCTACCGTAACGTTGAACCACTCTCCGGGTTCGGTCCAGCCAACATAGAGCAGGTCTCGAGGAGGCACAATCTTGTCGAAGGGATTGTCGTCAATCGGATCAGGCTTCCGGTTGAATTTCGTGTAGGAAGTATCCACTCCCTCATGTATACGAAATTCATTGAGATAGGNNATCGGTGTCGTGATACGCGACTTCCTCGCCGCCCAGGTCATAGTAGGCGCACAAGACCTTGCCCGGTATTTTTTGTGTACCGCCACTATAGCGGCTGTCGTGATAAGGCAAGCCTTTATACTGACTTAAAGATAATTGGGAGAACGCGGTTGCGGGCAACATCAATACGGCCACGAAGCAAAGGGAAAACACTCGGCGACTCATTCTTCATCTCTCCTGAGCACCGATCGGTACGATGAACAAACATTCGGATGCTCTCAACCGACGGGTGAAANNATCAGAAGCAGAGGTTATAAAGACAAAAGATTGACTGGCTCGCAAAGAGAAAAATATACTCGCATGATCGATCAGTTCCCAAGACAATCGCTATTCTATTTCGCATGACTTGGAGCGATGGACATGAAACCACACGACAGACCTGAGGACGGCGGTAACCAGAATCGCCGGGGTTTCCTTAAGACAGGAGCAGCATCGATAGCTGCTGGTCTGTCTGCAGGGGCGATCGCGCCGTACGCGTCTGGCGAAGTGACGTTAACGGAAAATAGTCAAGCTGCGGCAAGGACCGTCCAAGATACGATGCCGACGCGCAACCTCGGCAAAACAGGATTTCGGGTCGGAATCTTTGGCCTCGGCGGACAGGGAGCGCTGGAGAAAGCCAATAACGAAAGCCTTGCCTTGCAGATGATCCAACGCGCGCTCGAGCTAGGAGTGAATTATTTCGATACCTCCGCCATTTACGGCGGACCTGACAGGTGGAGTGAACGTTATCTGGGAAGGGGCCTTAAGGGCAGCCGGGACCACGTTTTTATTGCAACCAAGACCAAAGAACGGACCCGTGATGCCGCGCTAAAAAACCTCGCCGTTTCTCTGAAGCTGCTGGATACGGATCACATTGACACCTGGCAACTGCATGATGTTGGAATTCAGGAAGACATTGACCAGATATTTGGCAAAGGCGGCGCAATAGAAGCCCTGGTTCAAGCGCGCGATCAGAAAATCGTGCGCCATCTGGGCGTCACCGGCCGCTTCCGTCCCGAAGCGCTCATCGAGTGTATAAGACGTTTTCCCTTTGACACCGTCCTGATGGGCGTGAACGCAGCCGACAAATACTATTACAGTTTTGAAAAGGATCTCCTTCCGCTGGCCGTCGGGAAACAGATGGGGATTATCGGGATGAAGGTGATGGCACGCGGCCGCATTCTTTCCAGTTGGACGCCACCGCCGGTGGAGCAGCAAAAGCATTCATGGGAAGGCAGAGGCGCAATCGCCTCCACTCCGGGTACGCTGACGAAACAGGAAACCTTCTTCTACACGCTGACCTTGCCCATCAGCACGGCAATTATCGGGTGTGACTCAGTCGAGCAGGTTGAGGAATGCGTCGAGCTCGCTCGTTCCTTCAACCCACTCAATCAGACTCAGATGGCTGCGCTGGAGGCAAAAGTGGAATCTGTTGCAAAGCAGGCCCTCTTTTTCCGGCTGATGCCTCGCTGAGGCACTCCGTAGGAATCCTCGCCGTTTGCGGCGGGGAGGATGTCAACTGATCAACGCGGCCAGCCGTGCGCTGGAACAGATAGCGTGGATGAACTGAAATCGTGCCGGGCGGGCTGCAAGTCGCTCGCCCTGCACGAAGTTCACAATAAGAACTCTGGTGCCAGCGGAGAGACTCGAACTCTCCAACACCTGTTTCTAAGACAGGCTGCTATTCCAATTCGCACACCCTCTGGTCCACAGGGGGGATTTGAACCTCCGCGTCCCACTCGGGGAAACCGGGTTACGGCCGGTCCGTTTATGCGGACTCACGCACCTGTGCAAACCCGACGGAAGGTGGACGAATCGGACGCCCATCGTTCCTCACGATGCCCCGTGCGACGGCTACGTATAAACGGGATCCTGTCCCCTCGGGGACGCCAGATGAATTCACACAGCCCAAATCTGGATCGCGCATTTCGGATTGCGGCGTCAAGTTTCGGGAAGCGCTTCACCCCGGTCGCGATGCGATATCTGGCCATCTCGCGCAAGTGGCGCAGGAGAGACCTTGTTAGTGTGGCGTACAAAGTCTGGCGAGTGCCGTTCGCAAACCTCTCTTTGTAGTCCTCTGAACCTAACCCCAAGTCCACTTGCCTCAACGTGTTCATCTCGCTCGCTTCGATCACAATCTTCGCGAGCAGGCAGTAGCCAGGAGAATTCTCTTCGCAGCGAGTGTCGAACGTGGTTTGATACAAGGACCAGCCTCCCTGGAATTGAAAACCATAGCTCCAGGCAACGCGCCGGTCGCCGATCAGCAGGATGGTCAACGTCACGGTCCCGGTGTCGGAGAATCTACGGGCAAGGTCCTCGAGCAGGAACCGGCGCTCGGGCTTGGAGAGGAAACTGGTGCCCTGTTTAGCCTGGAAGCGCGCTATATGGGCATCGACGAAATCCGGCAGGAGAGGCTCAATCTGCGCCCACGACCGAAGATAGACGCACGTCACCCGCCCCACACGCTCCATCGCTTTCAGGCACCGACGGAGTTGTCTCTTGCGCATCACGGCGGTCTTCAACGTTTGGCGTTGTGCTGCGGAACCCAGCTCTACCTGGAGGCACGAGTATGCTGGTCGAATGTACACGCGAAAGTGATATTTCTTTGCTGCAGACCGAAGGGCGGCGGGGGTCGCCGAGTCTGCCGGCAAATTGGCAAGCACCAGACCGCCCACCCCCCAGTTGGTCAAGCTCAGCGAAAACCGCCTCGACGAACTCTGTTCGCCGCTCGGGACGACTCAGGAACTCACAGTAGTCCCAGTAGTAGCGGCGAGAAAGCTCACATTCTGTTCGCCAAGGTCCGTGGCCAGAGATGCCCTCCTACCAAATCATCACCCTCGTAGCCGAGAAATAGCAAAGGCCTCAGAGAAGCTTGATAAGCAGACTGGAGGGCGAGAGCCCACTCGCAGGTGTAGAAAACCTCGGGCCGCTCCATTTGCAGGACTAAATCATTCCAGCGCTCGAGCAGAGAAGACTCTTCCGGAATTTTCCTCAGCGGGACTATGCGCAAACTCACTTTCCTCCTGGCTTCGGGCGCCGCACAAGACAAGACCACAAAAAGTTACTCAGGCTTTTTCTTGATTCGGTGCGAACGCAGGCACTCACTTGAGGACGGATCTCGGCTGAGATGCTCTTTGCATGCCGATGCCGAACGCCGACTCCGAAAACCAATTCAGTAGCTCCCTGGTTTCACGCACAAACAGATCGAAACAGGAGAAATTTGTAAGGACCACTCGGCACAAATCGCCCCCCTATTTGCGGATGATTTCATCAGAAAGTTTCGGAAGAGTTCGGACCACATCATCCCTTTTTCCATTTCACTCAGTAAGCAAGACAGAGAGCGAAGATTTTACCGATCCGTCGGTTGCTCAGTTTAGGGATGAGCCAAAACACACCCG
>PMHI01000260.1 GCA_003156615.1 Acidobacteriaceae bacterium | reverse complement strand
TTGGACCGGCCCACTGTGTCGGACCCGCGCGTTGGTCCCAAACCGGATCAATGAGGACGCGCACGCCATCAATTTCAACCAAGGAGGAGGAATGGCCGAGCCAGGTAATGCGCAGGCCAGATTGTGGGCTTGTTGCATAAACTCGTGGATCGGTGTGAAATGGCCCCGGCGAATGCCTGGGTGACCGCGCTGCTGCTCCGAAAAAGAAACGCGGGCCCATTTTGAACATGAGCGAGAGCCCACCCACTTTGGTGGGTACTGGGTTGACATATCGGCTACCATCCCGCTCGGCTGGAAGAAGGGCCATCGCTATTCAGATGATGGATCGCACATCAAGATTCCTGGAATGAACGACCTTAGCCCACAAGCGGACATGCAGTCTCTGGGGATATCGCAGAAATTAGCCTTACGAGGTGTGCTCCCATTTCAGGCATTTCCGCCGATTGCGTCGAGATCGGCGATCACCTCAGGGGGAATTTGAAGCATCGACGACCGAAGATTCTCGCGAAGATGCTCGATGGAAGATGTTCCCGGGATCACCAGGATATTGGGCGACCGGTCGAGAAGCCAAGCCAGCGCAACCTGCATGGGCGTGGCACCGAGGCGCGCGGCGACATCAGACAAGGTAGTCGACTGGAGCGGAGTAAACCCGCCNNAAGTGCATCATCGGTTCGATGCGCGAGGTTGTAGTGGTTCTGTACGCAGACGATCGGCGCGATCTGTCGGGCTTCGGCGATCTGCACAGGTGTGACGTTGCTGAGCCCGATATGACGCACCAAACCCTTCTGCTGGAGTTCGGCTAGAACTGTGAGCGGTGCCTCGAGCGACCCCTCGGCGGGTTCATGGATGCTAAACATACTGCGTAGGTTGACCACATCGATCACATCCAGTCCCAGATTGCGGAGATTGTCGTGAACCGCTGCGGTCAGTTCTTCGCGTGAGAAAGCCGGAATCCATGATCCATCCTCACCGCGCCGGACGCTGATTTTGGTGACGATCACTAGATTGTCAGGATAGGGGTACAGTGCTTTTCGTATGATCTGGTTCGTAACGTGGGGACCATAAAAATCGGATGTATCGATGTGGTTCACGCCACTTGCGACGGCCTCTCGCAGAAGAGCGATCGCTCTATCGATATCGCGGGGAGGCCCCCATACCAGCTTGTTGCCATCTCGGCCTGCCAGTTGCATCGCTCCGTAGCCCATGCGGTTCACCGTCATGGCTGTGCTAGGCAGAGAGAAGCTGCCGGCCAGATCAGTCCGCTCAATCATTAGTTCCCTCCATTCCATTCTTCCGGGAGCTGTTCGTTATTTGCAGTGAAGGTTTGCAGTGACAAGGACTAGAAAGACTCTCCCACCAGTTCTTCACTTTTCTCCCAGAGCGCCTCTGCAGTTTTCGGATCCACCGCATACCCACGCACTCCTTCGCTCACGGCGCTGGCAGGGACTTCGTCGGCGACAACGGAGCCCACGTGACAATCCTCGCAATACCTGCCCCCGATCTCGTCGGCAGGAGCTACAACACCGGCCCACACCGAAGTTGCGGCTCCTTGCGGAATGCTTTTCCAGTGTATGGGCGGTTTGCCGGCGGCTGCCAGTTGCTGATTGATCTCGTCGACTCTCGTTTGTAACCAGCTTGGACTCATATGGCGGATCAGTTCCGTCTCTATGATTCCCGGATGCACCGCCGCGGCGCGTACGCCGTGCTCCCGATGCCGCCGGTCGAAAGCGACAGCAAAAAGGATGTTCGCCGTCTTGGAGCGACCGTAGGCAACGAAAGGCTCATAGGGCGTGCGCTCAAAGTTGGGATCCTCAAGCTCCACGTTCGAGCGGCGGTGACCGGCAGAAGACACGTTGATCAGGCGTCCTCCGGTCCGAATGAGCGGCGCAATCCGGTTGACCAGTACAAAGTGGCCCAGGTGATTCGTCCCGAACTGTGTTTCGAAGCCGTCGGCTGTGTGGCCGAACGGCGTGGCCATTACTCCGGCATTGGCGATGACTACATCCAGCGGTTCGCCTTTCTCCAGCAACCGGTCGGCGCAGGCGCGCACGCTCTTCAGGTTGGCAAGATCGAGTTCAACGAGTTCGAAGCTTCCGCCATTGGCTGCCGCGTCCTTTCGCACTGGCTCAGATGCAGTTTTGGCCTTGTTTAAATCCCGCGCCGCGCCTACAACCTGAGCGCCGTGCGCGGCCAGGGAACGCGCCGTTTCCACTCCGATCCCAGCTGAAATACCGGTTACGAGGATTCGTTTGCCCTTCAGACCTACGCCGGACAACACGTCATCGGTAGTCGAAGTTGCTCCAAACGAAGTTGCTTCAACTATGTTCCTCACTCTCTACCTCCTTGAACTAATACCTCCAAGTAACTGTTGGCGATCGCCCACGCGTTTAGCCGTGCACGACGGCGGCGTCCGCGACGCGTTCGAAATATTCCATCGCCTTAAGATCGGCAATGAGCCCGGGACCTTTTGGTTGCCATCCCAGCCGTTGCTGCGTTAGCGTGCTCGAAGCCGGAATGTCGGCACCCACGAAGAGCGCGAGCCAACCGAAGTGCTCACCTGCTTCGTCAGGAGACTTGGAGACGACCGGCACCTTCAGCCCTCGGCCGATTGCCTCGGCGATGTCTCGAAGCGGCACACCCTGTTCTGCGACCGCGTTGTAACGGGCTCCCGCTGAACCTTTTTTGCCCCCCCTCTCCAGCGCAAGTCTGTAGAGACGGGCAGCATCGAGCCGGTGCACCGCGGGCCAGCGGTTGAGGCCGTCGCCGACATAGGCCGAGACACCCTTTTCGCGGGCCAAGGCGATCAGGTAGGTGACGAGGCCTTGCTTGACTGGGTCGTGGACCTGCGGAAGGCGCATCACCGAAACGCGCACGCCCTGCGCCGCCAGAGAAGCTGCCGCCTGTTCCGAAGCTACGCGGGGAATTGGTGAATTGGGCGCATCGTCCTCCGTGGTGACGCGGCCCGGGGTGAAGGCGATCGCGGTCCCGGAGGTGACGATCAAGGGGCGATCAGAACCAGCGAGCGCGGAGCCGAGCGCCTCGATGGCCCGCCTGTCTATCTCACAATTAGCCTCGAACTTCGAGAAGTCGTGGATAAAGGCCGTGTGAATCACGCCATCCGACGTTGCTGCTCCACTGCGCAGGCTCTCCAAGTCTTCAACGTCACCGCGATGGACTTTGACATTGGCTCCCGCCGCGACAAGGGATTTGGCGCCCGCATCCGAGCGCGCGAGACCGAGCACCTGATGACCAGCGTCGATCAGTTCCCGGACGATCGCTGTACCAATGAAGCCTGTTGCACCGGTAACAAAAACCCGCATATGCTTTTCCTCCTACGCAATTTGTGGTTCGGTCGATAGTGATGACGACACAGACGAAGTGATCACTCGACTTGCGAGCCGAGTCGAACTTCTCGCTGTGATCAATCGCCATTCGCGGGCTGAAGCGGGCAGACCATCGACTTCGATCAACTCCCGCAGCCAGTCTTCTGCTGAGAGCTCCGCCTGTTCCGGCCCGAACAACTGGGTGACGGCGTTGAAAAATGCTGATAACTCTCGTTCCGCCATGGTCAAGAGGTCGGCGCAGTGAGAGTTGTAATTTGTGGACCGTTTGTGACGAACGAGTGGATTCATGTTACTCACCTCTCGAAACCAGAAGGACAGGAACCGCTATTGACAGGCCGCCCGGTTCTGACTAAAACGGAGAGTGTCTCCGAATCTGTAGATAAGATAACCGGAGACTACCTCCGGTTGCAACTTTTTTTGATATGCCCACGAAGAATCGACAGACTGCTCCTCGAAAACCGCGCACAGACGCGCAGTTGAATCGTGAGCGCATTCTCGAGGTTGCCAAGGAGGCGTTTACCCGGTCTGGCGCGAACGCCAGCCTCGACGACATCGCCAAAGCGGCAGGTGTTGGAGCCGGAACTCTGTATCGCCACTTTCCTACCAGGGACGCCCTGATCGAAGCGGTCTATCGGACCGAAGTAGAAAAGATAGCGGCAGCGGAGCGGAAATTCTCCGACGCCATGCCACCGGTTGAAGCGTTGNNAAGCAGATCATCGCGCCGGCACTGAACTCGCTCGTCGGAGGCCCCTCGAAGCTGTATGAGGGTTCGCGCAGTCAGATCCAGGGAGCGATTGATTCGCTGGTGAAGCGCGCAATCGAGAGCCGCGACATTCGTAGAGATCTGGAACCATTCGATCTACTTCGGGCACTGATTGGCGTCTCCCACGTGGCATCCGGGCCTGACTGGCAGCAAAGCGCCAGGAGACTTGTGGACATTCTCATCACAGGTTCGCGGCCAATCAAATAGGCCGGAAGCCGTGGATCGAGGATGGCGGCGCGGAGCCGCAATCGCGCGTGGAATTGCTGGCAGATGTGGAATCCGTTGATGCGCAGTGCTCTGATTGACGACAGGCGCCGAAGGGTTGACCGGAACCCCCAGGCGCCAGAATGGTCACTGAGCCCGAAGTGATCTGATATCCGCGAACCGCGGTCAGCCATGTCGGCTTCTCGACAATCAGTCGGTTGACCGCTGGGATCGCGTTTTAACGGGAGTAATTCGCACGACTGTTAGGCTGCTGCCGTTATAGCGCCGCGTGAATTTTCCCGACTACCAGCAGCCACAACAGACGCAACAAATGCTGTTCTCCCTGACTAAGGAAGTGAATGCTTCCAACATCGAGTCTCTGCTAAGTTAGCTTTCCGATCTACTCGTGCCGCAGCGCCAACGTGGGGTCAACGCGCATCGCTCGCCGAGCCGGAATGTAGGTGGCCAGAAGCGCGACGCCCGCCAGCAAGCCGGTAA
>PMHI01000374.1 GCA_003156615.1 Acidobacteriaceae bacterium | reverse complement strand
CTGCCGGGCCGGACTCGGTTGGGCGACCGAGGAGGCCGTCCCTCCGTGATTCTTGTCAGGCCCAGGTGGTGTCGTCTTCTTGGTGAAGTTGGCGGAGTTCGGCGGGTCGCCGCAGAGGGACGCCGACTGTGCCGCCAAGCAACGCGTCAAGGGTCTCTACCCAAAGTATCTGGCTAGAGAATACCCTCCCGAAGTTGCGAGAGATGGATTCGGCGACTGTGTTCAGGTCCAGCGGCCTGCCGAGTTCTTGCCGCATCGATGTGACCGGCTTTGCGCTGATGCCACAGGGGATGATCAGGTTGAAAAAGCTGAGGTCGGTGTTCACGTTGAGGGCAAAGCCGTGCGAGGTGACGAAGTGCGAGATATGGACGCCGATGGCGGCGATCTTGGCCTCTGATGCTTCAGTCAGCGCAGGCACTTCGCTCAGCCGGACAGCCGAGGGCCCGACCTGAGCCGGCCGAAGGGCGGCTGTCCCCACACGGGCATCGTTCGTTGCGGCATCCGTCCAGACCCCGGTTAGACTCGGCACTCGCGTTGTCGGGATGGCGAAGTCGGCGCAGGTCCGGATCAGGACTTCTTCCAGGCGGCGGACGAATTCGATGGCGCCGAGCGTCTTGCGTTTGCCGTCGGGGGTAGCGAAGCCGCGCAGATCGAAGATGGGATAGCCGACGATCTGTCCAGGCCCGTGGAAAGTGACGTCACCGCCGCGGTCGCATTCGAAAAGCTCGACACCGCGCTGGGCGAGCAGTTCGGGCGAGGCGACGACGTTGGAAGCTTTTGCGTTGCGGCCTAGAGTGATGACGGGGAAGTGTTCGAGCAGAAGCAGGACGTCGCCGATCTTGTCGGCTTTGCGCAAGTCGACCAGTTGCTGCTGCAGCCGCAGACCTGTCGCGTAGTCAACGACGCCGAGTTGGAGGAGTGAGATCAAATGGATCCGAGTAAACTCGGGGATTCTTTGAGTCTGGGGTAGGCATAAGCCAACTCCTGACCGCCAGTATCGGGCGTCACCAACAGAGCCCCACCAAGGCTCACCGGGTCCTTGGCGAATCCCATCCGTATGCCCAAACCTCGCTGGGCGATGTTGCAGGCAGCGTCGGCGTCCCGATGGTCTTTGTGGCTACCCTGCTCCCAGGCACAGCCTCATCCTCTGGAGTGTTTCTCTGCTGGCATCGAGAACAGTTCTGCGATGTCTACGCAGGATTGACTTCGACGAATCGCTGCCTCAACCGGTGGAGTGACTATCGACGTCCTTCGACGGTATGTAGAAAACCAAGGGAGGATTGCGTCCTAGTCCGCTCACCTACCCAGACTACAGCCTGGGATTGCGTTCGCTCTCCTTTTTATTTTACGCCCGGTGGCAAAGTGTCATGCGTTAATCGCGATGCCGTGCACGCTGTTTGCAGCGTCCAGCATGGCTTCGGCCAAGGTCGGATGCGCGTGGATGGTCCACATCAAATCTTCGACCGTGGCTTCCAGTTCCATGGCAGCGACCGCTTCGGCGATCAGTTCTGTGGCCTGGGGGCCGATGATGTGCACGCCGAGAATCTCGCCGTAATCCGCGTCGGAGACAATCTTGATGAAGCCCTCGTGCTGACCGACGATCGATGCACGCGAGTTCGCGGTGAAAGGGAACTTGCCGACCTTCACGTTATATCCGGCCTCGCGCGCCCTGGTCTCGGTAAGGCCCACGCTGCCGATCTCAGGATGGCAATAGGTTGCGCCGGGGATGTGTTCGGGGTTGATTGGCTTGCCCGGCTTGCCGGCGATCTTGGCGACTGCGACAATCGCCTCCATGGCGCCGACATGAGCAAGTTGCGGCGTGCCCAGCACAATGTCGCCGACGGCGTAAACGCCGGGCTCCGCAGTTTGCATCCAGGAATC
Source organism: Acidobacteriaceae bacterium (assembly GCA_003156615.1). The sequence goes on along the minus strand of PMHI01000374.1, from coordinate 4,831 downwards.
GGTTNNCGCGGTTTGCGGCCTACAGCGATCAGAATCTTCTCGGCGTCGAGCTTCTGCTGCTTGCCCTCGACCGTGATGGTGACGGCGATTCCAGCCTTTGTCTTCTCAACTTTGTCGATCTTAGCGCTGGTATGGAAGTTGATGCCACGCTTGCGGAAGGCACGGGCCAGTTCCTTCGAAACTTCTTCGTCTTCAATGGGAACAAGGCGCGGCAGCATCTCGACGATGGTGACTTCGCTATCGAAAGAGCGATAGATCGATGCGAACTCCACACCCACAGCACCCGCGCCCACAATGACGAGCGACTTCGGAATTTCTTTCAAGCTGAGAATCTCNNTGAGGTGGCTCGACTTGTTATCGTTTACGACCTCGACCGACAACAAACCATTCTGCGCGGAGCCAGCCAGCTTTCCGTAGCCCTTCACGGTCTCAACCTTATTCTTCTTCATCAGGAACTCAAGGCCCTTGGTGTGCTTGGCCACGATCTTCGACTTGCGATCCTGGATTGCGGCCCAGTTCAGCTTGCGCGCGTCCACCCCTTCGATGCCAAATTCTTTGGCGTCTTTGAGATGGTCCCAGAGTTCAGCGTTGAACAGCAAAGCCTTGGTCGGAATGCAGCCCACGTGCAGGCAGGTGCCGCCGAGGAAGCCGTCTTTTTCGATGAGGGCGGTTTTCAGGCCCCACTGGCCCGCGCGAATGGCCGCGGTGTAGCCGGCGGGCCCGCTGCCAATGATGGCGACGTCGTAAATGGTTTCAGGCAATGAAGCGCTCCTTACCACCTAGTGAAGAGATGTTCGAGAGCAAACAAATGATTCTAGAACAGCGCAGGGGAAGCGCCAAGCAAGGGGCCGGTGGCTCCGGCGGCTGCCCCACAGCGAAAAGGGCCGCCTTTTTGGGCGGCCCGGATCAGCGATCTCAAGGAATTCAGTTGTTCTCGTTGCTAGCGCGCTTCCACGAAATCAGCTCACCGATGGTTGAACTCGTACTGGAGACGGGCTGCTTGTAAGCCTCGACCTCGGTGCGCGAAGCTTCTTCGCCGACAGCCCGGATGCTGAGTCCAACCTTCTTCTCTTCCGCGCTCATCTTGATGATCTTGAAGTCGTGCTCCACGCCAGGTTCAAGATGCAGCGGCTGGCCATTTCCGTCCACCGCTTCCGACTTGTGGCACAAACCCTCCACACCTTCGGCGATCTCGACAAAGGCGCCGAACGCGGCCACGCGCAGGACCTTGCCATGAATCACATCGCCGATGTGATGCGCCGCGAAGAAAGTTTCCCAGACATCGGGCTGAAGCTGCTTCACCCCAAGCGACAGGCGCCGCTTGTCAGGCTCAATGGCCAGCACCACTGCTTTCACCCGATCACCCTTCTTTAACACTTCGGAAGGATGCTTAACCCGCTTCGTCCAGCTCAGGTTGCTGACGTGCACGAGACCGTCGATGCCATCCTCGATTTCGATAAACGCTCCGAAATCGGTCAGATTGCGCACCCGGCCCTCCACCGTCATGCCCACAGGATATTTGTCGTGCAGAGCATCCCAGGGATTCGTCGCCAGTTGCCGCATGCCGAGAGAGATGCGGCGCTCGGCGGGATTTACATTCAGCACCACACACTCCACCTGATCGCCCACATTGACCAGCTTCGAAGGATGCTTCATGCGCTTCGACCATGTCATCTCACTGACATGCACCAGGCCTTCAATGCCCTGCTCCAGTTCGACGAACGCACCGTAGTCGGTCACGCTGATCACGCGCCCGGAGACGTGCGCGCCCACCGGATAGCGGTGTTCGGCATCGAGCCAGGGATCGGGCGTCAACTGCTTGAAGCCCAGGGAAACGCGCTGCTTCTCTTTGTCGTACTTCAGCACCTTCACCTGAATCTGGTCGCCGACGTTGACCAGGTCGCGCGGGTGCGTAAGCCTACCCCATGACATGTCGGTGATGTGCAACAGCCCGTCCAGCCCGCCGAGATCGACGAATGCGCCGTATTCGGTCAGGTTCTTCACTACTCCCGTCAGAACCGAGCCTTCTTCCAGATGCTCGAGAGTCTTGCTGCGCTTCTCGTTCTGCTCACCTTCGAGCAATTCCTTGCGCGAGACTACGATGTTGCCGCGCTTCTTGTTGACCTTGATGACGGTGACTTCGAGGGTCTGACCCTTCATGCCATCCAGATTCCGAATGGGCCGCAGATCCACTTGCGAACCCGGCAGAAACGCCCGCGCGCCCAGGATATCGACCGTCAGTCCGCCCTTGGTGCGCTCAATCACCACGGCCTTAATCGGCCTCTTCTCGTGATGGGCTTTCTCCACCTCATCCCAGGCATGAATGCGCGCCGCCTTCTGGTGCGAGAGGTTGATGTAGCCTTCCTCGGTTTGTCCCTTCTCCCGCATCACTTCAATTTCGTCGCCCGGTTTCACCTTCGGCTTGCCCTCGTGATCGAGCACCTCCGAAAGCGGCAACATACCTTCCGATTTGGTACCGATGTCAACCACCACGTGCGTCGCAGTGAGCTTCAGCACCGTGCCTTTGATGACGCGGTCCTCTCCCACCGCCTCTTCGACTTCAGTGGTGAAGTTTTCGAGCGCGGAAGCGAAATCTTCGCTAGCGTGCTTGTCGTCGGCGGCGGCCCCGGGATGTGGCGCTTCGTCAGCGGCAGCGGCCTTGGCTGCGGCGGNNTCGGTTCTGTTTCGGTTGCGACGGCGGTGGCGGAATCGGAGTTGTGGATGGTGGTGTCGTCGAGCAAAGTTATGCCTCTCTGATGTGCCTCGCACTCGGTGCGGGGAGGATGCGGGACCTGCTTGGCGGACTGCTGGAGTGAGTCGTTTGGTTGTGGTGGGCTCACCCTGGCGAGTGAGCTTGGACAATCCCAGCTGCCGGACGTTTTACAGAAACCCGCGTCCAAAGGGAACCCTTCGACTATAGCAACGCCGCGCAAACAGTGTCAAACACAAATCTTACGTTACGGCAGTGTTACAAACTCCTTCTGCGGACAGCCGCCTCGGCTGCAAGGCGAGCGGTTCGGCGAAGCCATTCGAGCGTTGCGCTAAGCGCCAAGGAAAGCAAGACGGTGGTCTTCTAGGCCTGCGTCAGCGCTAGGCATCGCCGGGCATCAACCCTTGAGGTATCGGCACACCTTCGCTCGCATTGCTCGCGACTCGCAACGTTTGCGTAGTCCCAGTTTTGTCCCACGCCCCCCATCTGCTACCCTGCCCTTGCGATGGATTACCTCTGGACCCCCTGGCGCTACGCCTACGTCTCGACCGCCGAGAAGGCGGCCAGTTGCGTCTTCTGCGACGCCGTGCAGGCAGGCGACGACGCCAAAGTGCTCATCGTGTATCGCGGCCAGCAGTGCTTCGTCATCTTGAATGCGTTTCCCTACACGCCCGGACACGTGATGATCGTCCCCTACGCCCACCTGGACGAACTGCAAAAGCTCCCGTCAGACGCCGCGAATGAAATGATGACGCTCTCGCAACGCATGGAGTCCGTCCTGCGCGAACTCTACCACCCTGACGGCATCAACCTGGGCATGAACATCGGCAAAGCCGCCGGCGCCGGCATCGCCGGACACATTCACATGCACGTCCTGCCACGCTGGGTGGCCGACGCGAACTTCGTATCGGTCGTGTGCGAGACGCGGATTCTGCCCGAGACGCTGGAGGAGACCTGGAAAAGGATGACGAAGGCTTTGCGGGAGCGGGAACGGGAATAGGCGAGAAACGAAACCTGCGTATCAAGACGTTCGACTGTCCAGATTGCGGCAAGAAACAAAGGACGGTCCGGCGCTGCCTCTCGAGGAACAATGTCGTGCACGCAATCTACTATGCTGAGCCCATGACAGGCGCGAGGTCAGCGTGTCGGGTTGGAAGGGCATCGATTAAGACTGGCGGGCTCTAGCTTTCAGCCGCCAGCTTTTCCATCTCCTTTTCGTCGATCACCCTCACCCCCAACTCTTTCGCCTTGTCCAGCTTCGACCCCGCCTCTTCGCCGGCTACGACGTAGTCGGTCTTTTTGCTGACGGAAGAACTCACTTTGCCGCCGGCGTTGACGATTAATTCCGTCGCCTCTTCGCGCGTCAGATTCGGAAGCGTCCCGGTCAGGACCAGCGTCTTGCCCGCCAGAACGCCGGCCGGCGCACGTTCGCGCTTGGGCGCCGACATCAGCAAGCCGTGCTTCCGCAGACGTTCGACGACCGCGCGGTTGCGCGGCTCGTGGAAGAAGAATGCGACCGACTCTGCAATCTGCGGCCCGATCCCCTCGACCGCGCTGAGTTCTTCGGCACTTGCGCTTTCGAGCGCGTCGATCGAGCCGAACTCGTCGACGAGCAGCGCCGCATTTTGCGAACCGACAAAGCGGATGTTGAGCGCGGCGAGCAAGCGCGCAGGCCCACGTTGCTTCGAGCCTTCGATCGCTGCTAGCACGTTCTCGATCGACTTGGGACCCATACGCGGGATTTCCGAAAGGCGCTCCGTCGTCAGATCGTAGATGTCGGCGACGTCCTTGCAGAGGCCGGCATCGACGAGAGCGCTTGCCAAAACATCGCCGACGCCCTCGATGTCCATCGCGCCCCGCGAACAAAAGTGGCGGATGCGCTCGCGTAGCTGCGCCGGGCACGAGATGTTCGTGCAGTACGAGAACGCATCGTCGGCGGGGTGTTCGACGGCCGAACCGCAGACCGGACAACGCTCGGGCATCTTGAACGGACGCGTGCCCTTTGGGCGCAGCTCGAGGACGGGACCAACCACGTACGGGATCACGTCGCCGGCGCGGTGCACGATCACCGTATCGCCCGCGCGAATATCTTTGCGGAGGATGTCGGCTTCGTTGTGCAGC
>PMHI01000444.1 GCA_003156615.1 Acidobacteriaceae bacterium | reverse complement strand
GCTACTGGGGTTGACAAGCGGGGCGGCAGGTTTGTGGTCGTTTTGTCCGAAATGGCGACTATTCGCTCAAGTGGACTGCCGCCACGAAATGCGCCCAATGGCATTCCTAGACCCTGGCGCGTTTTTCAGGACTAATCTTGTAGGGGCGCCTAACCAGTTTCCGATGAGTGCATTGACCTGAATGCGTCAACTGACAGTTACGACTCGGTCTTGAGCAGGTGGGTGAGCAGCCGATACATGGGACGATTTCATCCACGATTACCAACTTTGGTGGGTTCTTCTCGGGTTAAGGTTCGGATTGTCGCCTCATCTCCCCATCCAGATCCTTGCCGAGCCGCACCACGAGCGGCAGCAATTCCTTCACGTCCTGAAGCGTGGTTCGGAAATTAACAATGCAGGCCCGTAACGCGTACTTGCCCCCGATAATGGCATTTGAAAGGTAAGCCTTGCCGCCCCGTTGCAGAAGCGTCAGCAGTTCGCGATTCAGATCGTTCAAATAGTCCGCAAAGTTGTTGTCCATTCGATGAAGGTCGGGTGGAACATAGCGGAAAGTCGTGATGCTCAATCCTTGGCTCAGCGCCTCCAGTTCCGGGTTCTCGGCAATGCACTCGTACATCGCGCGCGAAAGGCGTATGTCGTCGGAGATCATCTGCGCGTAGCCGTCGCGCCCCACCTGCTGCAGCGCAAGCCAAACCTTCAGGGCCCGGAATCCTCGCGAATTCTGCGGGCCGAGATCAAAGTAGTTGATCGCTTCGACGCCGAAATGATAGTAAGGCGGATGGTAGGCAAATGCGCCACGGAGACTCGAAACATCGCGCACCAGAGCGCATCCGGCTTCGAGCGGTGCATACAGCCACTTGTGCGGATCGACTGCGATCGAATCGGCCTCGCTTAGGCCCGCGAACAAAGCTGCAAACTCGGGCGCGATGGCAGCAAGGGCACCGTAGGCGCCGTCGACATGAAGCCACAAATCGAATTCGCGACAGAGGGAAGCAAGCCGGCTCAGCGGATCAACGGCTCCGGTGCTGACGGTGCCGGCGTTGGCGATGACGAGAAATGGCTTGTCGCCGGTCTCAATGTCCTCGAGAATGCGGGTACGCAGCGCCTCCATGTCCATTCGAAATTCCTGGTCGGCAGGGATCCAGCTTATTGAGTCTGTGCCGAGCCCTGAAATATCACCCGCTTTCTGAATCCATGTGTGGGTCTCCGACGAGCAGTAGGCGCGAAGACGTGCGCCGCCGACACCCCTGCTGCGAATGTCAGATCCGGCTTTCGCTGCGCGGGCCGCGAGGAAGCACACCAGATTGGCCATGTTGCCGCCGCTCACGAAGAGTCCCCCGCAGCCAGTGGGATAACCGAGCATCTCAGCAATCCAGCGCACTGTTTGCGCCTCAATCTCGCTCGCCATGGGCGAGAGAAGCCATGCTCCGCAGTTGGCGTTCACCGCCGAGGCCAGAAAGTCACCCAACATCCCGATCGGAGCCGGTGACGAGGTGACGTAGCCCCAGAAACTTGGGTGCCCGTTGAAAAGCGAATGGTCGAAGAGCAGAGTGGCGGCGCGATCGAGCAGATCGGTTGTGGGCGAACCCTCGCGGGGCAGCGGACGCGCGGCATCCATCGCCTCGCGAATGGCGGAAGGCGATTCGCCCCGGGTAATCGGGGATGCAGGGATCAAATCCAGAAACTCGGCAACCTGGTCCACGAGCCGATGTCCGGCGCGGCGGAATTCATCCGACGAGATGGCCACCGGAGAGATACGGTCTATGACGTTATTCGCTTGTGACATGAACGGCCTTCAGCAAAAGCGTCCAAGACGGCGCCAGGCCTGAGATTCCCAACTTGTCCGCGAATTGCCAAAGCGCCACTGAGCTGCGGCCGGCACACATTTTCTTTATCCGCAAAATTGGTCGTGAGCGGCTGCGTCATGACTGTACAATCGCGTGCATTCGGAGGTCAAGAAAGTGAGCAAGTTCGACAACATCGCAGAAACTATCGGCAATTCTCCGGTGGTAAGGATCAATCGGCTGGCCCCCGGACGTGAACCTCTATGTGAAGGTCGAGGCGTTCAACCTGCTGGGCTCGGTGAAGGACCGGCTCGCCCTGGGAGTAATTGAGGAGGCAGAGCGCACCGATCCATTGTTTTTCTGCGCATTACCAAGGATCAGGTGTTTTTCGATGAATTGATGGTCAATCTTGGTGAATTGATAAAGATGGGTCCGCGAATAGCGGCATAGAGAAGGTCAGGTGTCGTGAGCCTGCCCTTCTACCGGACGGACACGGATACTTCTATTCTCCGATTTAACCTCTTTCTGTGAATGATAACGTCCTACGCTTTTTCGCAGACAGGGCTGCGAAAGAGGGTTCTGCACATTAATCTGTACGGGCGCGCATTCTACGCGGCTTTCTGGAAAGCAACGAATTCGGTCTTCGAGGCGGCCAAGCCCTGCCCCTTGCGCAGCCGAGCGTTTTCCTAGGATGACCGGTTGCGGTCTCAGGCCCGGTCGCTTTCGGTCTTGCGCGGCGGGGTGAAAAGTGGGATAAACAGAATCGCAACCGCACATGCAAATCGGAACCCCGATCAGCGTCCAAACTACCGCTATGTCGCCAAGTCGCAACGCGTTCCGGTGCGCCCCATGTCGGCCTCGGACCTTAAGGACTTCCAAGCCATGTTGCCCCGGCTACAGAAGACTATTGCGAAGCTGCAGACAAATGGAGTGACTCTTCTGGCTGGATCTGATATCGCTGCCGACCGTGTTCCGGGATTCAGCCTGCAGGATGAACTGAAAGCCCTCGGTACTGCTGGGCTCACACCACTTCAGGTCCTACAGACAGCGACCCTGAATCCCGCGAAGGTGATGGGCCGAAGTGCCGATTATGGTTCCGTAATTCTAGGCAAAATTGCCGATCTGCTCTTGCCCGACCAAGACCCAACTAAAGACGTGGCTGCCTTGCAGCAGATTAACGCTATCGTGCTGCATGGGCGCTTGCTCAGCAGATCTGACCTCGACTATCAGCTTCGGCTAGCCATACAGGTGGCAGATCAGAACTGATCTTGGTTGTTTGAACAGAAGCGTGGCCAAGCAAAAACTGAATCTTTTCGAGTTCGCGGATAGGCAAGCCCGCAACAGGTTTTGGGGGCATTTTCGCGAGATGTCCTAGTGTCGTATCAGAAGCGAATTTCCGGTTGGCTCGGTATCCGCCACATGTCAGTGCGTGTAATCGCGTGTGTTTACCGAGGCTGACTGCAAAGCTGAGCGGCCCGGTGAATTGCGCGGCCGATAGCCTGCCCGTCATCGTTAAAACAACAGTCGAGCGCGCCCGCATCCATTGCCTCAGTCCACATAACCTCGTCTGGTGTGCGGTGAGTGCAAACGATCTGCATGCCCAAGTGGAGACGCAGATAGACGATTTCTTGCAAGGTTACCAACCCCAGATCCAGCACTCCGATTGGGATGGGAAACTGCGATGCTATTGTCTGAAGTTCGGCCAGCGACTGCGCAATAAATACAACATCAGAAACCGACCTGATCTGGGAGGCCAAGTTTTGGGCACGAGCGGGATCGTCTTGCAGGATTACGACGGCTTTAGACATTTGACCACTTTCTTATCCCCACAAACGAAGGAGCGATTCACGCCGAACACCCTCAGCTTCACCCGGAGAACCTCATGTCGCTGGATGTGCCCCCAGCTGCGGGAACGTAGCATTTAAGCGTATAGTCCATCACCATGCGGTCGGCATTGAAGCGCCAGCCCAGCGTGCGGATGGTGCGCTTCATGCGCCTGATCCAGCCGCGAGGCAGACCGTCGCGATCACGCTGGTAGAACAAAGGAATCACTTCTTCTCGAAGGGCCCGACGTAAATCCTCTCCGTCGCGCGTGTCATGGACGTTCATGTTGGAGTGCGTTCTGCCCGTCCCGATGGAAAATCCATTCATGCTGTCGTAGGCCTCAGCCCACCAGCCATCAAGAACAGAAAGGTTCAATCCGCCATTCAAAACCACCTTTTGGCCGCTCGTACCCGATGCCTCCAACGGACGCCGGGGGTTGTTCAGCCAGACATCAACGCCCTGCACGAAATAACGCCCGACGTTGATGTCATAGTCTTCGACAAAGACGAACTTATCGGCGAACCGTGAGTTGCGCATCAATTCGGCGATCTGCTGTAGAACCCGCTTGCCCGGTTCGTCGTTAGGATGTGCTTTGCCAGCAAATATGAACTGCACAGGCCGTTTGGGATCGTTCACCATGGTAGCCAAGCTCTCGATGTCGGCGAGAATCAGGTTGGCTCGCTTGTAGGTGGCAAAGCGGCGGGCAAATCCGATGGTGAGTGCGTCTGGACTCAGTACTTTACCCAGCCTCTGCAGGACCTCTCGTGATTCGAGGCGGCGCTCGGCTTGTTCCACCGCTCGGCGGCGTACAAACTCGAGCAGTTGCGATTTCAGGCTAAGGTGCGTCTCCCAAAGTTCGCCGTCATCCACATTCTCAATGCCTTCCCAGGTGCGGGCGTCGCTGCTGCGCTGGTGCCAGTTCGTTCCTAGATGCCGATCATAGAGGCGAAACATCTGCGGAGCCAGCCAGGACGGAACATGAACTCCGTTCGTGATGTGTCCAATGGGAACCTTGTCTTCCTGTTTACCCGGACTCAGCCCGGCCCACATCGCCCGGGATACCTCGCCGTGCAGGGCGGAAACTGCATTGGCACGGCGCGAAACTCTCAGACCCAGCACCGTCATACAGAAAGTCTCCTGCTGGTTGNNCCCAGCCCCATCAGGCTCTCCTGAGAAAGACCCAGCTTTTCGCGCAGAGGCCCAAGGTGCTCTTCGATCAGCTCCGCATCGAAGCGATCGTGGCCTGCAGGTACGGGGGTATGGGTCGTGAAGACCACTTCCCGCGACACGCGTGGCACCGCGCTGTCGAATCCGATGCCCTCTTCCTCCATGCGAGTCCGAATCGCTTCCAGCACCGCAAATCCGCTGTGTCCTTCGTTCAGGTGAAGAACGCCAGGGGTGATACCCATGGCGGTAAGTGCGCGGAAGCCTCCGATGCCAAGCAACAACTCCTGGCGGATTCGCGTGCGAGCGTTTCCGCCATAGAGGCGGGAGGTTAGCTCGCGGTCGTCCGGAGTGTTCTCTTCAACATCCGAATCGAGCAGGAAAAGATCGCAGCGTCCCACCTCGACGCGCCAGACTTTGGCATGAATGGAACCGCTGCGGGTCTGGATTTGTACCGTGACGGGACGGCCATTCGTGCCGATCGCGACTTCTAAAGGCAATTGGGTGGGATCGGTCTTCAGGTATTCTTCCTGCTGCCAGCCGTTATGATCCAAGCGCTGGCGAAAATACCCTTGTCCATAGAACAAGCCGATGCCAACAAGCGGAATCGCGAGATCGGATGCGCTCTTAATATGGTCTCCGGAAAGTACGCCGAGTCCACCGGAATAGACCGGAAGTGATTCATGGATTCCGAATTCCGCCGAGAAATAGGCCACAGGCAAAGGCCGCAAGACCCCGGCATGCCGTGTGCCCCAGGTACGGTCCGCCTGTAAGTATTCCTGCAACCGGCGGTAGGCGTAATTAATGCGGCTGTGCAGGACGAGTTCCGCAGCGCGGCTCTCTAGTTTCGCCAGCGGAAATTCCGCCAGCAGCGAAACCGGATTCTGGTTGAGCTGCTTCCAGCGTACCGGGTCGAGATCGCGGAACAAGCTTACGGCATCGTGGTCCCAACTCCACCAAAGGTTACGCGCCAGCGCCCAAAGGCGTTCCTGCGCAGGAGCGATGAAGCGATCCAACATCCGTGCTTCGCTCACCACCGGCGCGACCTGGGCCGCCGCCCGGCTCAACATGTGAATCTCATCTTCGCGGAAAACCCGGGGCTCCAGGGTTTGAACCACCAGAACACCCTGTAGAACCCCACGCTCGATGAGTGGAACCCCGAGGAATGACTGGTAGGCATCCTCGCCGGCTTCCGGAAAATACTTAAAACGCGGGTGACTCTGTGCCTGCTCCACCGCAACAGGTCCCACCTGTTCCGCCACCAGCCCTGCTAGTCCTTCGTGGATTGCCATTCGCAGATTGCCGATGCACTCTCGCCGAAGCCCCACGGTTGCGGCGAGTACCAGGTTGGCTCTGTCCGGCTCGAGTAGATACGCCGAACAAACGTCGGTTTCAAACCGTTTGGCAATCAAGGCGACGACGTTCAGCAAGGTCTCGGCGGGTTGTCCCTCCTTCGCCGCAAGGTTGGCGATTTGCTCCAGGGTGAGGACGTGCGTGACCTCGCGCACGGGACCGATGACACCCAATTCTTGAACTTTTTCGCGACTCTCTTCCAATCCCAGGCTTCCCCGTTCCATTTTATTAGAGCCCTTGGGCTTGAGGTGGTCTTTTCCACCACAATCGACTGGAGCGTCTAACTCGTCAACACCCTGTTAGAGCGCAACGATCGTCTGGCAATGTCACGGCACAGACGCCCTTCAACGATGTGCTCGGGGGGTCGCTAGGACACAGTCTTGCAAATCGCGCCACCCAGCCTTTGCAAACTCCCGCAGAGCAACCTTACGTTCGCACGTACGCTGAGTCCAATCGAAATTACTAATTCTGGCATGCGGATTGCCCGAAAGTAACTCGCCGCGAAAGTGTGCCGATGGAAGCGACCCAAAGCGGGTACGGCCCGAGCGGAGGCTAGGTTTGTTCTTCGTTGTTCTTCATATCATCGTACTTTCGGGAAATTTCAGGTCGATCGGAGATGACGGGTGCCCGTGAGAGTGGTTCCATGACCGACGATCAGGAAACCGCTTCATGTTCTGCCCGAAACCGGAACTCGAATTCTCACCTGGGTCGGGCCTGGATGAGCGACGAGGGCTATGGCAAGACAGGCCGAATTTACCGGAAAGCTGGCCTTTTCTGCGCAAACGTCCCTGTGGTCTCGCAATCTGTCTCAGGAGCGATACAATTCCCTGGAACCTGTCTCGAAAAGGCAAATTGCGAATGAAATCGAAATTTGTGGGGGTATCCATCCGACGGTCGTTGCTCGTGATTCCGATTGCTTGTTGTGCCTTCGGTCTTTCCGTGCCCTCTCAGGGGCAGGAAAGCAATT
>PMHI01000196.1 GCA_003156615.1 Acidobacteriaceae bacterium | reverse complement strand
TCATGGTTGTGATTTCGATTCAGCCCGCGAACCTGCTGGGGTTTCTTGGAGCGTTGCACTTGTCCGCTCACAAAGCGGTATTGCGCACTGTCGTGGGTCTCAATGCCCAGCCCACTGTAGGTCCATAGTTGCCGCTTGCTGCGGAACCGGTTCGGGGTTTGCATCAGCGCGATCAAGCGGGCGGCTCGAACCGGACCGATGCAGGGAATCTGGCGCAGCAGTTTCGCGGCCTTATGTTTCCGGCTCTCGGCCAAAAACTCGGGTCGCACCTCTCGCCGTAAGGCCTGCAATCCATCCAGTTGTTGATAGAGCAGCTCTGCGCGGCGGCGCACCCCGGCTTGTGGGAGCTTGTTTAACCATTCCTCCCGAGCGCGCGCAGCATAGACTTGGGTGCCGGCACAAGGAATGCCCCAGCCGCGATACAGCGCCTTCAATCGATTCATCACGCGCGTCAAATCTTTGCCGATGTTCTGATAACTGCGCCCCAACTCGCGTAGCGTCCGTAGTCCGTTTTCCCCGTGGTAGACCGGTCGCAGCATCCCGGTGCGTAACAAGTCGGCCAGCTTGCCCGCATCCACCTTGTCGCTCTTGCTGCCCTCCTTTAACAAAGCATTGCGCCGCGGATTGCACACCACAATGTGCTGTATATGCGGCTGCAGCAGGTCATACAGCCAGGCGGCCCAGGTTCCTTCTTCCCAGGTCACATGCAGTTCGCCCCGTAGACCGTGGAGAAACTGCAGAATGCTGCTGGCTTTGGTTTCGATGACGGACTCCATCACCAGCTTCCCGCTCTCATTCTGGACGGCGATCACAATCGCTTCCTTGTGCACGTCCATTCCGATATATTTGACGTCATAACTCATTTGAGTTGCCTCCTTGAGGGGGGAGTATTCCTGCTAACGGTTATCTTTCCCCTCAAGGTAAAATGCCATTCTCCAGACGATTTGACTATGTCCTTCTGCACTTCTTCCCATTGCGTACACCGCAACAGTTATTCCACTAAGCGCCGCCGTAGCGGAGCGAAGCCCTGCACAGCGCAGCAGAGCGGAGGCGGCGCCCGTCACAGCCGCGATCCTCTGAAGAGGGGCGCTTTTTCATAATGCATTGACNNCATTGACTTCCCCAGGCCCGCGCGCGCCTTGCGCAATGACAATCCACACAGGCTGCACAGAGGGGGGGCGCTCACAAACAGATTATCCCCCCTGTTTCAATGTAAATAGTTCAGGATTGCAATTCAGGGTTTACATTACGCCAAAACTGGCGTGATTGAGCAAGAATATAGACGGTTGAAGCACCACTCAAATGGTTGAATAGCAACGAAATTGGTTTCCCTCCCCCAAGTTCGGGACCAGGGGGTCGGAGGTTCAAATCCTCTCTCCCCGACCAATTATCTCGAAGAAACAAGGGCGCTTAAACAACTTCCTGCAACGGCCGATTTCCCTGTCCCGTAGAGAATCGCGGATCATGTGTCGTTTTCAGTTCACCCACCATGGTGCGAATCAGACTTTGAGAGAGAGGTTCGTTTCTGCGGTGTCTTTGGGCACGGAAATGCTGTTTCATTTTTTTCCGAGCGATGCATGAGCGCGAAGAAAAGCGATATAGCCTGCTTCGTCGAGGTTCCCGCTCGCCAACTCCAGGACCATTTGCGCCGCGTCTTCCTCGCTAGCGTTGAAGCGATAACCGTTGAGTTCGAGAAACAGGACTCCCACCACAAATCCCGTGCGCTTGTTGCCATCTACGAAAGGATGGTTGCGCACGATGCCCCACGTATACGCGGCGGCCATGTCGACAATGTCGGGAGACTCGGCATAGGCGAAGTGCTGTTGCGGCCGAGCCAGAGCTGATTTCAACAAGCCATCGTCGCGCAATCCCACCGCCCCGCCGTGCAGCGCGAGCAGGCGATCGTGCAGGGCAAGCGCATCGCGCTCGTCGATCCAGACTGGTTCCTTCACTTTGCGAGAACGTGGAGTGTATTGCGGTAGCGGCTGATGATGTCGTCCGCCTTCGCCATTTTTTCCTCGAAGCCGGGATCGTAAGGCGTGAGCAGGTAGCCACCCTCCGAAGCTTCGATTAGGAACAACGGTTCACCGTCCCGGGTGTGCAGACGATTGATGACCTCTTTCGGCAGGACAACTCCGAGCGAGTTCCCGAATTTGCGGACCTTGAGTTCGACCACAGCTGACCTCCGACCTGTTATTACTATTGTAATAACTATGAGGCCATTTTGGCAACAAGGACTCAGACAAGATAGAAGCTCCTTCTGATTCCAGGCGACACAGCTATTGAGTCTGCAGTTCGGTACAAGATCGGTGCAACTGAGCGAGAGAAAAATGGATGCGTCGATCCCTAAGCGACACCAGACAAAGCACTTGGAGTTTGTACTTCCATAGTTCGGGACCAGGGTCGGGTCGGTGGTTCAAATCCTCTCTCCCCGACCATTTCTTTTCAGCAATTTACAATCGAGTCAAGGTCCAAAAATGCGACCCCCCGGTAACGCACCAGGGGTCAATTTCATTTTCACGCGGCTTTCCTTTCAGCGACTCAATGGAGGTACCTCCACGAATTGACGGTGAAATGCCTGCGAACCAGCACAGGGTTTACATAAAAGAAGTTACATTCCTTCGGACGCCGATTTCGCACTGATCTTCCGCGGGTTTACAAAGGTCCAAACTGGCATGATTGAGCATGAATGAGACGGTTGAAGACATGAGAAGACGGCGTACGTCCCGGATCCTAACTGTTGCGCCAGGCGCCCGCTATTGTCGAGGCGATTGCCCGGAATGCCGGAAGCAAGTCGCACTTAGCTGGGTCGGCTATGAGGCCTATTTGCAAAGGACTAGATCGATTCCCGAAAAGAGCAATTCCAGCTCAAGACGTGTTAGGCTGCTGACGCGTTCACTCAGGATGGACTTGTCTAAGGAAATGATTTGCGAAACGTTCGCGACGGAATCTTTTGGCAATCCAGTAACCCGCGTGGACAAGCTCACATTGCCCGGTGCCAGCGCCCACTTCAAATTGCTGGTCAGTGGAACGCAAATGGCCGTAGAGACGCGGCTCTGATACGCTTACTCTTGCGATAACTGAACTGCATCATGGCTGCTGCATCCACCAAGTTCAGGCCCTCCTGGGCAACTCGTCCCATTACCTCCACTCGCTCCAGGTCACGAGTGCTCGTCGCCGTCCTCTTCAACAAGACCTCCTTGGCTGGAGCTTAAGGGGACATTTCCATTGAGTCCGCGAGGGGACATCATTATCAAAATTGTCAAAGACTTTCAACACCGACCTCGCGGGGACCGTCACAAGCCGCAGCTTCCCGCGTTACACTGGCACTGCCCCAGTGCAGGGAAACCCTATGCGGGAGATTAAGGAACCTGATTGGAAACTGCTGCGGCGCGTGCATCCGCTCGCGCTCGAACGCTTCTGCGAGCGTGTCCTTGCCGAGATCGACCGTGTCTCGCACGATGGCGCGACGAGTCGCCATGCGCGCTACCTCCAAATCTTCAGGATTCTCCAACAACGTGATCGGGAGATGGCGCGTCTCTTCGACAATCCGCGGCGCTCTCATGCACTAACGATGCTGGCCCAGATTCGCTCGCAGGGGTTGCTCATGGAGGATGAATTTTCCAGTCTGAGCCCCGAAACGCGCGGTGCCATTCAAATGCTGCTCGGTGTAGGATGAAGCTCCTTATGGCTGCACGGTCTCGCTTTTCTACCTCCACCGTCATCGATTCGGAATACCTCGTCCCGTGGCTGTCCGCAGAAGGACCCCTGGCCTACAGCCCCACCAAGCCGCCGGCGAGGGACTACTTCTTCCAGTACACCTGGATCCTCCCGGGAATCTTCAATCCGCAGATCAATTTGCGCGAGCATCGCTACTTCGGCAGTCCCCTCAAGGGCAGTGCACGCTTCCTTTTCGACTTCTGGGCAAATGCCCGTAGAGGAGATGGATCGGCACTGCAAAGATACTGCCAGTTCGGATTCTTTTCGGACAACGAGTTGAGGACGCCGATGGCGGCCTATCATCATGTCCGCCACTTTCGCGACACACCCGGTTCCCTGCTCATTCAACATGGTAGTTACCAGTGGGCTTCCCTGGAGGATCAGCCAAGCGTCCCGGCCGGAGAGGTCTCGCTTTATCGGGGCATCGGACAGGCCACTCGTTTCCGTTGCTTGCGATTTCGGCCCGAAGAACTCTCGCCTGCTAACGCGGAAATATGGCGAAAGTACCTGCGGGTCCAGGCAGACATGCTGTCGGACTCCATCCTGTCTTTCAACACGATTCATGACCGCCTCAAGCGCTGCGAGACCGGGGGCCTGCGCGACGGGACTTGGGTGGACGACGAACTGGCCACGCAGGCCGGATTGGACATTCAATCACCAGGCTTCGCCAGGGATCTTTGGCATGCCGCCCAGCAGTCGTATTCCCTCAAACGGGTGATGGGAGTAGAAAAGTTCGGCCCCAACCATGTCGTCGTCAAGACCCCCCTCAGCAACATCCGGATCACGACGTTCTTCGCGGGTGAGTCGGAAGCAAAGATAGTGGATCCGAGCCGGACCTCGGAAGTGCAAGCCGTCGGCTGTGAGGTGGATTTCGCACCTCCAATGGAATAATTACCCTATGACTCCCTACCTCTCATGTTGACGAAACCGAGCGCCGAGCTGACGCTGTTCGACACACTTTCGCGGCTCACTTTCACCAGAGCCGCGAAGCTGCTCGGCCCCGAGGGTAACCGCCTCATCGCCACAGGCGGCAAATTCGACATTGACCTCACCACTCAGGTCAAATTCGATCGGGACATGTTTCGGCTGACTCTGGCCGGCGCGGCGGTCACGCTGACTTTGAGTCCGGCCGCCCGCCATCGTCTCGAATGGCGCTGCGACGCGTGCGAGGTGCCGTGTGAGCACGCCGGGGCGGCCTTCTCTCTGATTCTGGAAGAAAAGCTCGCGCTGGGACTGGCCGGAGCGCCACCCGCGCGAGCCCCAGTTGAAAGCGTGAGCGAGGAGGCGCTGGTAGCGCAAGCGCTCGCGGAGCGGGCAGAGCGCGCCCGGACCGAGAAAATGCGGCTCACGTCTCTCGACAGTCAGGAGATCTGGACCGACTACACATTGACCAATGCGGCCTCTGGCAAGTCGTACCGGGTCGCACTGCGAGGGTGGCAGCCAGGACAGTCGTACTGCTCGTGCCCGGATTTCCGTAAGAACACGCTCGGCACCTGCAAGCATATCCTTCATGCGCTGGAAAAAGTCCGAAGACGATTCTCAGATTCGCGGCGCAATCGACCGTATCGGCGCCGGGACATCAGTGTGCATCTGTCATATGGGGAGGAGCTGGAATTGCGTATCCTGTTGCCGCCCCACCTCGATGACGTGACCAGCGGCATCGTGCGCCCGATCCGCGATAGGCCGATCACCGATCTCTCGGATCTGCTAAAATGCATTCGTCAACTCGAAGCACACGGCGTCGCCGTAACGGTCTATCCCGATGCGGAGGAGTACATCCAGACCCGTCTGCTGCTGCAGCGCATCGCGGCAAAGGTCGGCGAGATCCGGCGCGATCCGAAATCTCATCCATTGCGCACGACGCTGCTGAAGGTGGAGATCCTTCCCTATCAGCTGGACGGTATCGCTTTCGCAGCAAACGCTGGGCGCGCGATCCTGGCTGATGACATGGGACTCGGGAAGACCCTTCAGGCTATCGGTATGGCGGAGCTGCTGGCGCGCGAAGCAGACATCCGCAAAGTCCTGGTCGTTTGCCCCGCGTCCGTGAAAGCCCAATGGCGCAGCGAGGTTCTCCGCTTCTCCGGGCGCGATTGCCAGATCGTGTTAGGGAGCGCTGCGGGGCGGAGCAGTCAGTACGGGAACGAATGCTTTTTCACCATCTGCAACTACGAGCAGGTATTGCGTGACATTATCGCGATCGAACTCGTGAGGTGGGATCTGATTGTTCTGGATGAAGGCCAGCGCATCAAGAACTGGGAAGCGAAGACGGCTCAGACCATCAAGAGCCTGCGTTCGCCGTTCGCGCTCGCGCTCTCGGGCACGCCGCTGGAGAATCGGCTCGACGATCTTTTCTCCGTCGTCGAGTTCATCGACGACCGACGTCTCGGGCCTGCATTCCGATTCTTCAACCGTCACCGTGTCGCCGACGAGAGCGGCAAGATCCTGGGTTACAAGGATCTCAATCTGCTGCGCGAAAGACTCAAGCCGGTACTGCTGCGCCGGACCCGTAGCGCGGTGATGAAGGATTTGCCCCCGCGCACGACGGAAATTGTGCGAATTGCGCCCACGGATGAGCAAGCGGGCATCGAACTCGCGCAGATGCAGATTGTGAGCACCATCGTCCGTAAGTCGTATATCTCGGAGATGGACCTATTGCGTCTGCAGAAAGCATTGCTGCTCGCACGGATGAATGCGGACAGTACCTTTCTCGTGGACAAGCATGCTCCGGGCTTTTCGAGCAAGCTGGAGCGGCTGCAGGAGCTGTTGGAAGAGCTAGCCGCGGAAAACGATCGCAAGATCGTGCTCTTCTCCGAATGGACAACGATGCTCACTTTGATCGAGCGGCAGATCACGCGACTCAAGCTCGATTTCGTAAGGTTGGACGGATCCGTCCCGCAGAAGAATCGGGAGCAGTTGGTGCACCGGTTTCAGCGCGATCCGACCTGTCGCGTGTTCCTCACCACCAACGCGGGCTCGACGGGGCTCAACCTCCAGGCGGCGAATACCGTCATTAATGTCGATCTGCCGTGGAATCCGGCCGTTCTCGAGCAGCGCATCGCCCGCGCGCACCGGATGGGTCAGAAGAACCCGGTGCAGGTCTATTTGCTCGTGACGGAAGGGACGATCGAGGAGAAGCTGCTGGCGACGCTCTCGGCCAAACATAACCTAGCTCTCGCCGCGCTGGATATGGAATCTAACGTGCGGGAGGTCGCACTCGCATCGGGCATCGAAGAGCTGAAGCAGCGCCTCGAGGTGCTGCTCGGCGCAAGGGCACACGCCGCAGTAGATGAGACGGAAAAGCAGCGGCAGCAGCAAGAGGCAGATCGGCTCGCTCGCCGCTCGCGTGTGGCAGAGGTTGGAGGCCAACTCGTCGCTGCCGCATTCGCATTCCTCGGCGAGATGATCCCGCAGCGTCAGCCAACGAACGGTGCAGAGCAAAAGGCGAGCGAGTTCAAAGCTCGTCTCGCCGAGTGTCTGGAGCACGACGAGCAGGGCCGCCCGCGACTCGCAGTTACACTGCCAAATGAAGCCGCGCTCGAGAGCCTTGCTAGGTCACTTGCCGCCCTGTTCACCTTTACCGAGACGTGATCTTTAAGTATTGTCGCCAAACCCGTGACGATGGAAGCTTCGCTCGGATAGGCGATGTCGGCCAACGTCAAAGGAGCGCAATCACGTTCTCAGTGTTTAGCCACGAGATGTTCGCACAAATCTCCCCTCGCGTAGCCGGTCCGGCGTAGAAGATCCACGTGGGTTTTGGAGAAGTGAGCCGGATAGTCGTAAACGGGTGAAGATCAGGCAGGCAGGAGAAGCACAGCACATCACCCTGTCAGCAAGCGGCGCTGTTATTCGTCGGTATTCAGGAAACGACCCCTATGAGCAAAATGTTGAACATATAGCGGACGCAAAATAACCGCTGCGTTTCCAACGCCTTTCATGAGCCTCCGTCGGATTTTACAAACATTTGCAATACCTCGCGTACCGTTTCGAAATCGCTCACTACAAATGCTGCACGGGTAGGCCCAGGACCAATGTGTACCGTCCAGGCCCCGTCTGGCATGCGTTCGAAAAGATCTTCATCTGTGCGATCATCACCCGCGGCGAACATAAAGTCGCGGTCCTCGCAGGCGGCGAGGAGGCGCTCGAATGCTTCGCCTTTACTGGACCACACCGGCCTTACCTCAATGGCTTTGTCACCACGGAAAGCTCTCAGTTCCGTTTCCGCGAGCATGGCTTCGAGCATCGAGGCCAGTTCGTTCGCCAGCCAATCGCCGAATTCTGGCTCGGCCAAACGGTAGTGCCAAACTAACCCGTATTTTTTTTCTTCCACAAAGCTCCCGGGCGTGCGATCGACGAAGTGTTCCAAAATCGGCATTACCGTGGATTTCCACTCGGTCGAAACTGACGAACGCAGGGACTCCCAGGTCGTTGCGAGCGGAGGCTTCAATTCAGCACCGTGCTCGGCGATGAGCCACAGGCTTTCAACGGCACCAAACCATCGATCCAAATTTTCTGCCGTCCTGCCCGATGTCAAGGCCACGCAATTGCGAGGCTCCGACGCCAGGGTAGAAAGAAGGCGTAACAAGACCGAGGAAGGCGCAGCTTGCCACGGCTGTTTGGCAAATGGAGTGAGTGTGCCATCATAGTCAAGGATCAACAAGCGATGGCTAGCGCGCAGATATGCATCTCGGATCTCCGATAGCCGAAGACGCTTGGGTTGCGTGTCGATATAACGTCCGCGTGCTGACACAGCTTCCTCCAGCGAAGCCAGGAATCGGTCCCCCCAATGAAAAACGTTGTTGCGAAGGATCCTATTGTGCAAGGCTTTCATGCGCTCCCTCCGCTCTTGTTCATTAAGACTCAGCGCACGCTCGACCGTGGACGCGGTACGATCCTCATCGTAGGGATTGATCAGTAAGGCTTCTCCCATCTCAGCCGCGGCACCCGCAAATTCGCTTAGCACCAGCACACCATCGCCGTCGGGCTTGCAGGCGACATATTCCTTCGCCACCAGGTTCATGCCATCTCGAAGCGATCCCACCCAACAGATATCCGCCAACTTGTACAGTGCCACCAATTCCGCCCGCTCAATGGAACGATTGATATAGACAACCGGGGTCCAATCAGGCGTTCCCAATTTTCCATTGATTTCACCCACAAGCCGGTTTACCTCTGTGCGCAATTCCTGGTACGTGTCGATCCTCTCCCGAGTGGGCACGGCAATTTGGATCAGCGCGATTTTTCCTTTGAGTTCGGCGGACGACCGCAGCAAATCGGAATATGCCCGCAAACGCTCAGGCACGCCCTTGGTGTAATCCAATCGATCTACCGCGAGCAGTACTTTCTGTCCTTTGTAGCGCGCAACCCACTCGGCATAATGCCGAGCAGTGGTTTCGTCGTGCTTCAGCAGATCGGTGTACTCCTCCGGAGCGATGCCAATGGGGAGGGCTTCGAGACGAATGGGACGACCCCCGACCGCGACCTCCGCGACCTTGCTTTCGGTCCCGAGCACCCGCAGTAGGGCAGAACGGAATTGTTGCAAGTGCCCATGGGTCTGAAAAGCTACGAGATCAGCCCCCAGTAGGCCCTCCAGAAGCTCCTCCCGTCGCGGTAAGATCGGGAAGATTTCAGAAGAAGGAAATGGAATGTGAAGAAAAAAACCGATCGCGGCATCCGGCAGTTCCTGACGCAACATTTGCGGAAGCAGCATCAAGTGATAGTCATGCACCCAAATCAGGTCTTTCGGCTTGTAGCGCATCGCTACCGCCTTGCAAAAGATTCGATTAGCCTCGACATATGCTTCCCAGGCTTTCGCATCAAACTTCAGTTGAGAAGGAAAGTTGTGAAATACCGGCCATAGAGTCTGATTCGCATAACCTTCATAGAATCCCGTCGCGACATCCGTCGGAAGTTCGACCGCGAAACACTGCTCTTTCTGCTCCCAATCCTGAAGAACGGCACGGCGCTCTTCCGGATTTTCATCTCCGGTATCGCCGGCCCAACCGATCCAATCCCCGCCCCTTCTTCGAAGCAGTGGGTTCATGGCACTGGCCAGGCCCCCGGAACTTCGTTCTGTCGTCCAGTGACCATCGACCAAACGGAGCGTCAGCGGTAGCCGGTTGGCAACGACTATGAGCCGCGTACGCGTTTCTGAAGTTAGCGCGATAACTCACCTTGCACCGATCCGTTCGTGTAAGGGATGGGTGTCTTGCCGCATTCTAAATGCAGCAGAATCGAAACGGAGTAGAAACCAGGTTATCGGTTCTCGATTGACAGGTTAACGGAGAGGGGCATGAAGTAGACGATTGGCTGCAGGCCGAGTCGGAAGTGACTCAACAGAAGACATAAGACCATCGACCCTTAGAATCTCGTTCTGAAGGAAACGAACGCGCCCCAACACTCTCTCGAGTCATGGGGCGCGTCATCTGAACAACCTTCCCCAAAGTTTGCTCACATCCACTCTAAGTTTCGATGTGCACGGTGGAAGTTGGCTCTAATGCCTACGCGGCGTCAGCGCCGTCTGCGCCAACCGAGCCACATACCAAAACCGGCGCCCATGAGCACCGCTCCAGTCAGCTTCTTGCGGTCATCGATCGGAACGAAACGAGTCTGCTGATCACTGATCTCTGAGACACCCACGGGAACAGCTCGCACTCCCCCGCCGCCTCCCCCACCAATGTTGCGGTGATTTTGAAGGCAAGTGGCGGCGCATCTGGGCAGGGCTTTGACTTGAGCAAAACTGACAGCGAGTTTCCGAACCTTGAGGCATCGGTAGCGGAGGTGATGCGCCTACGTAAAGAAAATGGTCGGCTACGCCGCCTTTTAATCGAGCACAGTGTACGAATGCCGGAGATTTCATCCACAAGTGGGATTTCTGGGACTCCTCAGACCATAAGGATAGCGCAAGAAGCTCCCAGGTCCGCATTCGGTACGGCGGAAGAGCGGATCGAGCTGTTTCGCCGTCTCTTCCATGGACGTGACGATGTTTATGCCGTTCGCTGGGAGAGCGCCGACGGCCGATTTGGATATATGCCGAAGGCAGATCGCGATTGGAAGTCGTATCTCCGTGCCAAAGACAAGGACCGCAAGAAAGTTGATCGCCAGACCAGAAAGTTCAGGCCACTTACCCAAGACGTTGTGCGAGGCCATCTTGTCGGGAATCATACAGTCGGAATCTATCCGCTTTTGCAGGACGAGACCTGCTGGCTCCTGGCGGTCGATTTCGATAAAAAGACCTGGCAGAAGGACGCTGCCGCATTTCTCGCGGCCTGTCGCGAGATGAAAGTGCCAGCGATTTTAGAGCGTTCTAGGTCGGGAAACGGCAGCCACGTGTGGATATTCTTCAATCGAGCTGTTCCTGCGACCACCGCGCGAAAATTGGGCTGCGTAATCCTGACCCGAACCATGGAGTTTCGCCACCAACTGGGTCTGGAGTCATACGACCGATTCTTTCC
Organism: Acidobacteriaceae bacterium; assembly: GCA_003156615.1. The sequence continues at coordinate 1,166 of PMHI01000196.1, read as the reverse complement.
CAACCAGGACACGATGCCCAAGGGAGGTCTTGGTAACCTGATAGCTCTGCCTCTGCAAAAGGTTCCTCGTGCAGAGGGAAACAGTATTTTTGTCGATTCAGAATTTCGTCCGTACCAAGATCAGTGGGCATTTCTGGCAAGCGTCGAAAGAATGTCGGGTGATGCTGTCGAGGCAGTCGTACAGGAGGCTCAAAAACGAGGAGATCTCATTGGTGTCAGGTTCAGCATTGTAGACGACGGCGCGCAGGATCCTGGGCTCTGCCGCCGTCACAAAAGAGAATAGACCGCCCAATACCAGGACCGTTTCCACCCGCAGTTCAAATCGTTCGCGCAAACCTTCTGTATATCGAGAAGAATGGGCTGCCCTCGGCGATGTTGAATCGTCTGCTTCGTTTGGCCGCATTTCAGAATCCTGAATTCTACAAGGCCCAAGCAATGCGGCTTCCCACATTCAACAAGCCGCGAGTAATTGCGTGCGGCGAAGATCTCGCCAACCACATTGCTTTGCCGCGTGGGTGTCTGGCCGAGGTAATGGAGCTGTTTGAAGCACATCACATCGAGCCAGACATCCGTGACGAGCGGTGCACGGGACATTCAATTGACGTGAAGTTTTGCGGCCAATTGCGCCCATCCCAGCAAGACGCTGTTTCTATAATGGCTGAACACGACGAAGGGATCCTCTGCGCTCCTACTGCTTTCGGCAAGACCGCAGTGGCCGCATGGCTGATCGCGGCGCGAAAGGTGAATACCCTCGTACTGGTTCACCGCCAACAGCTGCTGGATCAGTGGCATGCCAGATTGGCGATGTTTCTCAATCTTCCAGCCAAATTGATCGGCCAGGTTGGGGGCGGAAAGAGCGACCGTAACGGCACCGTGGATATCGCTATCATCCAAAGCACCCACGGCAGAGAGGGAGTCAAAGACTTCGTCGCAGAATACGGGCACGTCATTGTCGACGAATGCCATCATTTGTCGGCGTTCACCTTTGAGCAGGTGATGAAACAAGTAAAGGCGAGGTACATCCTTGGCCTGACGGCAACCCCTGAGCGCAAAGATGGACACCACCCGATCATCTACATGCAGTGCGGTCCGATACGACATAAGCTCAGCGCACGTTCGATGACCGCAGTCACGCCGTTCGAACATGAAGTGGTTCCTCGGTTGAC
>PMHI01000621.1 GCA_003156615.1 Acidobacteriaceae bacterium | reverse complement strand
CGGCAGCGGGTGGACACACGGCGGCCGGTGGACACACGGCAGCGGCCAGTCACGGCAGCACGCATTCGCCGGCAGGGACCCACAACGTCGCTATGAAGGGTGGAGGACACGCCAGCGTTCGTAGTAATGGGTCGGTCCGCTCAGCGGACAGGAACGGCCACCACGTTGAGCGTGGCGTTCACGGCGGACGCACCTCCATGCATGATCGTGGCCACGGGGAGCGGACCTTCGCCGGTCGACATGGCGGTTATGTGCAACACGCCTACATGACGCGCGGTGGACACGCCTTCTACTCGCGTACCTTTGTGGTGGGCGGCGTGGTACACGTCGGCGTGTATCGAGGCTACATGTGGGGCGGACGCTCATACTACGGCTGGTACCCAGGGTTCTTTTTCGCCCCGGCGTTCTATGGATGGGGCTTTCAGCCGTGGGGCGTGCCGCTGGCCTGGGGCGTCTCAGCGTGGGGTTGGGGAGGGCCGTGGTGGGGCTTCTACGGGGGATGGTTTACACCTTATCCGGTGTATGCTGCGCCGTACTTCTGGCTTACGGACTACCTGATCGCGGCGAATCTGCAGGCGGCGTACGCGGCGGCACACGAACCACCGCCAGCAGGGGAGCCGGCACCGGCGGCGGACGCAGCGGCGACGACCGATTCAGCCAGCACAGACACTAGTTCGACAACCACAACCTCGACCGCGGTAACGTTGACTCCCGAGGTCAAGCAAGCGATTGCCGAAGAAGTGAAGGCCCAGTTGGCGGCGCAGCAGGCACAGGCGTCGACAGCCAGCACAACCACGGCAGCAGCTAGCACAACCTCGACGACGACGACGGCGACAACCGACACGACTCCACCCGCGGCTTTGGATCCAGCAAAGCGCACCTTTGTGGTGGATACGGATGTGACTGCCGTGAATAGCGGAGCGGAGTGTGGCTTAACGTCGGGCGACGTGGTCACGCGCCTTACCGATACCCCCGACGCAACCGACAACACGGTGAACGCCAGCGTGTCGGCGACCAAGAAGGGGGATTGCCCATCCGGAGCGACTGTGGCTGTGAAAGTGGATGACTTACAGGAAATGTACAACCACTTCCAGGAAAAGCTCAGCGACGGCATGAGCGACATGGCGAAAAAGCAAGGCACGAACGGAATGCCGAAGGCGCCGGACACCAAGACGACGGCTTCGGATGTGCCAACTCCCAAGGCCGATCCTGATGCGGCAAAGGACATCAAGGACGAGAACGCCGATGCCGACAAGGTCGAAGCGGATGTCAAAGCAGAGGCCACGGCGCCGGGCGGGGGGTTGTAGANNTACTCCGAGCGCGTGCGGACAGTTAGAGCACAAGCAGGAGTTGGGTTTAAGAAATCGCTTTGCTAAGGGGAGGGTTCAACCATGTCGCAGAAGTCTCATTGTCTGATTCGAGGGATTGTTCTGGTGGCGGCCGTGATCTTTCCGATGGCTTTGGCCAGCGGACAAACGGCCACGCTGGAGGACCAACTGCAGAAGACGTTCAAGATGGTGACGATGGGATCGGACACGGACGGGGTTTCCGTGGTGGAAGAAGGTACGGTGTTGGCGGTCCAAAAGGGCGGAATCCTGGCCGTGCCCTTCTCGGACTCAAGCGACTTCAAGACGAAGTATCAGAACGGGGTAATCCACGCTCCCGGCGGACTGGTGGTGGCCGGACGCAAGGCCATCATGGGAAAGTTTGGCAGTGACCAAACCACCCATTTGTTCAAGAAGGGGGACAAAGTCTATCCCACGAAGATCAGCGTGAATATGAAGAAGGACCTCGTGACCCTGGGTATCGTCGCGTGCGACAAGTGCAACAAAACCGATCCACCGACGTACAACAAGGCGGAAGTGGTGTTTGTGTTTCCCAAGGGGTCTTTGGTAAATGCCACGGCGCCTTCGGTGCAAAAGGTTATCGCGCAGGTGTTCACCCCCGTCCCCGTGGTTAAGAAAAAGGAAAAGGCTGCTAAGGGTTAGAACACAGGCAGGAGTTGGGCTTTAAGAAATCATTTTGGAAAAAGCTGGACCGGAGGGCCTTACGATGTTACGGAAATCTCACCATCTAATGTCGGGACTTGTTCTAGTGGCGGCAACAATCTTTCCCATGGCGCGGGCCAGCGCGCAGGCAGCCACGCTACAGGATCAACTGGTGGCGCAATACAAGCTGGTGAAGATCGGATCGGACACGGGTGGATATTCCGTGGTCGAGGAAGGTACGGTGCTGGCGATCCAAAAGGGCGGAATCCTGGCCGTGCCCTATTCGGACTCAAGCGACTTCAAGTCGAAGTATCAGGATGGAGCGATTAAAAGTCCCGGCGGACTGTCGGTGGTCGGACGAAAGTCCATCATGGGACGCTTTGGGAAGGAGCAGACGACCCACTTGTTTGCCAAGGGGGACAAAGTCTATCCCACGAAGATCGACGTGAACGTGAGCAAGGACAACGTGACCCTGGGGATTGTCGCCTGCGACACCTGCAACAAAACCGATCCGCCGACCTACAACAAGGCGGAAGTGGTGTTTGAGTTTCCCAAGGGGTCTTTAGCGAGTGCGACCGCTGACTCGGTGCAAAAGATCATCGCGCAGGTGTTCACCGTCAGCAAGGACGACTCGAAGGACGATAAGGGCGACAAGAAGGGCGACGACAAAGGCGGGCAGCAACAGGCGGCAGGACAAGATCAGGGTCAGCAGCAGGGAGCGCAGGATCAGGGTCAGCAGCAAGGAGCCGACCAGCCGGCAGCCGAACCTGTGAGCATCGAGAAGGGCATGAGCGTGGACGATGTCGAAGCCGCCATGGGCAAACCGGACAAGAAAGTAACTCTGGGCACCAAGCAGATCTACTACTACAAAGATATGAAAGTGATTTTCCTCAATGGCAAGGTTTCCGACGTGCAGTAGGGTGCAAGACCCGACTGTCCACCGCCACCTGGAGTTCGTCCGAAACCGGGTGTGGCGACAATCGCGCGGGAGGGTAGGCCACGGGCGTTGCGGCTGGTTCCACGCCGATCACCGCGGCTTCCTCTCCGCACCGCAAGCTTAACCGTCAATTCTCCGCCACGAAATCCTTCCGGGCAGGCGGCAAGCCCTCGTACTCCCGCGACGCANNGTACTTTAGTGACCAATTCGGGAGTGACGGGCTATGCCTCGCCCAAATACTACTTCTAATTGCGTATAGATGGACCAATACCACAACATATAGATATACTGCTTCGCCGGCCTTTTCGCGAATTCCAGAAAATGGGCATAAAAGCCCATAAGAATCGGAAACTCGCTTTGACCCGAGGTCTTTCAGGGCTGATATATCCTCTGGACACCGAGAGCCTTCCGGACAGGCATGGAGGGTGAAGGAAGTTTGCCAGGGTAAGCCCGGCGGGCCGGCGATAGCGGCGCGGGAGAGGTTGTGGTGGGGAGGCAGGGAACTGAAGTCAGGAAACCATGGCCGACTCGCGGGAAGTGATGAACATTCGTCAGGCGTCGGACTATCTGGGAGTGAGTCCGGACACGCTCTACAAGTACGTAGGGGAAGAGAAGATTCCCGCCTTCAAACTGGGCAACCGCTGGCGCTTCAAAAAATCGAAGCTGGACCAGTGGATGGAAGAGAAGTCGAGCCAGGTAGAGACGGGATCGAAACATAAACCGAAGGCGGCGACGAAGGCCGCCGGGTCACAGTAGAAAAGGCGGGCACACATGTTTGGAATGGGATCGAAGACGATAGTAGGTCTGGATGTGGGCTCTTCCAGCATCAAGGCTGTGGAGTTGAAGAAGAAGGGTGGGCAAATTGAAGTGGCGCACCTGGGTCTGGAACCACTGTCCTCTGACATTGTGGTGGACTCAATGATCGTGGACTCGGGAACGGTATCGAGCGCGATTTCGAAGTTGTTCGCCGACTGCCTGATCAAAACCAAGTCCGTGGCCACGGCGGTAAGCGGGCACTCGGTGATCGTGAAGAAGATCTCGCTGCCCTCGATGAGCGATCAGGAACTGGCCGAGACCATCGAGAAGGAAGCGGCGCAGCACATTCCCTTCGATCTGGCGGACGTGAGTCTGGACTATCAGATTCTATCCGAAGATGTGGGCAGCCCGCAGATGGACGTATTGCTGGTGGCCGTCAAGAAGGACAAGATTTTGAACTACACCAACGTACTCTCGATGGCGGGACGCACTCCGTCTATTGTGGACATCGACGCTCTGGCGCTGCAGAACTGCTACGAGTACAACTATCAGCCGGCGCCGGGCCAGGTGGTGGCGTTGTTGAATCTGGGCGCCAGCGTGATGAACATCAACATCGTGAAGGGGACCACCCCATTGTTCCCGCGCGACGTCAGCGTGGGCGGGCACCAGTATACGGACTCGTTGCAGAAGGAACTTGACCTGAACTTCGACGACGCAGAGAAGCTGAAGCTGGGCGAGAAGGTCGGGACGGTGAGCGAAGACGCGAAGGCGCCGATTCTGCAGCAGGTGACCGAGATCATCGTGCTGGAAATCCAGAAGACGTTCGATTTCTTCCGGGCGAGCGCGGCGGGTGAGCACATCGAGAAGATTTACCTGGCCGGCGGTTCGGCAAAGGTGCCGGGGTTGATGGAAGCATTGCGGCAGGAATTTTCGATGCCGGTCGAATTGTTAAATCCATTTCAGCGCGTGATACCGCCGGCAGACGGCCGCGGGGCGGAGCTGGTGGAGCAGAATCCGGGGCAACTGGCGGTCGCAGTGGGCCTGGCTTTGAGGAGCTTTGAATCCCTATGATCAGAATCAATCTGCTCGAAAGTTCCAAGGGAAAAAACAAGCGCGCCGGCGGCAGCGCAGCCGCGATGCCCACGATGGAGATGGGCGACATCGGTTCGCCCAAACTGAAGGTGCTGGTGGTGTTGGTGGTGGCCGGAGCGTTGAATTTCGGCTACTGGTACCACCTGGACCGGCAGGCGAAATCGATCGCGAACCAGATGACGGCTGCCGAACAGAAAAATCGCGAACTCAGCGACGTGAAGGCTCGCTTCCTNNGAGCGGCAGACCCAGGCCAACAGCTACAAGCGGCGGGTGGACGTGATCGATTCGCTCCGCGCCGGCCAGGCTGGGCCGGTCAACCTGCTGGCCATGCTGGGCGAGACCGTGAACGGAACGGAAGCGGTCTGGCTGAGCAAGATGGATGACCAGGGTGCGAGCGTGAACCTGGAAGGCACGGCGCTGAGCACGGACGCGGTGGCCAGTCTGATCGCGAACCTGCAGAAGACGGGCTACTTCAAGACCGTGGAGATTAAAGAAACCTATCAGGACGAGGCGGTCAAGGACATGCAGGCATTCCAGTTCACGCTGACCTGCGAGAAGGGAAAGTCGTAAAGGCAGACCTATGGCGACGAATTTCAACGAACTGTCGGGCTTGAAGCAGTGGGGAGCGGTGATTGCGGGAGGAGCGCTGGTAACGGTGGCGCTGTACTTCACGATGTTCAAGAACCAGAGCGACAAGAACGCAACGGCCCAGCATGCGGTGGAGATCAAGGTTCGGGAGAACAACGAACTGGAGTCCTATCGTCCCAAGCTGAAAGACATGGAGGCACAGCTGGCCAACTTGAAACAGCAATTGGAGATCGAACGGCGCATCGTTCCGGATGAGAAGCAGGTCGACACCTTCATCACGACGATGGACGGCGAAGCCCAGAAGGCGGGCGTGGAAGTGCGCCGCTATGCGGCTAAGCCGGTAGTTGCGAAGGAGTACTACTCGGAGGTTCCATTCGACATGGAGCTGGATGGTCCGTACTACTCCATGCTGAATTTCTTTGACCGGGTGGGCAAGCTGGAGCGCATCGTGAACATCAGCGGTCTGCTGGTGTCCACGACGAAGACTCCCAGCAATGCGAAGGTGAAACACCAATACCAATACGCGCCGAACGAGAGTGTGGTGGCATCGTTTACTGCGACGACATTCTTTAGTCACGACCTGGAGGCGCCCGCAGCGGGTCCGGGAACCAGGCCCGCAACGCCGAACGCAGGCGTGAGTAAATAGGAATCGCATATGAACCTGACGACAGGCATTCTGGCAGTGGCAATGATGACGGGGGCGGCTTGGGGGCAAAACCCGGACGCCATCGACAACGCGCGCAGCGTGGCGAAATCGCTGCAGCAGATACAGACCAACCGGACCAACGCAGCGCTTGGGGGAGGCCCGCAGGCCGACAAGCCGGTGGCAGGATCGCCGGCGAAGCCCGCGACCGGTCCCCAGAGCAATGCTGCTCCGGCGACCAAGGCGGGGAGACCCCACGATGCATTCTTGCCCAAGCAACCGGCGGTAGTCGCGGGCAAGCCGGAGGTCACTACCGGCAAGATGACCGTGGCGCAGAAGCCGGAGGACAAGAAGTGGGCGATGACAGGAAAGCGCGACCCCTTCTTCAGTCCGGTGCTACAGACATCGAGCGGCTCTGGATGTTCGACGGGGAAAAAGTGCCTGGAGATCGGGCAGATCAATGTGCGGGGCGTGGTGAAAAGCGAGAGCGGCTTCATCGCGGTGGTGACGAACAGCCTGAACAAGGCCTATTTCCTGCACGAAAACGATCCCGTCTTCAACGGCTACGTAGTCAGAATCACGGGAGACTCGGTGGTATTTCAGGAGACAGTGCAGGATAAGCTGGGCAAACCGCTCACGCATGAAGTGGTGAAGCGGATATTTACGCCGGCTGTTTAGGGGTTGGACCGGGGAACGGCCGACAAGGCCGGAGCGCCAAAAATCGAGTTCAAAGAAGGACACGCGGGCCTGACCCGCGCTTGGGGAGAAGCGAAATGCGAAAGCAATTGCTGAGTGTATTCCTACCGTGGCTGGTGCTGGGGCTGGTAGCTTCAGCGGCCGAGACGCCGGCGTCACAACCGGCGAGCCAACGAAACGAACTGCAACGCGTCAATGTGGTTCGCGGGGCGGATGAGATCCGGGTCGAAATCAGCGCTCGTGGCGCAGTGACCCCCAAGCTGCACACGGCAGACTCGCCGGCGCGTCTCCTGGTGGACTTGCCGGGGACCGTCATGGCGACGGGGCAGAGCTACATCCCGGTGGGTAACTCCGTAGTGAAAGGAGTGCGCATCGGCATGGATGGCCAGACGCCTCCCACCACGCGGGTGGTGGTCGATCTGGAGCATGCCTGCCGCCATGAATTGACCTCGACGGCAGATGGGAAGCTGGTGCTGACACTGTACGCGCACGAGACAGCGGCGAGCGCAGTCGTTCCCAAGACTGCAGCGGCGCCCGCATCGTCTCCTGCCCCAGCTCAGAAGCCCGAGGCGGCCGCGGCTTCCTCGAGCGATTTTGTGTTCGTCGAGCCGGCTTACAACACCAAGAAGACGGCGGTGGACCCGGCGGCAGATCCTGCCGGACGCGCGCAGGATGCGGCGGCGAAGTTTGACGATAAGACGGCCGCAGAAATGCTGCCGGTGAGCATGAATGCGGCACAGGCGTCGCAGAGCGCTTCTTCCGGCACTGCCATCACNNCCCGCCGTCAATCTTGCGGCGGAACAGAAGCAGCAGTCTGGACAGCTACCGGTTGCGACCGGCCCCAGGTACACGGGTGAGCCGATTTCGGTGAACCTGAAGGATGTGGATCTAAAAGACTTCTTCCGTCTGATCCATGAAATCAGCGGCTTGAACGTGGTGCTCGATCCCGAGGTGCACGGAACTCTGACCATTGTCTTGGATGATGTGCCGTGGGACCAGGCTCTGGACATCGTGCTCAAGAACAACGACCTGGCGCGGGAACTGGAAGGCAATGTTCTGCGCGTCGCTACCGTGGACACACTGAAGAAAGAAGCCGATGGGCGGCGCGCTCAGGTGGAAGCGGAAGCGCTGGCGGTGGAGAAAGTTTCGGTCACGCGCTTCCTGAGCTATGCCCACGCCAAAGACGTGATGCTGACGGTGAAGAAGTTCCTCTCGGCGCGTGGCGACGTGGTTGCGGATGAGCGCACCAACGCCGTTATCGTCAACGATATTCCGAAAGTGATTCCCATCATTGACCGCCTGCTGACCCAGCTGGACCGCAAGACGCAGGAAGTGGAGATCGAGGCGCGGGTGGTGGCGGCGACGCGGACGTTCGCGCGCGACATCGGAACGCAGTTCGGCTTCGGCTGGGGCAATGGCCACAGCGCAATCGGCGGTGCCCAATCCGTGGGTGCCTCACCGACGACCGTCAATGGCTTGACTCCGGGCTACGTCACGGTACCGGGGACGGGCGCGACGACGGGATCGTCCATTCCCTTGTTCTCGAATCTGGGCTCGACCGCGCCCACCAGCGGCTTGACCTTCTTGAACGCCAGCAACACCGTGCGCATTGACGCCGTTCTTTCTATGGCCGAGTCCCGCGGCTTGTTGAAGGTTCTGTCCCGGCCGCGAGTTGTAACCCAGAATAATATCCAGGCCGTGGTGAAGCAGGGCGTGCGCGTACCCATCGTGACCCAGGCGCAGTTGGGTGGTCCTCCGACCGTAACTTACGTCGATGCCTTCCTGCGGTTGACGGTGGTCCCGCAAATCACTTCAGAGAACACGATCTTCCTCAATGTGGACGTGGAGAACACAACCCCGAACTTCGCGCAAGAAGTGCAGGGCAACCCGGAGTTGATCACACAGCAGGCGACGACGCAGGTACTGGTGACCGACGGCGGTACGGTGGTGATCGGCGGCGTCATCCAGACGCAGAACTCGATCGAAGTCGATCAGGTGCCGGTGCTCGGCAACATCCCGATCCTGGGTAACCTGTTCAAACACGTCCAGGTTTCGACCTCCAACCAGGAACTTATCTTCTTCATCACGCCGCGAATCATTCAGACGTAGTGCGCAGTTGAAGATCTAACGCCGCCGGCCTGAAGAACCTGTCAGCGCCGGCGGTTTTGTTTTGGGAGAAGCGAGTACCGAGTAGCTCAGTCGAGGGCGCAGCGATTTTGATTCTGATCTGCACCAGGTTCTCGGTACTTCATTTCTCTTCCGCCTGCTAAACTCATCCCGAATGAACTTCCTTGCGCGCCAGAAGAAACTGCGGGAGCAACTCGCTCCCAGTGGGCTGGATGCTTTGCTGGTCAGCCATCTTCCCAACATCCGATATCTTTGTGGCTTCACCGGCAGCGCCGGTTTCCTGCTCGCGACGGAAGCGGGCAGCGTCTTTTTCACGGACGTGCGCTACGACACGCAGGGGCGCGACGAAGTGAAGGGGGCACGGGTGATGGTCGCACGCCAGGCTGTGCTGAACGCGCTCGGAGAGTGGATTGGAGCGCGCCAGAAGCGATCGAAGCGATGGACGATCGGGATTGAGGCCGAACACCTGACCGTAGCGGAAAGAAAACGGCTGGCGAATCTGCTGCCCTCCGGCCTGCGGTTCCGGAATGCGCCGGCGCTGGTGGAGCGGGCGCGCATGGTGAAGGATGCCGATGAGATGGGGCTCATTCGCCGAGCGGTGCAGTTGGGAGCTACTCTATTCGACCGCGCGCTCGAGGTATTGCGGCCAGGGGTCAAAGAGACAGACGTGGCAGCGGAGATGGAGTACGGGGCGCGCCGGGCGGGCGCGGCCGAGATGTCGTTTCCTACCATCATCGCTTCGGGAGCACGGTCGGCACTGCCGCACGGCAGAGCCACGGAGCAAGCCGTCGCGCGGGATGCGTTCGTGGTCTGCGACTTCGGTGTTATACTCGCTGGTTATTGCTCGGACCAGACCCGCACTGTATGGGTGGGCGCGGCTTCAGGCGCGAAAGCAGAAGAGGCGCGCCACGCCTACCAATCGGTGAAGGAGGCACAGGCGGCAGCGATTGCGGCTGTGCGGCCGGGCATCAGCGTCGGGGAAGTGGATGCGGCGGCACGGAAAGCATTGCGCAAGGCTGGGTTGGGGCGTTACTTTACGCATTCGACCGGCCATGGGGTAGGCTTGGAGATCCACGAAGCACCCCGGGTTGCGGCCGGGCAGAAGGAAGAGCTCGAGCCGGGCATGGTCATCACGATCGAGCCGGGAGTATACTTCCCCGGCAAATGGGGTGTGAGGATCGAGGATATGGTGGCCGTCAGCGAGGGCGGTTGTGAGGTATTGACTCCGACCAGCAAGAATTTCCTGGCAGTCTAGGGTGATCGGTCTTAGGTGTTCGGTCTGGCGTAAGGCCAGGTGGAAGACCAGAGAATTGCGTGGCACCAAGGACAGAAAGGCCTGACACTTCAACCCCAACACCTAACACCTGAAGCTGTGGTCCCACCGTACACGGATGAATCAAAAAGAGCTGAAAGAACTCATTGAGTTCTTAATTGAAAAAGACATCGCCGAGTTCGAGTTGGAGCGCGGCGATGTTAAGGTGAAGATCAAGCGGGCCGGCCACACTGTGGTCGAGACACGTGCGGAACTGCCCTACGTGGCCGTGACCGTCCCTCAGTCCGGCGCGCCCGCGGTGGTGGCCTCGGGTGCCGTACCGCCGGTCGAGCCGGTTCCGGAAGAAAACCTTCACATCGTGAAGTCTCCCATCGTGGGGACGCTGTACGAAGCGCCCTCGCCGGGCGCTCCGCCTTTCGTCAAGGTGGGGGACATGGTTGAGGCCGGGCAGGTGTTGTGCATTGTCGAGGCGATGAAGCTGCTGAACGAGATTGAGTCCGACCTGGCTGGCGAAATCGTAAAGAAGATGGGGACGAACGGCCAGCCGATTGAATACGGGCAGGAGTTGTTTGCCATAAGGCCGAAGAAGTGAGACCGGGAGTCGCTGTTGAGGCGCGCCGAGACGCGCCTTTTTCTTTGTCTGATGGCCCCGGCCGACAGCAGCCAGGCTGCCAGAATCTTTTTCCGAGCCGGAAGCCCGAGGCCGGAAGCCGATTTCATGTTTAAGAAGATCCTGATTGCGAATCGCGGAGAGATTGCCCTGCGCGTCATTTGCGCGTGCAAGGAGCTGGGCATCCGCACGGTTGCCATTTACAGCGAGGCGGACCGCCATTCTCTGCCGGTGCGCTTCGCGAACGAAGCCATCTGCATCGGACCGCCACAACTGGCGCTGAGCTATCTGAACATTCCGGCGGTGATCAGCGCGGCGGAGATTGCCAACGTCGACGCCATTCATCCCGGCTACGGATTGCTGGCGGAGAATGCCAACTTTGCCGAGGTGTGCGAGATCAGCGGGATCAAGTTCATCGGGCCGCGGCCGGAAGTGATGCGGCTGATGGGGGAAAAAGAAAAAGCGCGTACGGCCATGAAACAGGCGGGCGTGCCGATTCTGCCGGGTTCGGATGGAATCGTCGCCTCCGACGGCGAAGCCGTCGAGTGGGCGCGGCAGGTCGGCTTTCCGGTGATCGTGAAGGCCTCTGCGGGCGGCGGCGGACGCGGCATGCGCATTGTGCGCAGCGAAGAGGAACTCCCGGCTTTATTCAAGGCGGCGCAGTCGGAGGCGGCGGGCGCCTTCGGCAATGGCGACCTGTACATGGAGAAGTATGTCGAGCGGCCGCGGCACATCGAGTTTCAGGTGCTGGCGGATGAGCATGGCAATGTNNTTGTGTCAGTCGCTGGCGCAAATCGGCTACACCAATGCGGGAACGATCGAGTTTCTGATGGACCAGGAGCGCCGATTGCACTTCATCGAGATGAACACGCGCATTCAGGTGGAGCACCCGGTGACGGAGATGGTGACGGATGTGGATCTGGTGAAGAGCCAGATCATGATCGCGGCGGGCGCGCACATGCGGGACGTGCTGCAGGCGCCGATTGTGCACCGCGGACATGCCATTGAGTGCCGGATCAATGCGGAACACCCCGAGAAGTTTACCCCGTCAGCGGGCAAGATCACGGCGTTTCATCCGCCGGGAGGAACCGGGGTGCGTGTGGATACGGCGGCGTATACCGAGGGCGTGATTCCGCCTTATTACGATTCGCTGATCGCGAAGTTAATTGTACGAGGCCGGGACCGCAATGAAGCGGTCTCGCGAATGACGCGGGCGCTCGAGATGTTTATCGTCGAGGGTGTTTACACGACCATTCCGCTGCACCGCAAGATTATGGCTGATCCGGACTTTCGCGCCGGGCGATTTGATACGGGGTTTATCGAGCGATTTCTGGCGGCGGGCAAAAAGGATTCGGCAGCGTGATCTCGGTTCCTCGTCTTTACGCCATTGTGGATGCGGCGTACTTTTCCACGACCAAAGACTTGTCATGGTTCGCCGAGGAGCTGGTCGCGGGCGGATGCACGCTGCTGCAATACCGCAACAAGAGCGGGAACGCACGCGCGATACTGGAGCAGGCGCGCGAACTGAAACAGCGGGTGGGCGGGAGGGCGAGACTTATCCTGAACGACCGCGCTGATTTGTGCCTGATCGCGGAGTTCGAAGGTGTGCACGTGGGGCAGGACGATCTCTCGCCGGAGTCGGCTCGAGGGATTATCGGCGACGGGCGATGGCTTGGGATTTCGACGCATAATCCAGTGCAGATGCGCGAAGCAGACCAGACTTCGGCGGACTATCTCGCCATTGGGCCGGTGTTTTCGACGGCCAGCAAGCAACTGCCTGATCCGGTTGTGGGAATCGAAGGGGTGCGCCAGGCACGGCGCTTGACCCGGAGGCCTTTAGTTGCCATTGGAGGGATCACGCGCTCGAATGCCGCTTCCGTGATTGAATCCGGGGCCGACTCCGTGGTGGTGATATCCGATCTGTTACGGGAGCCTCGGAAATCAGCAGAGGAATTTTTCCGCGTCTTGAGGTAAAGTCATCTCACCTTCGGGTAGGGAGGGATCCTGACTACACCGACAACGCGGCCGGCTGCCGACAGCGACTGGGAAATTCATAGTGAGCAAGATAAGGAACTGGTCAAGGGCCTGGGCCTGACCAGCGCCACCATGCTGGTCATGGGGTCGATGATCGGTTCCGGCATCTTTATTGTTTCGGCGGAGATTGCCCGCGAGGTGGATTCGCCCGCGCTGCTGATTGGCGCCTGGGCAGTGGCGGGGTTCATGACCATCGTCGCCGCGCTCAGCTATGGCGAGTTGGCGGCGATGATGCCGCGAGCCGGCGGGCAGTACGTTTACCTGCGCGAAGCGCTCGGACCGTTGTGGGGTTTTCTCTACGGCTGGACGCTGTTCCTCGTAATTCAGACCGGCACCATTGCCGCGGTAGGCGTCGCTTTCGGCAAGTTCCTGGGGGTTTTCTTTCCTGCGATTTCTTCTTCCCATTGGATTCTTCATCTCTGGAGGGTTCCGCCAATCCCTCTGGGGCCCATGGTGCTGGGCAACATGGACGTGGGAATCAATACGCAGAATCTGGCCGCGATCCTGCTCGTGGTCTTCCTCTCGGTGGTGAATATCTTTGGCGTGAAAACCGGGGCGCGCATTCAGAATGTGTTTACCGCGGCCAAGGTTTCGGCGCTGCTTGCACTGGCGTTGTTTGGCCTGGCGCTGGGGCGAAATGCGCAGGCGCTGGCAGCGAACTTCGGTGGGCATTTCTGGGGGAGTGCGGGACTGGGCGCGCAGCATGCCGTGCAAGTGGGAGTGGGCGGACCAGTTGTGCTGGTCGGTACGCTGACGATTCTGGCCGTGGCGCAGGTGGGTTCTCTGTTTTCCGCCGACGCCTGGAACAATGTGACCTTTACCGCGGGTGAGGTAAGGAATCCCAGCCGAAATCTGCCGCTGTCGCTGGCGCTCGGTACGGGCGTGGTGATTGCCCTCTATATTGCCTGCAACTTCATTTATTTGATGGCGCTGCCCCTCGACGGAGCGCCGGGCGCGGCAACCATTCTGGGACGGGGAATTAAGTATGCCGCCGAAGACCGCGTAGGAACCGCGGTCATGACGCAGATGTTCGGCGCCGCAGGCGGCCTGCTGATGGCGGCGGCCATCCTGATTTCCAGCTTCGGCTGTAATAACGGGCTGATTCTTTCCGGCGCTCGCGTCTACTACGCCATGGCGAAAGATGGCCTGTTCTTTCGCAGCGTTGCCAAGCTCCATCCCACGTACAAGACGCCGGCGGTTTCGCTGATGGTACAGATGGTGTGGGCGTGCCTGCTCTGCGTCTCGGGCAGCTACGGGCAGCTTCTCGATTACATTATTTTTGCCGTGCTGGTCTTCTACATTTTGACGATTGTGGGATTGTTTGTGCTGCGCCGGACGCGCCCGGATGCCCCGCGGCCCTACCGCGCGGTGGGTTATCCGTTGCTGCCGGCGATTTATATTGTGATGGCTTTATTTATCGATGTCGTACTATTGCGCTACAAACCGCAATACACGTGGCCGGGGTTGATTGTGGTGCTGCTGGGCATCCCGGTATATTACGCGTGGTCGAGGAGCGCGGGCGCAAAGCGTGCATCGGTGTAGCGCTAAGGAGAAACCAAACGAATGGCAAATCTGTTCGCAACCAAGCCGTTGAACCTGCTGATGGAGGAAGCTCGCGAGACGGGCGAACACAGCCTCAAACGGACGCTGGGAGTCTTTCAACTCACCGCTCTGGGCGTGGGCGCGATTATCGGAGCAGGCATTTTCGTAATGGTGGGGCTGGGAGCGCAGTACGCCGGTCCGGGACTGACATTGTCATTCGTTCTCTCCGGATTGGGATGCGCATTTGCCGGACTGTGCTACGCCGAGTTTGCGGCCATGATTCCGCTGGCGGGCAGCGCCTACACCTACGCCTACGCCACGCTGGGCGAGTTAATTGCCTGGATTATCGGCTGGGACTTGACGCTCGAATACGCCATGGGCGCGAGCACGGTGTCTTCGGGGTGGTCGAATCACTTTATCGAACTGCTGAATATCTTTCACATCAAGATGCCGCTGTGGCTGGCCTACGATCACTGGACGGCGCTGAAAACCGCCGAGAATATTGTGGCCAGGCAAATGGCGCAGGCTGGGGACTCTGGCCTGGTACCGGGGACGCAGGCGTTTCTTGATCGGGTGAGTGCGCTGGTGAGCGCGCAGTCGCCCGAATTGTTACAGCGAGCCCATGACTTGCTGGGCGCGCCGCAACTGTTTGGGATGGATATCGGCTTCAACCTTCCGGCGTTCCTCATTGCGCTCGTGATCACGGCGATTCTGGTTGTAGGTATCAAAGAAAGCGCAAGATTTAACACTGGGATCGTGGTGATTAAGGTTTCGGTTGTACTCTTCGTGATCGCCTTAGGCGCACGCTACATTAATACCGCGAACTGGGGGACGGACTGGCACTCATACGCGCCCCACGGCTTCGCCGGCATCGGTGCGGGCGCTGCCTATATTTTCTTTGCTTACATTGGTTTCGATGCGGTTTCGACCACCGCGCAGGAAGCCAAGAATCCGCAGCGCGACTTGCCCATTGGCATGATTGCTTCGCTGGCGATTTGTACGGTCCTGTACATTGCCGTGGCCGGTGTGCTGACGGGGATGGTGCACTGGCAGCAAATCAACATCGAGGCGCCGGTGGCCGTGGCCTTCCTGGACCGGGGCCTGACCACGGCGGCGAACATCATTACTTTGGGCGCCCTGGCTGGACTGACTAGCGTGATGCTGGTGATGTTGCTCGGCCAAACCCGAGTGCTCTATTCCATGGCCAATGACGGGCTTTTGCCCAAGAGATTCTTCGCAGCCGTTCATCCCAAGTTCCGCACTCCGTGGAAGAACACGATTCTCGTGGGGCTGTTGGCGGCGGTTGTGGGTAGCGTGACTCCGATCGAAGATATCGGAAAGATGGTAAACATCGGCACACTGCTGGCCTTTGTAATCGTGTCGATTTCCGTGATGGTGTTGCGTTATACCAACCCCAGCCAGCCGCGGCCCTTTCGCACGCCCTGGGTGCCGCTGGTCCCAATCCTGGGCGTGATCGCGAACGGATACATGATGTTCAAGCTGGGAATGTGGAACTGGATCCGGCTGG